>DGVK01000097.1:0-5833 GCA_002395905.1 Verrucomicrobia bacterium UBA4286 | reverse complement strand
CATCGATTCGCGCGACATCCCCTCGCCCTGCACCAGCAGCCTTATGCCGGCCGCCGCAAGCTCTCCGCGCGCATGGGCGGCGACCGACTTCATCATCTCATAGCTTGTGAACAGGACGAGCGCGCGCCCGCGGGTCGCGTCGAAGAGGTCCTTCATAAGCGACGCGAGCGCCTCGGAATACGACGCCGCGTCGGACGAAGGGTCGGGCAGGCAGTCGGGCGCGAGCACCGTCGCCTGACGGAAGTAGTCGAAAGGACTCTCGGCGGTAAGCATCTTGAAGCGTTCGCCGCAGCCGAGACGCCTGGCCATGTAGGAAAAGCTGTTGCCGACGCGAAGCGTGGCGGACGACAGCACGACGGAATCCTTCACGTCGTAGAGCATGCGGTGAAGGTCTTCGGCCACGGAAAGCGGCGCGGCGACAAGGCGTATGTAGGACGGACGTTTTTCGATATGCACGCGCTCGACCCAGTAGGCGTGGGTGTTCTTTTCGCCGCGTATGGCGAAGTTGGCCTCGTTCGCAAAGGCTACAAGGCTCTCCGCGATGCCGGCGACCTGCGCGGCGAGATCGGCGCAATAGTTCATCTCGCCCTCGGGCGCGGAACCCTCCAGCGTGTCGCGCAGGTTGTGGAGAAGGTTCACGAGCGCGGCGAGCTCCGACTCGAAACGCGACTGCACGGCAAGAAAGCGCTGCTCGTCCCAGGCGTCCGCCGCATACGGCTCGAAGAGTCCGTGAAGAGAGTGCTGGCGCACAGGCGCGCCCGTTTCATCCGCGACCACGCGGTAGCGAACGCACCCGCCCTTCTTCGCCGGGCGCAGAAGCCTTTCGGCCACATCCGACAGCTCGTCCGCCGCGTCTACGATTCTCACGACGAGCGACGACGCGTCTTTGAGAAGGTTTCCCACGCGGTCTGCGACGGCGCTCGCGCCGAGAACACCCTTCTGCAGCTGGCGCTCTACCGATGAGAGTATCCCGCCCGCGCCGAAGCGACTGCCGCGGCCCTTGCGGATGAGTCTGTTGAGGATTCGCGTGAGGGCGTTCTTGGAGAATTCAAAACTGAGGAAGTCGGTCGCGATCGACTCAAGATTGTGCGCCTCGTCGAGAACGAGGCGTCCGTAGGACGGGAGGAGGCCGCTTCCCGGCGCCGACGCCTCGGCGAGGACGAGAGCGTGGTTCACCACGACGAGATGCGCGTCGGCCGCGTTCTTGCGCGCGCGGTAGACGAAGCAGCGCGAATAATACGGGCAGCGCCTCCCGCTGCATTCTTCGCCGGGGCAGGTGAGGAGGCTGCGAGGCAGACCGTCGTATCCGTCGAGGTCGCCGTCGCGCGTGGAGTTGAGCCATTCGATGAAGCGCGGCATCTCTTTCTGCTCCTCGCGGGACATCGTCCAGAAACCTGGCGCGAAGAATTCGGAGAGTGCACGCAGGCAGAGGTAGTTGGCGCGGCCTTTAAGGAGGGCGACCTTGAAAGCCGCCGCGTCATCGCCGAGAGTGCGCAGCGCTTTGGGTATGTCCGACCCTACAAGCTGGCTCTGCAGGTTGCGCGTCGCCGTCGACACGATCACCGGCGTGTCGTTCACGAGCGCCCAATGCATCGCGGGCAGCAGGTAGGCAAGCGATTTGCCGACGCCTGTTCCCGCCTCGATCATAAGGTGCTCGCGCGAATTGAACGCGCGGACGATCGCCTTTAGCATGTCGATCTGGCCGGGGCGCTCCTCGTAGCCGGGCATGGCGCCGAGAACACCGCCCGCCATGATGTGTGAAGCCGTCTTCTCGGGATCAAGCCGCGAGCAGTCTTCATGCGTCGGCAGGTGGCGCCTCTTCGCGGGCTCCTTGACTTCCGGGATGAAGTCCGCCCACTTTGGGTTGTCTATAAATTCGGCCGGTGACATTCAGCGGTATATTATAGCAGATTTCCCGGGCGGAGCTAGGCCGAGGCCTGGCGGAATTCCACGCGCCGCAGGAATCTTATCTGCAGGCAGGTGAAGCATATCAGCGCCACCCCGAGATACCACGCCATCGTGGTGGCGGTCGAGAAGCGCAGGTTGTTGTAGGCCTCCTTCCAGATCTGAAGCGAAAGGACCTGCGTCGCGTCGCCCGGTCCGCCGAAGGTAAGGAGAAATATCGACCCCATTCCCTGAAACGCCGCTATGAACGCCCCGACGAAGTTTATCACCATCAACGGCGCGAGCTGCGGGAGCGTCACGTGGCGCAGTCGCGCGAGTATGCCCGCGCCGTCTATGGCGGCGGCCTCGTAATAGTCCTGCGGCAGCGACCCGAGCGCCGCGATGTAGATGAGAGAGCTTATACCCGCCCCCGCCCATGCGCCAGGGAGTATGCAGCATACCATCGCCCACGCCGGATCGAGCAGCCACGAGCGGCGCGCAAAGCCCAGCGACATAAGAATCTGATTCAACATGCCGTTCTCGGTCGGATCGAACATCAGCTTCCACAGGAGGGTGACGACCAGCGCGCTTGTGAGGTGGGGCAGGAAGTAGAGGAACCTGAAGAACACCTTTCCCCTCGGTATCTCGCACAGCATCACGGCCAGGATTATCGGCGTCACGAACCCGAGCGCGAGGGTCGCCACAACATATTCAAGCGTCCTCAGCCACGAAAGCCAGAAGCCCGGATCGGTCGAAACGCGGATGAAGTTGTCCAGCCCGACCCACGCGGCCGACCCCACAATGCGGTAGTCTTGAAACGCCATCACCGCTCCCTTCAACAGAGGATAATAGCTCCACAGCGCGATCGAGGCGAGCGCCGGCGCCAGAAAAATCCATGGCGCCGCGCGAAACGGCCCGCCCGCCGCCCGCCGCCCGCCGTCCGCCGCCGCGCGGCGCGCCTTCGCCGCGATTCGCCACGCGACGAGCACGCAGCACAGAAGAACGCCGAAGATCACCCTCGCGTACGGGCGGGCCCGCCTCACGCCCGAATCATCGGTGCTGAACATGAGCCCGCGGTTGGCATCTTCCGTCACAGACCGCAACGCCGCAGCGCAGTCAAGTTCACGTCCTGCATCCGAAAGCAGCAGCCCGAGAAACCGCCTCTGCACAAGGTCGCTCGCCGCCTGCCAGAAGCCGACCCACGGCTCTGTGACAGCCTTTACGCGGCCCGCCGCGAGATCGGCGTACATCGCCCTCGCCTCCGCCGGCAGCGCGGCGGCCTCTTCCGAAAAGCCGAGACGCACCAGATCGTCCGGACGGCACCACATCGCGCGCCCCTCGGCCACGTTGCGCCGCACTTCATCGTCGGCTATCTCGGGCGAGGCGAGCGCTTTAAGACAGCGGTATACAAGATCGCGCTCCTCCTTCGGCCGCCTCGCCACAGATTCGCTCATCGCGTAGAAATGACGGTGGGCCTGCAGAACGCGCACGCCTCCGTCATCCGCCGCCGGGAACGGCATTATCCCGACAAGCTCCGGCGGGAATGCGAGCGCGTCGGTGAGACGGCGCACAAGATCCTCGCCGCCGAACACAGCGGCGATCTCGCCTGCCGTGAAAAGAGGGCCGATGTCGTCCGCTGCGGTAAGCGTAGGCAGGCCGCGCACGACGTCGCGCCGCACGAGGTCTTGAAGAAACGCGGCCGCCTTCAGCGCGGCCGGAGAATCGAAACACGCCTCGAACGAGCCGTCCGGCAGCTCGCGTATCACGTCGCCTCCGGCGGACTGCACCCACGGCAGGAATCCCCACGGCCTGTTTTCGATCGCGAAAGCCCTGCAGCCGGGGCGCGTGAGCGCGACGCACCAGTCGCGGAACTCCGACCATGTGGCCGGGGGGCGCTCGGCGTCCAGGCCTGCCGCGCGCACGAGATCCTTGCGGTAGATTATCCCGTAATACGCCGTGCCCGGCGTGGGCAGCGCCCAGACGCGACCGTCCTGCACGCGCACGCGGTCCCAAAGGTCGGCCGGCGTCTGCGGAGGCGACTCCCATTCGTCCAGAGGATATACGAACCCCTGCGATATGTCATGGCGAAGTATGTGAAACCATGCCTTGTATATATCGGGCGCCGTACCGCCGGCCAGCGCGAGCATGAATGTGGCGCGGCCGCCTGCGCCAGGGAGCGTGAGGCCGCCCCACTTGACCGGCACGACATCGCGCTCCTCCTTGGACAGCTCGAGAATGGCGCGGGTCTCGGGCGATTCTGGCCTAGCCGGATCGTATGCAAAAAGAAAGCTGACCTCCGTCTCGGCGAAGGCCAGCAACGGCGCCAGAGCGAGAATCGCCGGCAGGCGCTTCATCTGTCGAGCACGTCCGTCACAAGGTTGCGCGCGATCTTCGCCGCCGCCGCGCCGCCTCTGAGAGACTGCAGAACGACCAGCGCGAACAGCATCGCCGCACCGGGCCCCTGCCCGGTGACGAGGTCGCCGTCGGTCACGACGGGGACGTTCGTGTACTGTCTGTCAAGCTCCATCATCATGCTCGGATAGCACGTCATGTGAAGCCCCTGGTCTGCCACGCCGGCCTCTATCAGCACGGTCGGCGCGGCGCATATCGCGCAAAGCAGCCGGCCCTGCTCCTTCTGCAGGCGCAGGCGGTCCAGGAGAGGCGCGCAGCCGCGCAGGTTTTCGGTCCCTTCGCCGCCGCCGGGGAGAACGATCGCGTCGAACTCGCCTTCTGCGGCGTCGGCGAAGAACGCGTCGGCCTTGACGGACATCCCATGCGCGCCGCGCGTCTCAAGCGCGCCGCCTATGGCCGCCGTCACAACCTCGACGCCCCCGCGACGGAGGACGTCTACCACAGTCACTGCCTCGATCTCCTCGAAGCCGTCCGCAAGCGGAACAAGAACTCTCGACATGACCCCACCTCCCTTTCAGGATGAAAAACCGCTTTACAGCGTATTGCGCGCGATGTTGCACTTGAGCCTGCGGCCGAGCAGCTCTTTGTCGTTCAAAGCCGCGACCGCGGCCTCGACCTCGGCGCGGTCGGGCATGTGCACGAACCCGAAGCCCTTGGACTTGTTGTTGTAGCGGTTCGTGATGATGCGCGCGGAGTTAACCTTTCCATAGGCCTCGAACGCTTTGCGGAGCTGGTCGTCGGTCATCTCGTAGCTGAGATTGCCGACATATATCTCTATCGAGCCGTCGGCCGGCGCGGGATGGGGCTTGTCGGCCTTGGGCGCCGCAGGCCTGGGGGCCTTCCCCCCCGCCTTGGCGGACTTCTTCCCCGCGCACGGGCATACCGCGCGGCGCACCGCGAGCGCCACAACCGCGCCCAGAATGAACGCCGCGCCGGCCAGAACCGAGGCTGCGCATGTGTTCGGAGCCGCAAAAAGCTCCGCTACCTGTTTGATGCATGCAATAGTCATTGCAGATACCTTCTCTTTCTTCTTTTTTCCTTATTTACCGGCGGGAGCCACCCGTCAGCTGTTCCTGTAGTCTCCGAGCGACTTCATGCGGCTCGGGTGGCGCAGTTTCCTTAGCGCCTTGGCCTCTATCTGGCGGATTCGCTCGCGCGTCACGTTGAACAGCCGGCCTACCTCTTCAAGCGTGCGGCTGCACCCGTCCGTCAAGCCGAAGCGGAAGTCGACAACCTGCCGCTCGCGGTCCGTCAGAGTTTCGAGAATCTCCCTCAGGCGCTCTTTGAGCAGATGGCCCTCGGTCACCTCGAAAGGATTCTCGCTCGAAAGGTCGGGGATGAAGTCGCCGTAGTGGGCGTCGTCGTTGTCGCCGACTTTCGATTGAAGCGAAATTGGCTGCTGGGCCATCTTGCGCACGGCCCTCACCTGGTCCAGAGGCATGTTCATCTCGGCCGCGAGCTCGGTTTCGTTCGGCTCGCGCCCGAGAGTCTGTATGAGCTTCTTCTGGACGCGCATAAGCTTGTTGATCGTCTCGAT
>DGVK01000068.1 GCA_002395905.1 Verrucomicrobia bacterium UBA4286 | reverse complement strand
TAGCCACAAAGAACACAAAGAGCACAAAGAAGGATTGTTCACAAATGGAAATCAGCGAAAGCAACGATAATCCTGTCAATCCTGTAAATCCTGTCAAAAACAAACATCGAAAAAATGAACTCATATTGCAATGATAAAGTCGTCGTAGTCACCGGCGCGGGCGGGACGCTCTGCTCGGCCATCGCAATCGACCTGGCCAAGAAGGGCGCGAAGGTCGTTCTCGTGGGACGCACCCGCGAGAAACTTGAGAAGGTGTCCGCCGCAATCGCGGCGGCGAAGGGCGTCTGCCGCATTGAGCCAGGTGACGTTACCGATGAGGCGGCCGTGGCTGATATCGCCGTGCGCGTCGAGGCTGAATGGGGGCCTTGCCGCTTCCTGATCAATGGCGCGGGCGGAAACAACGTAAAGGCCATGCCGACGCGGCTTAGGTTCTGCGAAAAAGACCTCTGCGTTAAAAACAATCCTGTAAATCCTGTTAATCCTGTCCAAAAAGAACTCCCCGCAGATCGCGGTTTCTTCGACATCGACATGGAGGCATTCAAGTCGGTTCTTGAAATCAACACCCTCGGCACCGTAATACCCTCGCGAATCTTCGGCCTTCAAATGGCGAAAGCGGGCGGTGGCGCGATTCTCAACTTCGCATCGATGAACACGTACCGTCCGCTGACCCGCGTCGCGCCTTACGCTATGAGCAAGGCGGCGATAGCGAACTGGACGATGTTCTTCGCGCAGTACATGGCGCCGGCGAAGGTGCGCGTCAACGCCGTCGCGCCGGGCTTCATGGTCAACGAACGCTCCCGCGCCTATCTCATGACGCCGGACGGCGGCCTCTCCGCGCGCGGCGAACAGGTGATGCACCATACTCCGATGGGGCGTTTCGGCGAGGCGGAAGACCTTCTCGGATGTGTGAACTGGCTTCTTGACGATTCGGCTTCAGCTTTCGTCACCGGAATCACCGTGCCTGTCGATGGCGGCTTCCTCTCGTCGGCGGGAGTGTAGTCTATCCACCAGTTCCACCGGACAATTATCGAAAAGGAAAGACGGATGAAA
Source organism: Verrucomicrobia bacterium UBA4286 (assembly GCA_002395905.1). Taxonomy (GTDB): domain Bacteria; phylum Verrucomicrobiota; class Kiritimatiellia; order RFP12; family UBA1067; genus UBA1067. The sequence continues at coordinate 1,581 of DGVK01000068.1, read as the reverse complement.
ACGAAATTGATCTTTGCAGTGGTTTGCGCGTTGGTTATTTCGGCGAGTGGCGTGGTCGAGCTGTCCACGGCCCCCGGTCGCGTGGAGTCCCCGCTTCGCGTGGGGCTGAAGCGAGTGGGCACGCTCGCGCCGCGCGGCGTGAAGGACATCCGCAGCTCAAACTGGATGCTCGGCTGCGAGGTGCTCGACCGCGACTTCGCGAAGTTCGACGAGTACAAGAGGTTCCTCGCGCCTCTTGGCATCAAGAAGATACGCCTGCAGGCGGGCTGGGCGAAGTGCGAGCGGGTGAGGGGGGTGTACGACTTCGCCTGGCTCGACCATCAGGTGGACTATGCGCTTGAGCAGGGCATCATGCCGATGCTTGAGACGGGCTACGGCAATCCTGTTTATCCAGGCGGTGGCGGATGGGACCTCGCCGGCGGCTTTCCTGCGAGCGAGGAGGGTCTCGCCGGATGGGATGCGTGGGTGGATGCCCTCTCGAAGCACTTCGCCGGGCGCGTCCGAGATTGGGCGATGTGGAACGAGCCGGACATCGGCACGCCGAAGAAGACGCCCGCCGCCATCGCGGCGTTCAACGTGCGCACCGCTAAGATAATTCGCCGCAACATACCAAACGCACGTATCGCCGGACTCTCGCTCGCGCACAACAGTGCCGAATTCCTCGATGAGTGTCTGAAGGAGATGGGCGAGGATGTTAAGCTGTTCGATTCAATCATTTACCACGGCTACGCGCCCGCGCCCGAGAGTTCCTACGCGCAGGTCGAGGCGCAGAAGGCCGTGCTCGCGAAATACAACCCTGCGGCGAAGCTGCGTCAGGGCGAGAACGGCTGTCCGAGCGAGATGGCAACGCGCTTTGCGCTCTCTAACATACCATGGAGCGAGTACAGCCAGGCCAAATGGGATATGCGCAGGATGCTCGGCGACCTCGGGCACGACGTGGAGTCGAGCGTGTTCACCATCTGCGACTTCAACCATACGGGGCGCGAAATCAACCTGAAGGGGCTTCTGCGCGCGAACGAGGAGAAGGAGGTGATCGCCGTCAAGCGCGCCTACTACGCCGTGCAGAACGTGGTGAGCGTGTTCGACGATACGCTCACGCGCGTTGTCGACTCCGGTTTCAGCACTAAGGACAGCACCGTGTGCACCTATGAATATGCCAAGGCCGACGGCGCGCGCGTGTTCGTGTTCTGGACTTGCGCGGAGACGACGTGGAAGGTGAACAGGGAGAAGGAGCCGTTGCTGCCCGCCGGACAGGTTGTGCCCGTCTACGAGCGTCCGGGCGATAGCTTTATCACGCGTCCCCACACCTTCAAGTGGACAGGCGCACCCCTAAAGGATCCCGTGTGGGTGGATCTATTCACGGGCGAGGTCTACGAGTTCCCGAAGAGGGACGTGTGCGTGTCGGCCAATTCCACGCGCTACGTCAACGTGCCAATCTACGACTCTCCGTGTCTGCTTACCGAGAAGTCTCTCGTGCTGACGCCTCATGGAGGAGCGAAATGACGCTCGTGGAATTCGTGCCGCCGACGCCGCATCCGCTGTGGGAACTATGCCCGCAGATGGGGATTACGGACGTCATAG
>DGVK01000066.1:912-4789 GCA_002395905.1 Verrucomicrobia bacterium UBA4286 | reverse complement strand
AGGTATTTTGTAGCGCGCCCCGGCAACCCCCTTGTCAAGCCTCCCCGGGATATGCTATAATACCCCCTCGTAACCACAAAGAAAGGCGGTATCTCATGAACAAACCAGATCTTATCTCTCCCAGAAGAACGAGCCTCAGGCCCGCGCAGTCGCGCTTCGACGCCGTCGTCGACCGCCGCGACACCGCTCTTGAAGGCGGCATGCTGTTTACGGCGGTTCCGGTGAACCCCATGAAGGGCGTGCAGCGCTTTCGTCTGCAGCTTGAGGGCGACAACGACCAGATCGTCGGCCTTGGCGCGCTCGATGACGAACTGCGCACCGCCGGTCTCAACCTTCACGCCGATGCGGTCGAGGGCATGATCAACACGCTCTGCAACATTCTGCCTCGCTACATGGCGCGCACCGGCCGCAGTGTGCGAATCGGCAATCTCGTCACTTTGAAGCTGTTCGCCACCGGCTCCATCGCCCACAGCAACGACCCCGCGACGCCGCCCGAGAACCATCTTGAGATACGCGCGACGGTGAGCCCTTCAATGAGGTACGCCCTCTCCAACATGAAGCTTGTCAACGCGGCGGGCGCGCAATCTGCGATACTCCACATTCTCGGCTCAACCGCCAACACGTACGGCGAGGTCGCGCCCGGCGACGAGGTGACGATCGACGGACGCGCGATCTACGTCGCGCCTGCAGGCGGCGACGCGCCGGCGAAGGGGCGCGTGTGGATCGAATCGACGGGCGGAGAAAAGATCGGCGACTGCGAGGTTGTCATGTCGAACGACACGGTGGTAAAGGCGCGGATGAGGCTTGACGCGACGCCTGCCGACGGGCGCATCACATTCGTCGTCGAGACTTTCGGGACGCGCGAAGAAGCCGCCCGCGGCGACACCCTCCCCCGCACCTGCCGCCACACCGTCACCCTCGCGCCGGCGGCGCGCGGCTAGCGGACGATAAGCATAAGGCCGTTCGGCGCGCGGCCGAGGAACTGCGACGGGTCGGGCGTTCCGCGCCAGAAGCGCACCGCGTCTATATTGCCGAGGATGTTGTAGTCCGCGCTCGTCGATTCGCAGACCATCAGGCGGTGGCCCGTCGCCGACTTGAAGAGTCCGGCGACCGTCTGCGGCTCTTTGGGGGCGGTGGACGAAAAGGCGAGCGGTTCGTAGTCTGCGTAGAGCATCACGGAGCACTGCGTGTTGTCCGCATTCCGCGCGATCTGGACGGCGTAATGGTGCCATTCGCCGTCGGCCACGAGCCGGTTCTCAAGCAGGAAGCTCTTGTATTCGATGGTGCCCTTGGCGTTGCGAATGGCGATCTGGAAGCCGCTCGGGTTGTCCGCAATGCGAAAGAGATACCAGTCGAACGTGGTCGAATCGGCACGCACGAAACGGAGGACGCCGGCGTGATTGTTGCCGCCCAATTTGGCGTCGGCGGCCTTTTCTTCACCGCCCACCTTGTAGCCGTCGAACTTGGCCCAGAACTCGACCGTGTAGGCGTCCTGCTCGTAGAGCGGGCTCACGGGGAACGTGATGTTGCTGCGGTCCATCTTGGCCGACCATTCATTCACCGCCCTACTGGAGCCGTTCGCGCCGTCCAGGAGAAGCGCGCCGCGCGAAGCCTGCTCGAAGACCGGAGCCGTGCCGCCCGTGCGCGCCGCGCCGGTGCCGGTCAAGGTCCAATAGGAGTCCGCCACGCCGGTAAATTCGTAGTTCCGCTCAAGCATCGCCGCGAGGAGAGGCTGCGTAGCCGAGCCGACGGCGTGGGTCGTAAGGAACTCCTCTGGATCGAGCGCGCGCTTCGTCACGCGCACGTCGTCGATCCAGCCGTCGAAGAACTGTCCCTCGCCGCGCTCCATGCAGCCGATATACAGGCCGAAACCGGGAGCGACGGGCAGATATGCGTTGCTCTCCGTCGCCACGAGCCTGTAGTCGAAGTAGACGCGAACGGCCTTGTTCGTCGCGTCGCTCACGAGCGCGAGGTGGTGCCATTCGCCGTCGTCGAAGTCGGCCGACGACCTGCCCAGGGACGTCCATTTAAGGCCTGCGTTCAAGGCGCAGCAGAATTCGGCCTCGCTGGAATGGTTGGAATCGCCCGTGACGAAATGCGCGGGGATGTATGACCCGGAGGCGCCTATCTTGAGAATCGTCCGGCGCACCTGACCTTTGACGGCGGCCTTGGCGAAACATTCCACAGTGTAGTTGAAGTTCGTGACCGGCAGGCCGGGGTCTTCCGTCCACAACCCGCTGGTCACTGCGGGCGCCTGCACGAAACAGCCCTTCGCGCCGTCATCGGCCGAAACGAGGCAGAGCGACGAGGCGTCGGCGACCGTCGAATCGGCGTAGAGCCCCGAGCCGACGGACGCGCCCGCCTTTTCGGTCGTGTCGAAGGCCGCCGAAGCTCCCGCCGCGGCCTTGGTCGCGTGGTAGACAGCCTGGACTCCGCCGACCGTGCCGCCGAGCACCGCGCCTTCCGTGAGGGCGGGCGACGACGACCCTTCAAACGGAATGTGCAGAATCACATCCTTGTCATCGCCGCCCGTCGAGACGAGGTGCAGGAACTGCGCCGGTTCAAGCACGGCGTCGGAGATTCGCACCTCGTCGATAAGGCCCGGGAATCGGCGATATCCGGCGTTATTGGAATATTTGTCATATCCGCCGATATAGATGGCATTGTTCTCGCCGTAAGGAATGGATGACTCAATGTCAGCATCGGTATAAGTCGCGACACAGACGTAGTCGATATAAAGTTTCACGTTGGGTTTCTGGGCTGTTCCATGATACACATAGGCGATATGATGCCAGACGCCGTCGTTGATCGTTTTCGCCGGCGCGTTGCCTTGATATTTCACAACACCCTTTCTAGTGTTGATGCGCATTGCAAAACGGCCAAGACCTTTCGACTCGGTATCGAGGTAGAGCGCCCAGCGCTCGCCGGCCCAGCTCGTGCCGTCGATTGACGCGACAATCGGGGCGAAGTTGTACGCGCAGTCCAAGCCGCCGGTCGTGCAGATGAACGCCTCGATGGTGATATTTGACGAGCAATCCTTGAGGAGCGTTTGGGTGTTCGCCACTTTAAGGCAGCCGCCGTAGTACGCGGGGAGATCGCCCGAGCCTCCCTTGGCAGTGGAGAACTTCATGGCGGCATTGTTGACGCAGGTCGCGCCCGAGACGGGATCGACCACCTTGCGCCCCGCAAACGGGCTCGCATACACGGGCGCATAGGCAGAAGATTCATACGTGGATGTTCCTGCCTCGTAAACAGTGGCTCCTTCGCTTACTTCAGGAAGGGCGACAATCTTATCGTTCACGGAATCCTTCACCGTACCGGCGGCGGCTTTTTCGCCCGGGGCTTTCTCTTCGAAGCGCCACCACGCGACGGTATCCGCGTGTGCGACGAGCGATGCAACCGCGCAAAACGCGGTGACTATACCGAACCGAACCTGCTTTCTCATGAGCGTTCCCTTTCGTTATGTTGCGCCGGGCCTTTGCCTCGACACTTTGAAGTATACCATAACCGCACGAGACAAACGCGCACATTGCGCAAAAACAATCGTGCGCATTGCGCACGCCCGCCGCTAGCCGCACCTGGCGCGCCACTCGCGCGGCGAGAGGCCGGCGACTTTCTTGAACGCCCGCCTCAGCGACGCGTCGCTCTCCCAGCCGCATTCGGAGAATATCGTCTCTATCGGCATGGCCCGCTTGAGCAGCAGCGCTTTCGCGCGCTCCACGCGCGCCTCTATTATCGCGGCGCCTATGGACCTTCCGGTAAGCGCCTTGAAACGCCCTTCGGCACGTCTGCGGCTGCCGCCGATCACACGGCACACCTCGGCGGCGGTAAGGCCGGCGCAGGCGTCGCGGCTTATCCGCTCCACGGCGCGGCGTCT
>DGVK01000066.1:0-838 GCA_002395905.1 Verrucomicrobia bacterium UBA4286 | reverse complement strand
AGCCGCGCCGACGAACCGCGCCGGACGATGTGCGTCGCGCCGAACAACTCGACGCGCGGCGCGGCGCGTCCGGCCATGGCCTCGTCCAGAAGATGCGCCGCGAGATAGCCCGAATACTCGAAGTCGGGCGCGACGCTCGTGAGGGTGGGCGTCGAATGGTCGCAGATGAGATCGTCGTTGTCGACCCCCACCACCGAGACTTCCTGCGGGACGGCGATGCCCTCCATGCGGCACGCCTGCAGGACGAGCTCGCCCGAGATGTCGTTCGCGGCGAGGAGGCCGCAGGGCTTCGGCAGCGCCTTGAGCCACGGGCGGATGCGCGCGAAGAACGCCTCCGCCGAGCGGTCGCGGCCGGACGCGAAGGAGTGGAACGCGCACCCCGCCGCGGCGACTTCGCGCGCGAAGACCTGCTCGCGGCGGCGCGACCAGTCGTGCGGGCGGATGTTGCCGACGAACGCATAGTCGTCGAAACCGAGCGAGAGGAGTTCGCGGGCGGCGAGGACGGCGGTCGCGGCGGAATCGTGCTCGACGCCGAAGAAGCGGCGCGGCACCTTTTCGCGGTTTGCGTCGCAGAAGACCACCGGCGTGCGGCCGAAGTCGGAGGCTTTCGCCCCCGGGCGCTCCATCACGATTCCTTCGACGATGCAGCCGTCGGGTCGCCAGTATTCAAGCTCGCGCACGACCGGCATGGCCGTAAGGCCGTGCTCGACGACCTGCACGTTCCATCCGGCCCGGGCCGCATAGCGGTAGATGCCGGCGAGACGGGTGCGCCAGAGGCGCCACGGATACTGGAAGTAGAGGATGTTCTTGAGCTTCCTCATGCGCCGGCGGCTTCACT
>DGVK01000189.1:15623-30040 GCA_002395905.1 Verrucomicrobia bacterium UBA4286 | reverse complement strand
GCGATGCGGAAGTTCTCCGCCTCGGGAAGCCGCCAGTTGGAGATGAGATAGCGGTGCCCCTGCTCGCTCCATACATCCGCGAGATTTTTCACCGGCGCGAGCCCGCCCTTCACGAAGAGGTCGGTCTTCTCGCAGTAGTCCAGCTTCGGAAGCCTCTCAACGGGGACGCCGTACAGCTGAAAGTATCCGGTGAAGCCGTACAGTCGCTTTATAAGCTTGGACAGCTGGTGGCGCACCCTTCCGCGCCGCCAGAAGGACTTCGGACGCAGCAAAGGAGCGAGGAATCGCATTTTCCAGAACGGACTCTTCGACGGAGCGTAGTCGTAGAACGCAAGATGTCCGTGCACAGATGGGCGCTCGCCGGTGAGTATAGTCGGTATAGCCGTGCAGCTGTAGCCAAACTGCATCTCTATCTTTCGCCTGTTCGGCAGCAGATCGCGCAGAAAGTCGTAGCGCTCGACCTGCTTCCACCCCAGCGCATCGACGAAGACGAAGACTTTTACCATGTCAGGAATTCTTTGATGAATTTATCGGGATCGAACAGTCTTTCCACTATATCGAGGGCGTGTGCGCTCATCGAGGCGAGACGAGCCCGATTGGCCATGTCGTCGAGAGCACGGGCCAGCGCCGCCGGATTTCGCGCGTCCGGCGTCCTCGTGCGACCGTCTGGCGCGCACGCGAAAAGCCCTGTCTCGCCGGGAACAAGCCAGTCCGAAAGTCCGCCCACGTCAAAGGTAACGACTGGGACGCCGTGCGACAGAGCCTCAGCCCCGACTGTCCCGAAGGGCTCGTTCCATAGCGACGGAACGGCGCATACGTCTGCCTCGCGGAAGAATCTCTGTGCGTTCTCCTGCCACCCCTTGAACTCAACGTCTACAGACGCCAACTTGCGCAGCTTCGCCTCGTCGCGCCCAGTGCCGACGACGACAAGCGTATGCGGCGACTTCATCAGCTCGGCAGCCTCGATCAGCATTCCGACGCCCTTTCCAGCGATGATCTGTCCCATGAACAGAACTCGCAGCTTCCCATCCGGCATCCATGTGTGCGACGACGCCTCCTCGCGGAAAGGCTTTACGAAAAGCGGATAAAGCACCTTGACGCTCTCGGGATCAAAGCCGTTTTTCACCAGGTTATCCTTGATGTACACCGCAGGCACGAACGTCTTCACTCCGCGCATCTCCTCGATAAAGGAGACTATGGGGCGGAACAGGTTACGGGCAACCCACTGCGGACGCGTAACTGCGGCGCATGCGCGGCACGGCAGAAACGAATACGTGCGGTCGCAAAGACGCCGAAACGGGTCGTAGTAGTGCCGGCGCAGGCAGTACAGCTCGTGGTCGTGGGCGTAGAATCGGAGTCTGTCTCCATAGCGTGCCTTCATGCGGCGAAGGTCGGCGATCGTGGGCGGTATCTTCTGCATCAGCACGAGGTCCCTCTCGTCGAGCTCGCGCGGCGGATCGCCGACGACGTCCACGACATGACCTTCTTCCCTCAGCGCGGCTGCAGAGCGCTCGGCGAAGCGCTCGAGGCCTCCGTAAAGGTGCGGATACACCCCAGTAAACAGAATTCTCATTTCGACCTCCCAGCATGAAGCCCCCGACAATGCGTAAGCGCCCCGACAAGCACCGCCGTCGCCCGCACTCCGGGCACGCGCAGCATAAGGCGCTTGAGCCATGCCGTGCGCGGAGGCCAGTCTATCGCACGAAGCCAATCGGCGCGAGCAACGAATGCGTCTAGGAGCTCGGAGCGGTCGGGCTCCTCGAAACCCGGTGTTGCGAGGTAGAACCCAAACAGATTACACGCGAGCGTCGACCTGAAGCCGCGCTCCACTTCCGGCGAAAGCGCCGCAGCCGGCAATGTCGAATACACATGCGCGGTGACGTCGAGGATGTCGCGGACGCGGCGCGGCGTAAACGTCTCCGTCGCGGCTCCTGCGCGGGCGGGCAGATAGGCGTAGAGCGGATACTTGGCGATGTACACGCGCGCAAGTCCCGCCAAGTGAAGCGGCAGCACGTCCATGTCCTCGTGTATCACTCCCGGGCGGAAGCGCGGGAGCGAATCGCGCCGATACACGAACCGCCACGGTTGCCAGTTCATGCCGCCGACGTTCCGGCGCGCAAAGAGGATGTCGAACGCCTCCACACCGGAATAGGCATGTCCGCCAAAAAGCGAGTACGCGGGCGTAACGCGCGGAAAAGCGGAACCGTCCGGCTGCGTCTCGAGATAGGGGAACTGGAGGCACTGGCAGTCCGGATTGTCATCAGCGATTGCGGCAATGCGAGAAAGCGCGCCCGGCACGTATGCGTCATCCGCGTCGAGCCATGCGATCCATTCTCCGCGAGCCTCATCAAGTCCGCGGTTGCGTGCAACGGAGACTCCGCCGTTATTCTGGTGCACCACGCGGACACGGCCGTCCTGGCCGGCCAATCTCCGGGCAACCTCTGCAGTCGCGTCTGTCGAACCGTCGTCGACGACTATCGCCTCCCAGTCCGTGAAATCCTGCGCAAGAAGCGACCCCACTGCGGATTCTAGATGATCCGCCCCGTTGAACACGGGTATAACGACCGAGAGCTTCATGGCGAAAGCCTTTCGACGAGTTCTCTGCGCGCGTTTTCGAGACGTGCCCGAAGCCGTCCGTACGCTTCCGCGCGCATGGCATCCCATCCGCCGCGGTCTTTCAGCGCCGCGAGGGCATGCTCCGTCACCTTGTTCCAGTCACATTCGTACACGCTGCCCTCGACTGTGCGCCCGAAGTTCGCGAGCCAGTTGGCAAGTTTTGAGCCGCGCGCTATGCCGAGACCTATAGTGCCGACATTCGCCGCGAGGATGAGCAGGTGAAGACGGCTGGAAAGCACAACATCGCACTGCATCGCGGCTTCCTGCACAGCCTCTGGCGTATCGCCCGCCATGCACTCAACGCCAAGCTTTTCGAGAAGCGCACGGTCGGTCTTTGGATTCATGGGGATCCCGAGGACCCGTCCGCCTTCCGCACGCACGGCGTCGATCATCCGCCTCACTCCGTCAAGGTCGGCCACCTGCCGCTGGGTGGAGATGCAAAGCCCGAGTGTCGGTTGTGCTGCACGAGCCGGACGCGCCGCGCCATTGTCCGGGCGCAGAAGTATCGCAGTGTCTGCGGCGACTTTGGCGTCCTTGAAGCCCATTGAGGCGAGTTTTGCCGCGCTCTGCGGATCGCGCAGCCACACCCCGCGGCATCGCGGCAGAACCGTCGCGAGCCGTCTTGCGAGGCGCGCACGGAGCCTGCGCTCGTACCAATCGACGAGACCGAAACAGGCGAGGACGAACCTCCGCCTGCCGTGCACCTTGAAGAAAACAGGATTGAGCTCATCATCCATGCCGACACCCCACACATACGTCGGCACGCCCGCCCGCTGGGCCGCTTCAAGCAGGCCGAGCGCCACGTGAGGATAGTCCGAAAGCCCCGTCGCCCCGCACCAGATGTATGCGTCGTGCCGGCGGACCTCCTCGGAAAAGCCTTTCATGCCGACGCCCAGAAAACCGAACACCGGCACGACGGCAACACCAAGTCGATCCGCCGTAGACCTGTCTGCCGTCGCGACCGTAAGTTGAACACCCGGGAGCGACTCCTTGAGCATCTTCACGACGCAGGCGATTATCGCCTCGTCGCCGATGTTGTCGCACCCGAGCGGAATGCCGCCCAGCAGGATCTTCAGTCTGTTGCGAGAAGTGTCTATGGACATACATGTCTCCATGTGGGCGTATTATACCATATTTCCATTTCACCCGATCAGGGCATAAGCCAGTAGCCCGGCAGTTTGCGAAGGTCGTCCGCCGGCTGCGGTCGCTGCGGCAGAGGCGTGCGGCCGGGCTGCATGAGATAGCCGCAGACGGACGCCGCCGGCGCGACAGTCTCCCATACAGTGTATTCGCTCGCCGCGACGGTCTGGTTTTCAACATTTCCCCACCTGCGCCAGATCGGACATTTCGTCGCGAGGGACTTGTCGCCGCCGTAGACCATCTCCACGGCTTTGGCCGGCATGCCGTAAGTCCACCTGTACGGCGTTATGCCCGGGACATATTCGGCGATTCCGTCCACGTAGGAAGGCAGGTCGAGGAATGAAACGGGATACACGCGCCCGAGTCCGCTCGTAAGAGTCGTCCCCTGCGGATTGCATCCGTTGTGAAAGTCAAGCGCCGCGAAAGCCGCGTCAAGATAGCGGGCGTCGCCGCCGATCTCGTACGCGAGGACGAGCAGCTGCGCACGCCGCAGCGGATGGCTCTCGCCCCAACCCATCGCATGGCTGCTTCCATTTCCCGGCGCAGGCCACGGACATCTGTAGGCGTAGGCGCTCTCCACCTGCGACAAGGCGTCCTTCGCGCGGTTCATAATCTTCGAACGCCACGCTTTCATGAGCCATTCCGCCTGCGGCGGCGTGCCGAGTTTGTGTTCGGCGGCGAACACCCACGCGCTCCACCTCCACTCGTTCTTCCTGAAATCATCCTCCATCTCACGGCGGCGTTCCGTAAAGACGGCGCAGTACGACTCATCGCCTGTAAGCGCGCAGAGGTTTAGCGCGGCCTTGGCGAGACTTTGCGCAGAGAAAGTCTTGGGTTCGTGCCATTCAACCATGCGGCGCTCTACCGAAAACCGCCCCTTCTTGCGTTCTATAAAGAAGTCGTCCTCGGCGGGAGGAGTGTTCATCGCGAAGTTCCACGCCCGCACTGCACTCTCCAGATACTTTTCGCGGAACTTCGGCTCCAGCCGCGCAAGAAGCGCCGCATGGGCGGCATACGCGAGCGAACTGCCGCGCGTCGCGCGCGAGACTGAATACTGCATTGTGTCGCGTTCGGCGATATTGCCTGGCTCGGGATGCCGCGTGGATTCTATCCATGTCCCGACGCCGCCGTCCTTCTGCTGCACTGCGAGAAGATGACGCAGCCCCCATTCCGCCTCGTCGAGGATGTCAGGAACTCCGTTCGTGTTCTCCGGGATGGCGAGCTGCCCGTCGTAAAAGGCGGCAGACTTCATGGCGTATGCGGCGCATAGGGCGTTCACTATGGAAAGGTGCTGCGGACGGCGGTCGTAGTCGGCGGCGTCGTGCCATCCGCCGACAGCCTCGATCTTTTCTCCGTTCTTCCAGTCTGTGCCGGCCCGCACAAAATCGAACCACCGCAGATCCTTAGGCTTATCTCCCTCGTCGGGCGGGAATGTGCCGCGCACGACGGTCTGGTGGCACGCGCCGGCCGTCCAGTGCGTATATGGTTCGGTCTTGGCGATTCCGCAACGTTTCTGGTACAGACCGCCCATATGTACGCGAAACGACTCCTCGGCCGCCCCGCGCCATATGCGGAAATCCTCGCTGCGGCCGACGCCGTCCCACACAACATGATAGACCCCTTCGTTCGTGACGGACGAAAAATCCATCTCCAAAGTCCATTCCCCTGTGAACGGCGTGCCTTCGCTTGTAAAGGAGTCGTCCACGCGGTGACGCGGCGGCGCACCACCCTCAAGCACGCTCTCGCCTGTCGCCGCGTTCACGACGCGCCACGCGCCGGCGTTTTCCGGCGGACGCCACGCGCCGAGCTTCGGCCCGAGCCACGCGCCTGCATACACATACTTCGGCTGAAGAGGCATGTAACCGACCTGATTCACCTTAAAGACGACGCTTGGCTTCTCAGAGTCGTAGCCGGGGAATGGCGTCTCGCTTATCCTGTAGACGTTGTGCATTATGCGTGCCGCAGGCTTTTTCGCGAGCGGATCGACCTGTCCGTTGGCGTTCGCCCAGTACCCGTCCTCGCGCGCGATGCGGCGGCCCTCTCTGGAGTCGTCCGTCTGGTACAGCATTGTGAACGGGTCAAGATACGAGGTTCGCGACTCGGCCCGCGCCGCGAGCGGCGCCAGAACAGCTGCAATCAAAACCGCCGACGCCGACATTTGACATCCTGCATTCATTTCGCATTCTCCTTAGGCGCGGTCTCTTCGCTTTTGAGCCGCCGCCAGTTTGAATCCAGATAATCCAGCATGGCGAAGAACACCATGAGCAGTATAAGATTCATCTGCTGTCGCAGCACCCATTCGAGACAGCTTTGAAGATAACACACGACAAACCCTCCGAAAAGACCGCACGGTATCGGCGCCCATCTGGAACGCCCCAGCCTGGCGACGAGACGCAGGCATACGACGAGATACCAGACGAACCACACGATCATCGCCGCAAGCGCCGGCAATCCGCACTCCGCCCCAACAAGCAGATAGACCGTTTCGACCACGCCGTCCTTGAATTCGCCGCCGCGGTTCGTGGAGCGCCCTGCGCGGTAGGCGTAGTCGTAGGGCTCGTTTATCTTAAGCCCCCAGTTGTTTATGCCGACGCCCCGCCACGGTTCGTCAATGATCATCTCCTTGGCGCAGAGCGCCAGTTCGATTCGCGTGTTTTTGGACGCCTCCGGAGCGGACTGGAACCGCTCTATTATGCGCGGCAGCATTATACCGAGACCGATCAGCCCGAGTATCGCAAACGGCATGACGCGCTTGAAGAGCCTGCTGAACGAGCCTTTCATCGACTTCGCAGCCACGCAAAAGAAAGTAAGCGCGAACCATACGGGAGTTCCAGCTATGGCGCCACGGGAATACGTCCTTACAACGCACGCCGCCGCGGATATGAACGCCATGGCCCACAGGGGCGAGCTCTTCCAGCCGCGTGCAAGACAGAACGCAAGGAAAAGGCTGCCGAAAATGTGCATCGCCATGGCAAGACAGTTCTGGTGGGGGAAAACGCCGTGAGGCTGGTATACGCCTTGAAGATGATCCTTGACAACCATGATGAAATTCAGCACTGCGAATGCGGCCAGCCCGCGCAGGAGCGATTTCATGTCGTCGGTCATGTCGAGAAAAGCCCTCACCCCGAGATAGACGAGGTAGATCATAATCATCTTCCAGGTCTCCAGCCAGCAGAACAGAGTGTTTTCGGCGCTTGTCCACGACGGCAGGCAGAGAAGGAAGTAGATGAAATACAGCTTCGCGCCGACCGACGGCAGCAAACCGGGAAAACGCATCCGCGCGACCGAAGCGAGTATGATCGCCATCGCGAAGAGATAGGCCACGCTTATCTCCATTCCGCGCGCCGACCCGCGATACTCCTCGTGGGAGAAGAAATTTATCGCCGTCGACTGGTAGACCGCGAGCGCGGCTATCAAAGCCCACATGACGTACTTCGTCCACCTGCGGTTGATCACCAGAAGCGCCGCCAATGGCGGCACTCCGGCAGCGGCGACGGCGAAGACGAAGTACTTCATGCGGCCACTCGCTACTTGTCGTGGTCGGGATTGAGCACGGAATTGCGCGACGAGAGCAGATTCACGACCTGCACGGTCGGCATGATCTTCCGCACGAAGACGTTGTATTCCGATATGTCGTCTTTCGGGACGTAGACTATGTCACCCGATTTGAGCGAAACGTTCTTGCAGCGGCCGGCGAGAATCCCGTCCACATCGACCTTGTACATTTTCGGATTGGCGAGGCCGTCCCTTATGATTATGACATGCTTCCAGTGGGTGTCGAGCATCCACCCTGCGGCTGTAAGCGTCTCTATGAGACCCATGCCCGGCTCGTAGAGGCGCTTGTGCGGCGAACGCACCTCGCCGCATATCGTGACGGACGACTCCAGACGCTGGGCGATGTAAACATAGTCGCCCTTGCGTACGCGGATGTTGTTGAGCGGGTCGCCCTGCTCGATGGCTTTGCGAAAGTTCACAGGCAGGGCTTCGCCGCTGCGTATTATCATCGAGTGTTCGAGGTCTGCCACATCCACATCCACGCCGTTGAAAAGACGTTCGGCGCTTGAACCCGCCATGGCGTAAAGATCGGCTATGCGCGTACCGTTGGAGATGCCGTATACGCCAGGCCTGGAGCACGCACCCGCGATGGTCGCGGTCTCGCTCAGCACCTCCAGTATGGTTATGCTCACGACAGGGTTCTTGACGTATGGAGCAAGACCCTCGCGTATCTTGTCGGCGCCGTCCGCAAGCGAACACCCGCTAAGCTTGATCTGCCCCACGAACGCGATGCCAACGGTGCCGTCCGGCCCGATCTTCGTCACCATACCTATGTCGTCATGCCCGTATACGCGAATCTCTATCTTGTCGCCCGCGTTCATATGGTACACGGGCTCCTCCTCCATCTCCAGCTCCATCAGGCGCTTCATTATGCGGGCCTCCGCGATCTCATCGCGCCCCGACTCCTCTAGAATGGCGCTGTCGTCGTCGGTGTTGTTTATCTCGAAAACCGAATCATAGTTTGACGTGAGCCGCCCGGGATAGCACCCCGCGAGAGCGGCCGCAGCAAGAGCGAGAGCGGTTGCCCGGCGTATCATATTCTGGCCTCCATTTCGCCGCGCAGGGTCTTTGCGGACGCATCCGTAGCGATCGCCATCATCGGCTTGCCGCTCGCCGCCACGTGGCGGCGCACATACCTGAACGCGCTTCTCGGGGTTGTGCCGGTGCCGATCACCAGTATTACCGAGTCGCACAGTTCTAGAAGCTGATCGAAAAAGGTGCCGCCGGTCCTCACGCCCTCCTCCATGCGAAGGAATACATTGTCGAATGCGTTGCGAAGCTCGGCGATGTCGGCCGTGAGAAGCTGCAGCTCGGTTGGAGCCATGACGAATCTGTTGGCGGTCATGAACCAGCCCCTGTTGCCTTGGCGCACTACACTTATCATCTGCTCGGCGCCCTCGGGCGGCGTGAAGTTGGTGCTCGAGACTATGTCCAGCACGAATCCGCTCATGCCCGACATGGAGGCGGTGAAATCGAGGGCCGACATGAAGTCCTCCCGCACCTCTGCGCCCGGAAGCCTGCAGAGAAGCGCGGTTTTGTAGTTGACGTTCGCGAGGAACATCTTGAGTGCGGCGACTCCCATCACCTCCCGCTCCTCGTCGTCCGCCAGGACGCCCTTCTTCGGAAGCGAGCCGAGATACGATATGCCGTCGTATGCGGCTATTTCGCGCCCGCCGCGCATCTTGCCGAACAGAAGTTCAAGCAGTATTATCCAGAGAAGCAGCGCGCCGCAGCATATCGCCGCGCCGATCAGAGAAAGCGCTATCTGCTTTATCCCGAACGGGCCCTTGTCGCCGACACCGCCCGCGCGTTCTATCTGGCGGAGGTCGTTGCGCAGGGTTCCTTTGACATACTGGATGTCGTTCAACTGTTCGTCCAGGTCACGGATGCTCGTCGACACGTCCGCACGGCGGGTTTGAAGCCGCTCGTATTCCGGTATCAGCGCCGCAAACTCGGCCGCGCGTGCCTCGTTGTCGCTTATCTCCTGCTCTATCGCACGACGCTTCTCGGCTATCGCCTCCAGACGCGTAAGGCAGTCTGCAAGCTCGCCTGCAGAGCGCTCGAGCTGGTCGATGTTCTCTACGTCTATCTGCTCGGCGCCCTTAGACTTGAGAAATGCGCGCATCTCGGCCACGCGCTCTTCGCGCTCGGCGACCTTGCCTGCGACTTTCGGGTTCAGGTCGGTGTAGCGCTCTCTAAGCTCGACAAGTTCCTTGTCGATCGCGGCTATCGCGTCCGCGCGCTTGCGTATCGCATGGGCGTTGGCGGTTATGGCGGCGCCGCTCTCGCCGACAAGCTCCTCCAGCTTGCGCCGCTTGAGCTCCTCATTCGCCGCGTCTACGCCCAGGGCGGACGAATTGCGCCTCTGGTCGGATATGAGCATGTTTAGGGCGAGAAGCGCCTCCTGCGGGGCGAGCACGCCGGTTTTGGCTTTGAGCGTTGTCTCTTGCGACTCCAGGTCGGATATCTGGTCCATCAATCCGCTGCGTCTGTCAGCGAGCGCCAGGCTCAAATCCTCGAGGTCTTTTGTGCGGTAGGCGACATATTCTTCGATAATTATATCGGCGTAGGCGTTCGCCTTCTTCACGGCGCCCTTCCACGACTGCGAAGAGGCGCTAAGTGTGAAGAGGTTTGTCGGCCGCTTCTCCTGGGTGATCTTCATGTCGACCGAGAGACACTCGTTCTCGGACTTGGGCATATCTACTTTCTCGCCGACACGTCGCTTGAGCGACTTGCGGTCGATGATAGACATCAACTGCCTGTCGCTTATTGTCTCGATCGTGGAAACCTTTCGCGGATTGTAGAGAAGCCTCGTCTTCGCCTCGAATCTTTCAACGCTGCGTATGGCCCTGAGCGTGAGAAACCCACCGAATGCGAGCACAAGGATTATAAACAGCGACAGCACAAGCCATCCCCACTTGGCGATTATGCCAGCGATAACCTTCTGGAGCGTCAAGATGCGTTGCATCTGCGCCCGTTCTGCCTCTGTTAGCTCCTCTTCCACGATCTGTTCTAAGCCGAAACCTTTCTACACTCGGTTCGACCGCATATTATCTCATATTTCGCCGCGAAAATCAATCACCCGCGCAACTCGCGGCGTAGGAGGCGGCGGGCAGCCCCGGCACCCTCCCTGAGACGCGCCAAGTACTCTTCAATACGTCCAAAAAGCGGAGTATTGACGAGATTCAAGCCAAATATCGACTCATCGGCAAGTATCTCGCGCTCACGCCCTTCTTTTACCTTTTCCATGAGTTCATCCTTGAGCGGATCGGGCGAAACCTCCATCGCAGTACCGTCGTCACGCGTCCCCTGCAGGTAGCGCAGCCAGCCTGCAATCGCAAGAGGAATCGCCACGAGCGTCGAAAGGTCGCGACCTTCGCGCAGATAGCTCTTGATCGTTTCACCGAAACGTATGCCGACCTTTTGCGAAGTATCGGTTGCTATTCTGCGCGGATCGTCCGGCATGAACGGATTCGGCAGGCGCTCTTCGACGACCTCGTCGAGGAACGCCTTCGGCGAAATTATCTTCGGGTCGGTCACGACCGGCAACCCCTCCACATATCCAAGGCGTTTGACCAGCGCCACGATATCCTCGTCCTTCATCTCCTCGCAGATGAGCGTGTAGCCGAGCAGGCAGCCGTACACCGCCATTGCTGTATGGAGCGGATTAAGGCATGTCGTGACCTTCATCTTCTCGCACATGTTGACAGTCGTCCTGTCGCAGAAGTTCACTCCAGCCTTTTCAAGCGCGGGGCGTCCGTTCGGGAACCTGTCCTCTACGACAAGATACTGCGGCTTCTCGGCGTTGACGAAAGGAGCGATGAACGTCTTCTTCTCCGTCACGATCGGAGCCATTCCCTCTATACCGTCATCGGCAAGCAACTTTTCAACCGCCGGGTGCGGCCGCGGGGTTATCTTGTCTATCATCGTCCAAGGGAATGCTACTTTTGATTCGTCCGACAGATAGGCGGTGAATCCCGCCGGCGCAAGCCCGCGGCCGGTCCACGCCTTCGCGACCTCCAGAACAGCGTTCTTGAGCCGCTCGCCGTTGCGCGAACAATTATCCATCGATACGACAGCTATCGGCATGGCGCCGGCCAAATACCGTTCAAGCAGAAGCGCGGCGACAATCGCCATCGCATGGCGCGGACGCGCAGGTCCTCCGGCGAAGTCGGCCTCGGCGACAGGCGCAAGCGCCCCATCCGGCCGGCGAAGCTGATACCCCTTCTCCGTTATTGTAAACGACACCATCTTGAGCGACGGCGCGGCAAAAATCTTTTTGAGCCTTCCGGCGGACGCCTCGTCATACATGTCCGCCCGGATTCCTTCGGCCACGCCCGCAAGGACCTCGCGTGTCGTGGAGCCGTCAGGATTGAGCAGAACGTTCAGGGTAAGGTTGTCGTGAGCGTCGTATATCCTGTCGATCACCTCGAAATCAAAAGTGTCGCAGGCTATGATTCCTGTCGAGGCTTCTCCGGCGTTCAGAAGGCGCTGGTTCAAAGAACCGATGAAACCGCGAAAGATGTTGCCTGCGCCGAAATGCACCCACTCCGGCAAGGCGGCAGTTTTCGCGCGCATTGCCGCTATGTCGAACTTCGGCAGCGCGATACCTGCCGCAAGCCAGGCGTCCCGTTCGTTAGCAATGGAATCAAGATTCAGCTTCATGTTCACTCCTTTACGATCTTGACCGGTCCAAGCAGTCCGGAAGGAAGCAGCTTGTCATCCGCGCTCCAGAACCTGCATGTCGAGAACGCATGACGCCCTGTCGGCGAACGCCCGCCCTCCAAGAGCCACTTCGGCCAGCCGGTTACAAGCGGATACCCCTTGCTGTTGCTGCCGTCATCCCAATCGCAGTCGTCCGGCAGAGCCGCATCGCCGATAAGCCGGTTGACCCAGCGGTTGGTCACTTTCACCTCTATCTCAAGTTCGCCGGCGCCGCACGGCAGCGCGTCCGAAATGTCTACGCGGTAGGGCGGCGTCCAGAGCGCGGGATATCTGCGGCCGCATACGGTCACTTCGGCCACGTCCCTCACATCGCCCAGGTCGAGCACCGCCTTTGAGCAGGTGCCGCCATCCCATTTAACGGACGTCGTGTATGCCGCAGTCCCCGAAAAGAACCGTATATCCGACTCGTTCGAAGCGGTCCACGAAACAAGGTTTGTCATAACCGTTCGCGCAATGTCATCCTCTGCCTCCGGCTCACGGAAGGACACTCTCCACGGCCCGCGCACATCGACCGCCTCCACGCGCCCCGCGCATACCGCCGGCGCGGCGGTCTCACGCGGCGCACCGCCGCGGAATACGATAAAACCGGACCAGTCCGGCCCGCACTCAAGCTCCAGCTCGGCGCGTCCGCAACGCGTCTCATACCACACTGCGCGCGTCTCGCCCGAGACGGGGTCCCACAGTTCCGCCGCGCGGCCAGCACCGTCTCGCAGGGAGAGGCGCGTCTTTCGAGCAACGCCGGATGGAACCGCCACGAAGTAAACATCATCCTCGCCGACGCGCCTGTGGCACCAGGTCGCGTCTTGATAGTCGCAGATGAAGTCCGGCGCGACACCTGCGGCCTTGAGCGCATTATCCGCGTTCCCGTCCCAACGGACCGCTGCGCGATATTTCGCGCCGCCCGGCGAGACGATACAACCCCCTTCGCGTCTGCACCGCGAGAAAACGGAAGGATGGCACCTGTCGCCGCTGTATCCTTCAGGGACTGTCCCCTCGGTGCCGAAACCTGGTGCTTCATCGGGCGTGATGATAAGAAGATCCACGACCGGTTCGCCCTGCTGGAGAACATACTGCGCCCGCGCGATATAGTCGAGAAACTCCCGCGCGCCGTGCTTCCACCAGGTCTGCGTGCGGTCGAAGTGTGCGCCGTAAGCCGCCATGGTCATGCCCGGCATACGCGCAGGGCTGGTCCACGGCTGGTGCACAAACCTGTGCAGTATCATAAGGTTGACGCCCTCGCTCAAGATGCGGTCGCACTGCGCTTTCATGTAGCGGGGCGCCTCCATCCATCTGCCCGACGCTTCATCGGGATAGGAGGTGAAAGCCTCAGCGCCGATTATCCTGCGCCCCCATATGTGGCCCGTGGAAGCGACCGTCTTTGAATTACCGAGAGGCTTGCAGCCCCATCTGCATAACATATAACCGCCGCCGCCTTTCCGTTCAAGTTCCGCCAGATTGACGCCGCTGTCGCGCGGCCGCCAGAACTCCGCCATCGGTATATCACACTCTCGCGCGAACTCCAGGTCGTTGAAAGGTCCGTTGCCATACGGCTCGCAGTAGAACTTGAGACCGTTTTCATGGCACCGTTCGCGCAGTCTGCCGGCGTAGTTGCGCACGAACTCGTGCGAGATCACGCGGCGCAGATCGCGCAGAAAGCGGTCCGTCTCGGCGGCGGACCCTACGGGCCAGCCCGCCATCACCGGCAGATAGTTGGTGATGGAGTAGCCCGTCTGCGCGGCGAAGGCGGTGTCGAAGCCGCGCGTCCAGTTCTGGCCGAAGACCTCATAGCTGTCGAGGAGAACGCCTGTAAGAGCGCGGTCCGGCCCGAGAAGCTTCAAAAGGCGGCCGACATATGCGTCGAAGTGGACGTCGAGCGCATGAGGATCGAGCTTGTCGCATTCAAGCCCGAGACCCGCTTTCGTCGCGGAACGGTTCGTGCGGCCGTTGGCCATGTAGCCGAAACGCATGACAAGCCAGCGGCCGGCTGTCGCCGGCGCCTGCCAGCGCAGACGGCCTTCGGGCGACATGAGGCGCGTCAGGTCGACCACATCCGACGGCGCGACGCATGACGAAGCGGGCGCATAGCGCTCGGTCACGCGCTGCGGGAGGACGGGGCCGCCCTCTTTCGCGCCGAGCAGCCAGCCGCCCCGTGTGCGGAATATCTGCGAATCGAAATCCTCCATGGCGTGAAGCGGCGGCGCCAGCGCCCCGTCACGCGCAGGAATCGCCACCACCGCTATATCCTCGTAAAAGCCGTTCACGTCTCGCGGGAGCGGCAGGACGCCGTCAAACATCCCGCCGCCCTTAACGCATACCGTCGTGTTGGTCACGAACTTCATCGAGAGCGCCGGCGTAATCCACGGGCCGGCGCTGCTCGTCCA
>DGVK01000189.1:0-15564 GCA_002395905.1 Verrucomicrobia bacterium UBA4286 | reverse complement strand
CGTCCAGCCGCTGCAGTTCGCGACGCACAGTTCAAGTCCGAGCCGCCTGGCCTCGCGGTCGGCGTGCACGAGGCAGTCGAACCATTCGTCGGACGCGAAATCGACCGGTCCTTTCGGAAGCGCAAGCCCCGCATCGAATATCTGCGCACCGCCAAGCCCGGCCGCCGCCATTGCCTCCAGGTCGGCCGTTATGCCGGCTTTGGTGACATTGCCGTTCATCCAGTGCCACCANNCGTCGAAGATCTGCGCGCCGCCGATTCCGGCCTTCGCCATGGCCTCCAGGTCGGCGGTGATGCCGGCCTTCGTGACGTTGCCGTTCATCCAGTGCCACCACGTGTGGGCGCGAGCCTCGTGCGGAGGGTTCGCGAAACTCTCGCGCGAAAGACCGGCCTGCAGCGCGGCGGTGCAAAGACACGCGGCCAGGAGCGTTGTAATCCGTTTCATGACTTTCTCCATCAGCGGATGAGCGACAGGAACTCCTGACGCACCTTTTCGTCCGTACGGAACGATCCAAGCACGGCGGAGGTCGTCATTTCGGAGTTCTGCTTTTCAACACCACGCATCATCATGCAAAGATGTCTTGCCTTGATCACAACGCCCACGCCCTCGGCCCCGGACTCTTCCATAACGGCGTTTGCAATCTCCTCGGTAAGCCGCTCCTGTATCTGAAGGCGGCGCGCGAACATGTCGACTATACGCGCCAGCTTGGAGACGCCGAGAACCTTTCCCTGCGATATGTAACCGATTGAGCACTTGCCGTAGAACGGCAGCATATGGTGCTCGCAGAGGGAGTAAAGCTCGATGTCTTTCAGGATTACCATATGGTTGGTCCCGCTCGTGAACTTCGCGCCGTTCACGACCTTGCGGATGTCCTGGCGATATCCACGCGTGAGGAAAGCGAGAGAGCGGGCGACGCGCTCGGGCGTCTTCTTGAGACCGTCGCGCTCCGGGTCCTCGCCAAGCTCGACGAGAAGCTCCTTCACGAGCTTCGCCACCTTCGCCTCGTTCGGCTGCATTGATTTCTTCTGATGCATAACGTGAGTATTATACCAAATGTCTCAGCACAGCGTCGCGCCTGCTTACCGTGCGCTTCATTCGCCTTTCATCAGCGCTCACGTATGATCGCGGGGCCGATGAAACCTGCTTCATGGTACTGTGCGCCCGGTTTCGGTCCGAACTTCGTCCATGTCCGGCGGTCTTTCTCCGGGAGGTTCGCGTCCTCCACAAGCGCGTTGTACCATGTAGATGTGACTTCCACGCGGATGGAGGCGTTTCGTCCGGGCTTCACATACGGCGCAATGTCGCATGCGTACGGCTCACACCACAGGTCGGCAGCCTTTCGCCCGTCAACATACACCGTCGCCCAGTCGCGCACCTTTCCAAGATCAAGGCGAACTTCCAATGCCGCGTTTTCAATTCCGACCGTTCCCTCGTATATGCGCTTTGTCACTCGCACGGGATAGTCCTCGACGGGCTTAAGTTCAATGCCGACGGCGTTTGCATCCGGCTTCTGCATATCCCGCCACACATCAGGGCTGTGCTCTACACCAGTGACGGGATCAAGCACCGTGCAGACACCGTTTTTGACGCGATGGAACGCGGAGCGCCCGTCTTCCTCCACTACAAAAAAGATGTCCTCGTCGCCGTCGCGACGCTGATACCATCCGCGCAAGGTTGATGGTTCGATGCCAAGCATCGCCTTTACAGGCGACGGCCAGTCCGGCTCGAAATCGCCGCGCACCACGCGCGCTCCCTTCGCCGCGAGTGCCGCAATCTTCGCTTCAGTCGCCGGAAGCAGAAACGTCCCCTCAGGAATCCACAGGACGCGGTATGTCGGCGAATCCGTCTGCGGCTCGCAGCCTTGACACGCACCTATCGCCAGCCGTCCGTCCGTCACGTCCAGCGCGTTCATCAGCACATCGTTATTGAGGTAGTCGTACTTGTAGCGGCCACCGAAAAGAAGTTTGCTTTCCGACGGCTTGTGGTTCACGTCGTCGCCGAGGTACATTAGGATGTCAACCGCCGGAACGCCGCGCTCCAGTTCGCGTCCGCACCGCTCGATGTACTTCGAAAAATGTTTCAGGTACGGCCACCACGTCTGCTCGCGCAGAAACGGCGAGCCGATGGCGTCGCCGTAACTTGAAGACGGCGGCTTCCCTCCAATTACCGGGTTGTGCGTGAAGGTGTTGTAGACGATGTGCGTGACGCCCCTCGCATAATGTTCGTCCAGGACCTTCTTCCAGTCCTTGAAGTTCTCGTCGAACGTCAGTTCGAAGCTCGTGAACGCCTCGGCGCTCACGCGGCGCTTGCGGTAGATGTGCGCGGCGGACGCACAGGGGAGAATCGGCTTGAAGTCGAAGCTGCCGACGAAACCGTTGTTGTCGTGCGGGTTCCAGAACTCGCACATCGCCTCGTCGGCGTACTTCCAGAAGCGCATGATGTCGCCCGGTATCACGTCGCCGAACGCCGTCTCGTACACGACGGACATGCCGTGCTCCCGCGCAAGTCGCGCAATCGCGCCGTAGTAGTTCTCCTCAACAAGGCGCGAACAGACGTTTCGCCAGTCCAGGAGGAATTTCTCGGTCTCGACCTCGCTGCCGAGGATGTAGCCGAAGAGCGCGGGAAGCCACGGCCTGAGCGCATAGCCTGTGCGCCGTCTGAACTCGTCTTCCATCCTCCACGTCCAGGACTGGCTTCCGCACTCCCAGCTGTCGACAAGGATGCCATCCACCTTCACGCCCGCCTCCACGAGCCGCCCGATATAGCCCGCGAAGTTCGCCTCGAAGCCGCGCGGATCCATCTTGTCGCATTCCCAACCCGTCGCCTCCGGCGGCGCGGGATGGTTCCTGCGCTTCATGTTGACGTGACCGAACACAAGCCTCTTCTTTCCGGCGGCGCGAACCGGCGCGGCGTTCGTGGACATCTCGAACCTGCGCAGGGTGCGTCCCGCCTTCGCCTGCCAGTTGTCGAGCCTGTGCGCCGGCGACCAGACCGGCTCGAACGGCTTCATGTCGTGCACGGCCCGCGTCCGCAGCTCCAGACCGTCTCGCGGCAGCGCACCGACATCAAACGTCATCTCCAGCCCCGGCCCGCCGAACGTATCCGCCCACGTCCCGACAGGACACTCCCGCTCGATGACCTTCTTCCCGCAAGACCACACCTCGAATACGACGCCCGGCTCAAAGCTCCAGTCGTGGTTCAGCTGGCTCGGCGCGGGAACCGTAAGTGACCGCACGACACCTGCATCTTCCGCCTCGACAGGAAACTCCACCTCGCCTATCTCGCAGTAGTCGTCGTCAGCGTCGAACTTCGGCTTCCTGCCGGGCTCGAAGCAGACGAGTTTCCTCATCGCGCGGTCGGGCGTGATCCACGGTCCGCCAGACATCGACCAGCCCGGACAGTTCTGCATCTTGAACTTGAGCCCGTGCCGATGGCACTCTGTCTCGGCGAACTTGATCAAATCCACCCAGTTCCCGCTCATGCACGGTATGCCGTTCGTGACGCCGGGCCATAACTCGGTTCCATCCCCGCCGCCATGAAAGAGCGATATTCCCGAAATGCCCGCCTCGGCAACCGCCGCGATGTCGGCGGCGAGTCCTTCCTTCGATGCATTGCCACCGATGATGTGAAACCACGTCTCAGGTCTGGTATCCGCCGCAGCAGACACGGCAATCGCGGCAAGAGCCGCAGTCAGCGCATTCATTTTGCGCGAAGTCCTTTCAGCAGCGCTCGCTTTCGCGGATTGTCGGCGGACGGTACAAGCTCGCGCCGGTTGGGTCCTTCGCGCTCAACGCTCCAGCCTTCCCATTCGCGGAATGCATGGTAGCACCAGTCCCAGCCGTACTCCTCGAATATGTCGATGCAGTCGCGCAGGTATTCTCCCGCTCCTGGCGCCCAGACAATGGCCGAAAACTCGCCGCAGAATATCTTCGCGCCGTGGCGCAGCTGGAACTCGCGCACGGGACGCAGCCCCGCCCGCAGATACTCCTTGTTCCAGCCCTTGGCCTCGTCTGGATATGCGCGCGGCTCGCCCTGCTTCCACATCACGCCTTGGTGCGTATAGGCGAGCGGCAGATACATGTGGACCTGATAGATGATGTTCGGCATGTCGAGGGGAGAGAAGCACCCATACGCCCATGGAGAATCCATGCCGTTGCACTCCACGATGATCGGCATGTCTGGGTCGATTGCGCGAATCGCCTCCGCCGCTCGCTTCTGGAGCGTCCAGAAGTCGCACCCCGGCGCCGCCTCGGAAGTCTGCAACGGCTCGTTCACGAGGTCGTATCCGTATATGCCTTTCCGCCCCTTGAACCGCTTTGCGATGCGCCGCCACGTTTCTACGAAATGCCGCGCCACGGCAGGGTCGTGCAGCATGTTCCATTCGTTGAACTCGTTCTTCATGCCCGGAGCCTCGTGCATGTCGAGAACGACCTTCATGCCGCGCTTCACCGCCTGCGGCAGCACAAAGGTGTCGAAATGGTCAAGCCGCGTGTCAAGCCAGCGGTCGTATTCGCCGAGGTCGGGCGTAACCTTCTGCGCATTCCAGTTGCGCCCCATCTGGTAGCGGATCAGCGTCGCGCCCCACGACTGCAGCGTGTCGAAGTCGTCGATGGTCATGTCCTGCGACGGCGACATCACGCCGCGCAGCCGTTTTTCGGACTTGACGCTGTATTCGCATTTGAGGTTCTGGTTTGTGATTGGCCAAAGCGGAGCCGGTTCGCCGATACGGAGCGTCGAAAGGTCGAACGCGACTTTGCCGCTCGTCTCCTGAAGCCCAAGCATGAGTCGCGCCTTGCTGCGCTTCGCGCCGGAAACGAGGTCGGACACGCGAATCGTCTGCGTGGGGAAGTCGCCAAGCCGTCCTTGCGTGTTCGGATACGCCCACTCGCCCGTAACCGCATCCACGTACTCGAACTGGAACTTCAGTCCGTTGTACCAATTGAGCGGCTTAGCGATGCCAGCGCCTCTGGCGACGATCGAAGCGCCGACGGGCTTGCCGTCCCACTCCGAAAGGTCGATTTCGGCGCTGGCGACGCCACCAGTCTTTTCCTCGCCCTGCGGCACCTCGGCAATCAGAAAGCGACCCTCGATTCGAGTGTTCGCCCCGCACTGCCATTTAAGGTCGGCGCCCGCCGCCGATGAAAGCGAGAGGATTGCATTTGCCGCAAAGAGCAACGATATGACTGTCTTATTCATAAATTATTTACCGGACTATAATCATCAATCCAGGGATTGGGACGATGTTGAGGACGAGTGCGCCATCCTTCTCCTCAAGTGAAAATTTACGTCCGTCGATGGCAAGGCTGTTCTGGTCAATGGCCAAGTGCGCGGCGGCGCCTTCTGGTGCGGAGGCGAGAATTGTGTGATCGCCGCTCTTGAGGAGGTCGCCGTCGATGCGCAGCGTCGCAACGCCAGAGTCGGGCAGGACGATGGTCGAGGGGAGCGAGAGCGTACTGCCGGAATTTGCGAACGCAAAGGTGGTGCCCGCGCCGAGCGTCACAGTGCCATCGCCGAGTTTTGCTCCAGACGCGTACTCCAGCGTCGCAGTGTCGGTCACCGTCACCGACGGATGCTGATCGTTGCTGGCCGGTCTGTTCACCTTCAGCGTTCCGGAACCGGAGACGATCACCGCCGGCGAGGTGTTCCCCCGCGTGACAGTGTCTATCGTTATCGTGCGACCCGCGCCGCTCTCATCGTCCGTGCAGAACTCGACAGTCTGGCGAAACACAAGCGCGCGACCACCGTCGCCGCGTCCGGCGATGGTGAAGTCGGAATACCACGGACGAATCGTCTCATGGTTGCCGCTGTTGTTGGCTCCAATGCAGTACGTCGCCGCCGTGCCCGAGAAGTTCAGACCACCCGCACCGATATAATACACGTGCTTGGACGCCGCATTCTGGTCGCCGAGAACCCACCAGTTACCCGTCATCGCGTTCGTAACCGATTCGAACTTGAATACGCCCGGCGTGGTTGTGCCCTGATCCCATGACATGAACCTGTCGCCAGAACCCGATTCCATCAGATTCGTGGCGACAATCTCGCCGTGAATCTGATAGGAGGAACGGGCGTCTGTATTCCAGTCGCCGATATCAACCTTAGCGCCTTTTCCGACATACAGCTCCTTCAAAGCTCCCGCATACGGAATGTAGAGCGTTGCGCCGTCGGCAACGCAGACGCGGCGCTTTGTGCTGCCCTGATACGAAGCGTCCCAGCGATTCGCCGCCGTCGAGGCGAGGTAGTACTTGCCGAAAATGCAGCGCGAATAGACGGCATCTGAACTGCCGCTCTCAAGCGCATGGCCCGCAGCGGCATATGCGCCGTCGGCGAACGTGACATGCGGCTTCTCAAGGTCGCCAATTTCGGCCATCGCCGCCTGCTTGACCTGTATGTCGCCGACGAAACGCACAGGTACGTTTATCGTGTGCGAAGACGATGAAAGGCTGACCACCTCCGTGACGTTCTCGAAAGCGGTGTCGCCGATTATCGTCACGGGGGCGCTGCCCGCACCGAATGTAATTGACGTCGGAGCGAACGACACGCCCTTCGTCAGCGTCGCTTTCGTGACGCACGATATCGCGGCATTGCCTGTTGTCGGCACAACGCCATCCGACCAGTTGGCGGCGACGCTCAAATCGCCGTCCGCCGGGCCGACATACCAGCCGGGATTGAGGGCCGTGACGGTAACGACTATGGACTTGCCTTCATTGGCGAAGTCAGCCGTGAACGCGGACGCGATGGGGCACGTCACGTTGCCGAGCGCGAGGCCGGACAAATCATCATCGGAGGTCAGTATCGTATATGGCGTGTTGAGCGCGGGGACGCCGACGAGCGCGACACCTTTCGACAGGATCGACGAAACTCTTGCGCCGGTTGCCTTGAGCGTCGTGCCGGGCGCGACACCCGTAACGCCGCCGTAGTTAATGTCGCCGTTGAGAGTGATCGTGCTTCCGCCAATGAAGGTCAGGCCGCCTGACCCCGAAAGAGTCCTGACGATAATGACGTCGTAGCCGTTGCAATCGACCGTGCCGCCATTGACGTTGACGGCAACACTATTACCGCCGATAAGGCCGTTGGCATATGAAGCAGTCGCCTGAAGCGTTCCGCCGTTGAAGTTGAGTGTCCCGCCATATCCCTCAATATGCCTTGTCTTGAAGCATCCACCATTCAGGTTCAACGTGCATCCACTATACATTTTCGTCCACGTGCTGACAGCCGATTCGAACGTTCCCCCGTTGACCGTCAGAGACTTGGATATGTCGGTATCGTTGGCTATATGCAGATAGCCGTCATCCAACTCGACATCAAGACCGTTAAGAGTGTCCGCCGCAAGCGTGGTCGAACCGCTGCCGGTGAAAGTGAGGACGCCGGAACTGTCATCGTTGATGGCCGCGCTAATCGTGACATCGAATCCGCCATTGTCTATCTTGCCGCCGTCCGCGAGGACGTTGACCGCAATCCCGGACTGTATCAGCCCGCCGTTTGATGTGTACGTCGCGTTCGCCAGAAGCGTGCCGCCGTTGAAGTTGATGACGGGGGAATTGGCGTCCTTGTGGATGTGCTTGGTCGCAAACATGCCGCCGTTCAAGTTAAGAGTGCTGGCACCATGAGAACCAAAGCGTGTCCAGTTCCCGCTTGGCACCGTCACGGTTCCGCCATCAACGACAACAGAACCTTTTCGGAGAAAGAAGTCCGTGCCGCTGACTGTCGCGCCTTCGCCGACGATAAGATGCCCTGTGTCCGTATAGCCGATTTGCCAATAACCGGTGGTTTCGTAGGTGCCGGACTCAAGCTTGAGCCAGGCCTCGCCCGATGCGCAGCCATCGTAGCCGACATACCAGCCTCCGTCCGATTTGTTGACCTTAAGGCCATGCGAAGGGTCGTCGGCATAGAATACGACAGGCTTCTCCGACGTTCCTGTACGGATGTGCGCCTTCCAGTTTATCGACTCATTGCCGGTGAACTGGACGCGGTAGCCGTAATCCGTCTTAAACTTCTCGCTGAAAGACGCCTCCTCGAATTTGCGATTGACATTGTTGTTGCCGTCTTTGCTCCAGTTGGCGTCTGTGCTCCAGATGTTGTCCGTTGCGCCTGTCCAGAGCCAGTTGTCCGCCCATGCGCCTGTGGCGGCGAGAAGTGACGCCGCCAGAAAAATGCGGCGTGTCTCCGACATGTGACGATTTGCCATGTTGTGAGTTGTCTTTTCCTTCATGTTTTTCTCTCCTTGTTCAGAAGTGGCGCAAGTGGTTTACGAAACGGATGCGACCCCGTTGGGTTCCGGCGCCGCGTTCGTCGCGGCGGGCCGTCATCGCGTCATGCGCGGCGTCGTTCGCCGCGAAGAGCGCGTCCGCGATCTTGTCTAGCCCGAGGGCGGCGAGCGCGGCGAAAGAACAGGCGATCAGCATACGCACAATTGCAGCATATAGTTTTCTACGCTTCACGCTTTACATTATAGCAAACCGCGCCGCACAAAAGACGAATAATTTTTGCACACAATACGAACAGGATTTGCTATAATGCAACACCATGAACAGGAAAAAGAGCGTGAACATCCTCGTTGCGGAAAGCATCGGCGTGAAGGCTGCGCGAGACATCATCGCGGGCGTTCTGCGATATGCGGCGTCGAAACGCGGCTGGAATGTATTCGTCCACGGCGGGCATCCTTTTGACCGCGATGACGCACGGCCGTTCAGCCGCCCGGACGGCATCATCACCGGCTACTCTTCGAACGAGCCCGTGAACCCCGTGCCTGCCGGAATGCGCCTGAACATCCCGACAGTGTTCACATGCATAGTGCCCTACAGCCGCATGAAAGCGCCGTCCGCCTCGATCTACGCAGACGACCAGGCCATCGGCAAGGCGGCGGCCAAGTGCCTTGCGAAGAACAATCTTGCGCATTTCGCATTCTTCGGCACCGGCAAAACAGTCTATTGGCAAAAAGCCCGTCTTGCCAGCTTCAAGGAAGCCGTAAGCAGAACCGGGCATGAAGTGTCGGTGTACCTGCCGACCGGCAAATCGCCCATGTCATGGACGAAAGAACGCAGCGAGGTGCTGCGATGGATAAAATCCCTTCCCAAACCATGCGGCATCTTCGCCGCATACGATTCACTCGCACGGTTTGTCCTCGACACATGCCGTGAAGCCGAAATCAAGGTGCCGGCGCAGGTGCAGGTTCTGGGCGTTGACAACGAAACGTACTTCTGCGAATACGCGATACCGACACTTTCCTCGATCTCCCCCGACTTCGAAGGCGGTGGCTTCCTCGCCGCACAGACGCTTGACGCGATTATCGAGGGGAGATCATACTCGCGCACGAACCTCTTCGGAATAGCAGAGATCGTCGAGCGCCTTTCTACTTCGGATACGTCCGGCGCGGCGAACAGGGTCGCAAGGGCGATGAAACTGATACGCGGCGAAATCAGATCCCGGTTGACCGTCGCGGCCATCGCACAGAAGATCGGCTGCTCGGCGCGGCTTCTCGAAAAGGACTTCAAGGACGTGCTCGGAAGGTCCGTGATACACGAGATGGGCGAAGTAAGAATGACGAAGGTGCTTGACCTTCTCAAGCGCACGGCGAAAAGCGAAGAGGACATCGCCGCCGAATGCGGCTACGGCTCGCCCGGAACATTGCGAAACGCTTTCCGCGCGCAATTCGGCACCACAATGCGCACGTGGCGTGCATCGGCTCTTGACTAGTCGGGGAATGTCTCGCCGGGCTTGTACTGCTGGATGAAGCCGAACAGCTCCGCGGGCTTCCCGGCAATATGTCCTAGAATCACCTCGGCCGCCTTCGCGCCCGTCGCGACAGGATCGAACTCGAAACGCGCGAGCGAGCGCGGATATGCCGGCACAAACCCCTTGTTGGCGAGCGTTACGGCATACACGTCGTCGGGCGCGCGGACGCCAAGCTCCTGAAGCCCCGCCAGACCGCCGACGGCAAGAAAATCGTCAAGCCACAGAACAAGGTCCGGCCAGGTCGCGCGCTCGCAGCAGAAACGCTTGAGCGCGGCTTTCATGCCGAGACGCTGTATCCGTTCGAGATATCCGTAGGAGTAGCCGCCGCACTGCGCCTTGCTGAAGAAACATTCCTCCACCTCCAGCCCTGCGTCCTTGAGAGTGCGGCTTATGCCGTCGTAGGCCTCCCTGAAATCGCAGCCGACGAGCAGCACGCGGCGCACGTTCTTCGCCGCGCACCGCCTGAGGAACTCCGCCATGTCGCCGAGGTATCCGACCGAACCGTGCGGCAGGAAATCCTCCGAATACAGTATCGTCGACCAGGGCGTCCCCGCACGGTCGAGGCGGTCGAAAACCTGTTTCGGACAGTACAACGGCACTGCGAACGTCTGCTTCTGCTGGAGCATGAGGTCGAGCCCCGTGAAATTCCACCGGCCGTTCGCGTCGCGGTCGAGCGTGAACAGAGAGAAAAGATATCCCGCCCGGACCAGCCTGCGCCGCATCTCCCCGAAAAGCATCGTAGCGAAGTAGGCGCCTTCGCAGGCGACGGGCGCTATCGCCAGGACCTGTCCGCGCCAGTACGCTTCGCGCCGCCCCAGGACCACGCAGCCGAGCCTCTGGCGCG
Source organism: Verrucomicrobia bacterium UBA4286 (assembly GCA_002395905.1). Lineage (GTDB taxonomy): Bacteria > Verrucomicrobiota > Kiritimatiellia > RFP12 > UBA1067 > UBA1067. The sequence goes on along the minus strand of DGVK01000189.1, from coordinate 4,988 downwards.
GACTCACGAGATTCTCCGCCGCGAGCTTCGCCACGGCCTCGCGCGGAATGCGCATGCTCACGCCGAGCGCACTCGCCATGTCGGAGAGCTTCGGCAGCATTTCGCCCTTCTTGTAATACCCCGAGAGTATCGCGCTGCGCAGACCGTCCGCAACCTGGTCCGAAAGGTTTACGGCCAGATTCTTGTTCACCGCGAACGGCAGGCGTTTGGCGCAGGACGCTTTCATGTCTGCGACGCGCCGGACGCGAGCTCTTCAAGCTCGGTAGCGGCGGCCTCCCATTCGGCTGTGTAGCGGTCTATCTCGAACTGAAGCGTGCGCACCTTGCGGTTCGCCTCCTCGAAATTCGTGTCGGGCCGCGGGTTGAACAGCTCCTCCGACGCGGCGTCAAGCGCGGCCTGCAGCTCGTCCACCTTCTTCTCGGCCTTCTCGACGCGCGACTTCAGCTCCTTGAGCTTCGGCGCGATCTTCGCGCGCTCGGCGGCACGCTGCTGGCGCAGCTCCTTCGAGGTCGGCGCGCGCGTTGCGGACGCCGCCGGTTCGGCGTCCTGCCTCTTCGCGGGCGCGGCCGCCCTTCTCCCTTCGTCGCGCTTTTCGCAGTAATAGTCGTAGCCGCCCGGAAACTGCCTCAGCCCCTCGTGGGTGATTTCGAGAACGCTCGTCGCCACGGCCCTCACGAAGTCGATGTCGTGCGAGACGAGGAGTATCGTCCCCTTGTATTTCTGAAGCGCCTCCTGCAGAAGGCGGCGTCCGTCGAGGTCGAGATGGGTCGTGGGTTCGTCGAGAAGCAGAAAGTTCGGCGCGCTCAAGAAGAGCCGCAGAAACGCCAGGCGTATCTTCTCGCCGCCGGAGAGGACGCCCGCCGGTTTTTCGATGTCGTTCTCGTCGAAGCCGAACGCCCCGAGCTGGTTGCGAAAGTTCTTCTCCGGCCCGCCGCCGTGCGCATCCCACGCGTTCTTCGCGTTGCGGTACACGCTGACGTCCGGCGGAATGGTCTCGGCGAACTCCTGGCTCAGGTAGCCGGGAACCACGTTGTGGCCCAGCACCGCCCTGCCGCCGGTCGGCTCGCGCGTTCCGGCGATGATGCGCATGAGCGTCGTTTTGCCGAGGCCGTTGTAGCCGATAAGCGCCACCTTGTCGCCGCGCGCGATGTTGAAGGAGATGCCGTCGAGGACCTTCTTCCGCCCGTCGTAGGAGAACTCCAGGTTCTCGCAGCGGAACATCTCTATCCCGCTCGGCGGCGGTTCGGCGAGGCGCAGCCTGCCCGACTGCGTGTAGCGCTTCGGCAGCACTATCCGCTCCTCGTCGATCTTGTCTATGAGCTTCTGGCGGCTCTGCGCCTGCGCGGCCTTCGTCGCCTGCGCGCGGAAGCGGTCCACGAACCGCTGGAGCTGCTCGCGGTGGTGGTCCTGGTTCTCCTTCGCGGCCTTGAGATGCTCGTAGCGCACCTCCCTTTCGCGCATGTACCAGTCGAGGCCGCCTTCGTAGCGCGTCGCGGTCCCCGCATCCACCTCGACGATTATGCTTGTGAGCGTGCGCAGGAGATAGCGGTCGTGGGAGATGAGCATCAACGTCCCGTCGTACGCCTTCAGGAACTTCTGCAGCCAGTCCACGGCGGGCAGGTCGAGGTAGTTGGACGGTTCGTCGAGAAGAAGAAGGTCGGGCCTGGAGGCGAGGACGCGCGAGAGCTCGGCCCTCATGCGCCATCCGCCGGAGAACGACTTGAACGGCTTCGTGAACTCCTCGGTCGAAAAGCCGAGACCTCCGAGAGCGACTTTCACGCGCGTCTCAAGGTCGTATCCGCCAAGGTGCTCGAACGTCGTCTGCAGCTCGCCGTAGCGCTTCATCTTCTGCGGGTCGGCGAGATCCGCCTCAAGCTCGCGCATCTCGGCCTCCATCTCGGCGAGGCCCGGCACGCCGCGCACGGAATACTCCAGCAGCGTCTCGTCGTCGCTCTCCGGCTCCGGGTTCTGACGCGTCCAGCCGATTCGCGGATTGTTCTCGATTATCAGTTCGCCGGAGTCGGTCGACATCTCGCCGAGCACTATCTTGAAGAGGGTGGATTTGCCGCTTCCGTTCGGCCCGATCAGAGTCACGATGCGCCCCGGCCTCACTTCCAGGCAGATATCCCGAATCAGGTCGTCTCTGTAGCCGATATTCAGATGTTCTGTCCTGATTCCTCTCTGATCTGCCATAGTACAACCTCAGTGGAAGGCCGCTGAAGCGGCCGCGCGGTCTGGCGCAGGTACGCCGGCGGCGTACTTGAACATCTCTCTGCATGGCAGGCCTGCCGGCGGCAGACCCGCGCATCACGGCTCCCGGGTATTCCTGCGGATCATCATATAGATGACGACCGGTACCAGAAGCACTGCCGTAACTGAACTGATGCTCACTTCCGTCGGCGCGAATACCGTCCTGGCAACCGCGTCGCACAGGAGCGTCACAGCCGATCCGCCCAGGAAACAGGCGGGGATCATCACCTTCGGGGCATCTGTCTTCAGGCACGACCTGACCAGATGCGGGACCGTGATGCCTATAAATGAGATCGGTCCCGCGAAAGCGGTCACACAGGCCGCAAGCAGGCTGGAGACCAGTATCAGCAGTACCCGGAGGCGGAGGATATTGACACCGGCGCTCCTGGCGTATTCCTCTCCCAGTCTGTACGCCCCGATCGGTTTCACCATGCATCCTGCCAGCAGCAGGCAGAGCGCCACGATAACCGCTATGATCTGAAGTTCCTCCCGGTTCATTCCCGACAGGCTTCCCATCGACCAGTTGTGGAGATTCACGATGTTGGAATCGTCCGCAAAGGTCACCACAAAATCGGTAATCGCTGAACAGATATATCCGATCATGATCCCGCAGACCACCAGGATGCTCATGCTCCGGACCTTCACAGAGATCAGCAGGACGAATCCCATGGCAATGAGCGAACCGGCAAACGCCGCGCCGACCATCGCGTACAGCCCGATCGCCCTTCCCCGGGACAGGAAAAAAATCATGGTCAGGGCCACCGTCAGCTTTGCCCCGGAGGAGATTCCCAGGACAAACGGCCCGACGATCGGATTGCCGAAGAACGTCTGCAGCAGATAACCGGAGAGCGCAAGCGCTCCGCCCAGCAGGAATGCCCCCGCCATCCTGGGCAGGCGGATCCCGCAGATGATGTTCGCGTGCATCACGTCGCTCCGGTCACCGGCCAGGATCCCGACGATCTCGGCGGGGGACAGGTCCACGCTTCCAAGCACGATGTTCATCCATGCCAGAAGCAGGATCAGGACGATGATTAAGCTGAAAAACAATGCATACCGTTTCTTTCTCATAGCTTCCGTTCCGTCGGAGTCATTCCAGCTTCTTCAGGTAGGTAAAACCGTCCCCGGAACCATTCAGTACACCGCTCAGATCCTGCATGAACTCTGCCATTCCGGTTATCTGCTGAAAAAAGTTCCGCTCAACACAGTAAACATTTCCTTCCTTCACAGCCCGGAAGTCCTCAAACAGGGCGCTCCTCTGCGTCAGTTCACCCACCGACGCGATCTCTCCCCCAATGGTGCTGTTATACAGCAGGATGTCCGCTTCCGCCGCGGCGGCATAAAAGTCCTCCATCTGCATGTTCATGGTCGAAAGCGCATTTTCATTCCCGCCTGTATCCGAAGGGACATAGTGTCCTCCCGCCAGTTCGATCATTCTGGAGATATAATCCCCGGGCCTTCGGACATTGATCATGCCGTTTCCCGTAATATGGAAGAATGCCGCGCTCTTCCCGGTATCCTGCTTCTCTTCCAGCAGCGGCTGCAGAGCCTGAAGCTGCTGTGTAAAATATGCATCCGCCTCTTTCTCTCTGTCAAACAGCACCCCGTACAGCCGGATCCATTCCAGCCTCCCGAGGGGATGCGGTTCACGGCTTGAGGTCTCCACCAGCACGGGGATCCCCAGCTCCTCCAGCTTCGCCTTCACCGCAGGTTCATGATAGATCATCGTGTTCTCTATACACAGGTCGCAGCTCTCCGCGAGGATCGTCTCATAATCAGGGGCTCTGTATCTGCCTGCATAGATGATATCACCCTTCTGCATGGCATTTTTCGCATCTTCGATATACCAGTCATTCTCCCTGGTCCCCGACAGGCGGATCCTGTCAAGGGCGCCGCAGCAGCGGATCAGATCCATGGCCGAGGTGGAGACCAGATAAGTCCGCTCCACCGGCTGCCGGATGATCACTGCGCTCTCAGGGATGCCGGACGGGACCTCGCTTCCGGAGGGAACCAGGACATACTCTCCTGAATTCTCTATAGAGATCAGGGTATACGGGTCAAAGTACTCCACGCGGAAGCCTTCCGCATACTGAAGTTCCATGCTCCCGGTCCGAGGAATGCCGGCAGCTTCTAGCGCCGCCTGGGTTTCCGAAACCGTTCCTCCATCGTCAAAAGATCCTTCCGCAGGAATATCCCCGTCTTCATCCTGCGTGCCGCCCTTTCCCCGGTCCTCTCCTGCCTGATCGTTCTCCTTCCCCCATCTGATCACGTATTCGATCTCATGGGGAGTGCTCATCGCAACGGTATCTCCGATTACAGTGAGCGGTTCCTCCAGGGACGGAACGGGAACCGTGAAGGTGGAGTCCCCTCCTTCATTCTCATTCTCATACCGGACCCCGCCAACGATCATGTAGTCATAATTCCTGCTGCTCCACACGAATCTTGCAGTCAGGGTCCCGTCTTCCGCCTGTGTCACTTCCACCGGGGACCGGATATAAGCCTTTCCGGTCCCTCCCTCGAAAGTGATATCGATCAGCCGGCTCTCCCCCTGCCCGCCGGAGGGCTGCTGAGCGGCAGATATAGAACTAACCCCCTGCAGCAGGCAGGAGGTCAGCATGATCAGCGCAAGGCACAGCCCGCACCGTTTTACCGCATATCCGAACGTACTTCTGGACATAGATTTCCTCAGTTCTCAGGCGAAGAGACCACGACCCTGTGATCGTACCACTTGCCTTTTGTCC
>DGVK01000135.1:1900-2993 GCA_002395905.1 Verrucomicrobia bacterium UBA4286 | reverse complement strand
TCACCCACCTCGCGCCGTTCGTCGAGGTTTCGCGCCAGGCCATACGCAAGGAGGTCGAGGAGGAGTGCAGGCTCGCCGGGATCGAGATGAAGAAGGAGACTTTCGACGCGATCGTCGAGAAGCGCGTGAGGAAGGAGATTCAGAAGGGCGTGCAGACCATCCAGTATCAGGTCGTGACGCTCATGACGACCAACGGCCAGGCGCCGTTCGTCACCGTCTACATGTATCTCGGCGAGGCTCGCGGCGAGGCCGAGCGCAAGGATCTCGCGCTCATAATCGAGGAGGTGCTGAACGAGCGCATCCGCGGCGTGAAGAACGAGAAGGGCGTGTATGTGACGCCGGCGTTCCCGAAGCTTATATATGTTCTCGAAGAGCAGAACGTGCGCGCCGGCACGCCCTACTGGTATCTCACCGAGCTCGCGGCGAAGTGCACCGCCAAGCGCATGGTGCCCGACTACATCAGCGAGAAGAAGATGCGCGAATACAAGCTCTCGAAGGGCGAGGAGGTCGGCCACGGCGACACCTACACCTGCATGGGCTGCCGTTCGTTCCTCACTCCCGACCGCTCCGGCAACGGCTACGGCAACGTCGCGAACGCAGGCAACTACGAGCCTGGCAAGCCCAAGTACTACGGGCGCTTCAACCAGGGTGTCGTCACGCTCAACCTCGTGGATATCGCGCTTTCGTCCCACGGCGACATGACGAAGTTCTGGGAGATATTCGGCGAGCGCTGCGAGCTGTGCCACAAGGCTCTGCAGTGCCGTCACGAGAGGCTTAAAGGCACGTCGTCCGATGCGGCGCCTATTCTCTGGCAGTACGGCGCGCTCGCGCGTCTCAAGAAGGGCGAAAAGATCGACAAGCTGCTCGTCGGCGGATATTCCACGATTTCGCTTGGCTACGCGGGGCTCTGGGAGTGTGTCTACGCCATGATCGGCAAGAAGCTCACCGAGCCCGAGGGCGAGGCGTTCGGGCTTGAGATCATGAAGAAGCTCAACGAGTTCACCGCGAAATGGAAAGCCGCCGAGGATATCGACTACTCGCTCTACGGCACGCCGCTGGAGTCGACGACCTACAAGTTCGCCAAGTGCCTGCA
>DGVK01000135.1:0-1842 GCA_002395905.1 Verrucomicrobia bacterium UBA4286 | reverse complement strand
CAAGTGCCTGCAGAAGCGTTTCGGCGTCATCAAGGGCGTGACGGACAAGAACTACATCACAAACTCCTACCACATTCATGTGACGGAGCCTGTCGACGCGTTCAAGAAGCTTGAGATAGAGTCCAAGTTCCAGAAACTCTCGCCCGGCGGCGCCATCAGCTACGTCGAGGTGCCGAATATGCAGGACAACATTCCGGCAGTGCTCGCGATCATGCAGTACATATATGACAATATCATGTACGCCGAGCTGAACACGAAGTCCGACTACTGCCAGGTCTGCGGCTACGACGGCGAGATACAGATTGTCAAGGACGAGAGCGGCAAGCTCGTCTGGAGGTGCCCGAAGTGCGGCAACACCGACGAGTCGAAGCTGAACGTCGCGCGCCGCACGTGCGGCTACATCGGCAGCCAGTTCTGGAACCAGGGCCGCACCCAGGAGATCAAGGAACGCGTCCTGCACGTTTCGTAAGGTGAACTACGCGTCGATACGTACATGCGACATCGCGAACGGCGAAGGCGTTCGCGTGTCGCTGTTCGTGTCGGGATGCACCCATCATTGCAAGGGGTGCTTCAATCCCGACCAGTGGGACTTCTCCTTCGGGAAGCCGTTCGACGCGGCTGTCGAGGAGCGTATCTTCGAGAGTCTTGCGCCGGACTACATCGCGGGGCTGTCGATTCTCGGCGGCGAACCGATGGAGCCCGCGAACCAGCGTGCGCTTGTGCCGTTTCTTGAGCGGATGCGTGCTCGGTTCGGCGGGGGCAAAACAGTCTGGGTCTACACGGGGTGTGTGCTTGAAAGCGACCTCAAGACCGAAGGCTCGCGCTGGCGAACGGAGGCGACAGACCGCTTTCTCTCGCTCGTCGATGTGCTTGTCGACGGACCTTTCGTAGAGGCTCTCAAGGACATTTCGCTCAAGTTTCGCGGCAGTTCAAATCAACGTATACTGCATCTTAAAGAAGGAAGAATCGAACAATGAAAGAACAACTCATACATTACTCCATCAACATCTGCTCGGCGGCTGCAATCCTGGTCGGCGGATATTTCATCATCAAGTACGGTCTTATGCTTGTCCGCAAGGCGCTTACAAAGGCGGAGCAGGGGCGCTATGCGCTTGTCGTGCGCTTTGTGACGTCTGTCATAGAGAAGATCGGCTGGGCGTTCGTGATCGTCATGGCGCTGGACAAGCTCGGCGTGAATGTGGGGCCGATAGTCGCAGGCCTCGGCGTGACGGGCTTCATTCTGGGATTTGCGTTCCAGGAATCGCTTGGCAGCCTTGCCAGCGGACTCATGATCGCCGTCAACCAGCCGTTCAAAGTAGGTGACTATGTAGTTGTCGCCGGCAATGAGGGGAGTGTCACCGCGCTTGACATGATGGCCGTCACGCTTGCGACGCCCGACAACCGCAAGATTACGATCCCCAACAAGGCGGCGTGGGGGCAGCCCATCATAAACTACTCCGCGCTGGACCGCCGTCGCGTGGAGATCATCGTCGGCATTGCATATGGTGCGGATATTTCGCTCGCCAAGCGCACCGCCCTTGAGACGATGAAGGCCGTCCCTGGCGCGCTGGAAGATCCTGCGCCGATGGTGGAAGTGAAGTCGCTCGATGACAGCGCCGTCACGCTCACCGTCCGTGCATGGGCGAAGACCGCCGACTTCTGGAGTGTCTACTTCGCCGGCATCCAGTCCGTCAAAGAGGCGTTCGAAAAAGCCGGTGTCGAGATACCGTTCAGACAGGTTGACATCAACATTCGCCAGATTCCTGCGCAGCTTCTCGGCAGCGCATCGAATAATTTGGTATAATACACAAATCTTTACGGGGCGTTGCACAGCCTGGTAGT
>DGVK01000014.1 GCA_002395905.1 Verrucomicrobia bacterium UBA4286 | reverse complement strand
TGGGCAAGACTTCGCCAAAGCGTGGGCAAGACTTGTGCAAAGCTTGGGCAAGACTTGGGCAAAGCTTGGGCAAGACGGCAGGACGGCCGCCCGCCCGTCCAAGAGAACGCGGGGACAGGCACTAGTTATTTCTATGGGAGAGCGGGCGGGAAAGAGTGCCTGTCCCCGGTTGGGTTCGCAGGGAGCCTATCGCTGGATGCAGGCGTCAATCGGCATCTCCAAATGTCGCGGGGTTTGCCAGTCATGCAGAAACTTCAGCACAAAGACGGCGCTCCATGAAAAATCCTTCGCGCCGAGCGGCTCTCCGGTCATAGAATCATAGTTCTCGTGAATCGACCCCTTGTAGGCATCCACCCAGCCAAGTATCGTTTCCCGCCCTTCGTCGGCGAGTTCGTCGTAACCGTAGAACTTGAGACCCTTGAGCGCGAAATACGCCACGTTCAGCCATGTGCGCCCGCGCCAGTAGATTGTCGGCTTGTATTCCGGGTGGTCGTATGACACGCTCGGCCAGCCAGGCTCCATGCGCTTGGCGTGTCGCGCCATCGACGCGGCGCGCGCGGAAGAAGCCGTGCCGATGAAAAGCGGCATGAACGACGCCGGCGTGAGAACGCGTGAAAAAGTCTTCGTCTTGAAATCCCAATCGTAGTAGCATCCGCCTTCCTCGTCCCAGAGCAGCGACTCGACCTTAGCGGCAAGGTCCTTCGCGGCATCATCCCATTGCGACGCCTCGCGCTCTTTTCCGAGCCGCCGCGCGATGTCGTGCAGCGAGCGATAGCGAAGAACCATCCAGCAGTTCAAGTCCACGGGAATCTTCGATGCCGCTTCGCCGTCCCAGCGGGGCGAATCGTCCCAGCCGGATTCCCATCCGCAATACGTGGAGCGCTCCTTCGGGTCGTCGGAGTTGCCGTCGTAATGGAACATGCCGAGCGACGCGACACGTCGCCTGCCGCGCCAGAACGCCTCCTCGCGGACGAGCGCCGCATACGCCTCGCGCAGAAACGCATCGTCCGGCGCAACCCGGTCCATGAACCAGACGGCCCACGCCCAGACAGGCGGCTTCGTGTTGCCTCTGAAAACGCCGCGTTGGGGATCCTGCCACACGACATCGGGGAACATCCCGTCCTCGCCCTGCCATTTCATCATGATACGGAACTGATCGCGAGAGAGCGCCGCATCTTTCCGCACCACCGCAAGCGCATGAAAAGCCGAATCCCAGTTCCACACGCCAAAGAAAAAGGAATTCGACGGCTCGATCCCGCGTAGCGGAGACCACTGCACGCCGTCACCCGTGACGACATTGCCATCAAGCGCCGCCCAGGCGCGACGGACGAGATTCGTCTCAGCCGCCGCATCCAGCGGCTTTCCAACAGGTGCGGCGAGCGCAGGAACCGCCCGCACTCCCATCGGGGTGGATGGCGCATAACGTGCACCCAGCGCCATAACGACGGGCGTTTCCGGCACGAAGTCTATATCAGGATGCTGCCGCCCTTCCGCGTCAATCCAGAGATTGAACCACTCCGCCGCGCAGTCGGAGGAAACCATGCCGTATGAACGCCCGTCCGACAGTTTCCAATAGCATTCGCGGTCTCCTTTCCAGAGGTTGGGAACGCCCTTTTGTACCGATGGACGCTCCTCTGCGGCAAACGGACAAAAGTAGAAACGCTTGACCGAAAACGTCGAATGCCCGGTATTTTCAACCCCAACGACTTCGCAGAGGAAATCCGTTCGTTCTGGTGCCACCGTAACGCGATGCTCAAGCAGGAATGCCTGCTCCGCCGCGTGACCGGTCGCAAACAGGTGAACGCTGCCGCACACGCCCGTCTGCTCATACTTCACGGACGTGACGCAGTCAGACAAGGCCCAATGGGATTCGCCGTTCGGCGCAATCAGCTGCAGCATGCCGTTGTATCTACCGTACAAAGCCGAGCCCACAAGGACTTCGTCTATCATGTTCGTGCCGCCGATCTTGCCGCGAAGCGACAGTCCCGCAGCATTGGTGATTTCCCAGTTTCCGCCGTCACGAATGAACCTTACATCTGCGGGCGCACCATGTGCCCCGGAGCGGAAGATGTCGGCTGTGGAGCGATTCGCCGATGGCGGCGCATTTCTTCCCTTGGGCATGGTCGGACGCTTCGTGCCGCCACGCACTTCCGCATGCAGCCGCGCAAACATATCGGTCAGCCCGGCGTACGGCACGCCGTCTTCCGACACAAGCCCGTAATTTGAATCTTCGGGATTCTCTCCGTTCGTGCCAAGCGCGGGCTGATCGACCCACATGAAATACGAGTAGCCCAATACGTATGGTCGCGAGAGCAAGGTGCGGGCAAAGAGCGCGGAAGCCTGGACACGCTCCGTCTGCGTCTTGAACCGCTGGCCTGCTCCGTTGAGGCAGGGACGCCCCGTATCAAGCGCGGGGAAGCTCCATTCGGTCACAAGCAGCGGCTTGCCCGTCAGCGCATGGACGGCGGCGAGTCTGGAAACAAGAGACGTTCCGCCTTTTGCGTCCAGCACGATGTTTCTGTCAATGTCGGCCCACGGATAGCAGTTGAACGTGACCACATCGCAGAACCGGCCAGCCGCCTTCCATACCGCAAGCGGTGCGCCGTCAAGCCCGGCGAAGCGGCATCCGAGAATGAGATGGTTCGGGTCGTGGCGGCGGATCGCTTCTGTCGTGACTTTGAAATAGCGTTCGGCGGCGAAGTCGAGAAACGCCGCCTTGATCTCCTTTCGCCGCTCATCCGGCAGCGCATCGAATGCCGTCCAATCGACGATGCCGCGCTCTCCAAGAAATGCCATCAACGCGCGCCGTGCGGAATGCCCCTCGCTTTTGCCTCGCACGGAATCGAAGAGCCCTGTGTCCATGGAGGCTCCTCGCATCCCCTGCCACACAAGTTCGTTGTCGATGTAGTAGCCCAGCAGATCGGCGTCGCCGCGATTGGGTGCGCACATTTCACGCGCCACCATGTCGCAGTGGACGGCATAGTCAGGATGGAACACATTGGGCATTGCCGTGTTCGGAACGCCCTTGTATTCCGATATCCACCTGTCATCATCGCCTATGCAAAATCCCTCGCTCACATTGAGGAATATGGCATGGGCGAGCCCGCGATGCCGAAGCGAATCGTCGCAGCACGCGCCCAGCATGTTGAATCCCCAGGCCTTTAGACGCGAGAGCGATTCATCCTCCCATTCTTTCCGCGATGCGTACTGTGCGGCGTTGTGCTCTTCGTAAGGCCTGCGCCAGTTCATCTTCTCGCACGGCATGCCGTCCCACTTCACCTGATCGACGCCGAGAAGCAGTTCCGAACGTCCGGCTGGATCGAGAACCGTCCACCCGTCCGACCTCTTTTCCATGCGGTAGAAGCCAGCGCCAGCGAACCCGCTGACGCCCACCAAGGCAAATATCAGGCAAATGAGTCTGCTAGCCATGTGTTCCATCGCGCAAGAGAAAGACTATTGCATTCATAGGGCGCACGAGTCTGGCGGAACAGCCCGGGCGCAAAACGAGGTCTTTGCCTTCAGGCATAGAGAAACCGCAGTCCGCGTGAGGACACTGGCTCTTGGCGTCAACCCAGAACGACAGCCGTTGCACGTCCTCGTCTTCGCTTTGCAGCCCGATCGCAAAACCGTCGCCCGCATCCCATGCAGCGGAGTTTTCCGTATCGGACGGCCTGCTGACGC
>DGVK01000013.1 GCA_002395905.1 Verrucomicrobia bacterium UBA4286 | reverse complement strand
CTCGCCGTCCTTCCACAGGACGTTCGTCGACTGGAAGTCCCTGTGCACGAGCGCCTTCGGTTCGTGCTCCAGAACTTCGGCGACGCCGCGCAGCTCCCTTTCGACCTCGGGCGGACATTCCATAAGGAACCGCGCGCCGAGGCAGTGCTCCTTGAAGAGGTCGCGCTCCCATTTCCACAGCGCCCCGTCGAACGGCGGCTCCAGAGAAAGACCCGACGCGTCGAGCGCGTTGAACGCGGCGAGACGCTCGACAACCTTTACGTAGTCTTCAAGCGACATCTTGCGCTCCTCGCCGGCGTGCTCCATGACAAGCGTCTTTATGTCCGGCAGGTCTGCGAACACTTCGGGCACTCTCACGCCGCGTTCCTTGAGCCAGCGCGCGTGGCCGGCGTAGCGGGCGTTCTCGCCGCGCTTTGAATCGTCGTAGACTACAACCACCCGACCGTCGCGCTCGAAGAAGCATCTGTCGCTCCCGCGTGCGCCGAGGAACTTCACCTTCGAGCCCTCTGCCGCGCCGCCGGGGAACGCGGCCTTCATCTGGGGCAGATCGCCGAGCGCGTTGTCATCGCCGGACGAGTTCACATCGACATAGCTCTGGACCGTTCCCGCATCCGCCCACAGCAGATCCTCCGGGACGACCGCCTGCACGAATCTGCCGTCCATCATCGCTCGCTCGTACGCCTGTATTATCGTCGAGAAGCCGGTCGGCTCGACATAGTCCAGAATCGCGGGTTCAAGCAGCGCGGCGCCGCAGTAGGTGAAAGTCCCGGGCGCGCCCGGGTCGGGGCTGCTCCAGCATGTCACATAGCCTTCCGGATCGGCCTCTATCGTGCGCGGCCCCGCGGCCTCTGTCGCGAGACACCGCCCGACGAGCGGTTCGCGTCCGCGCGGCGGCGTCTCGAACGGATTCGCGTCGACGCCTTCGAGGATTATGTCGCCGTTGACGAGATAGAACGGTTCGCCGCCGATCCATTCGCGCAGCGGATTGAGAACGCCGCCCGTCCCGAGAATCTCCGGTTCGAAAACCGCCCTGCAGCCGTTCGCCGCGCACCACGCCTCGACCTGTCCGTGCAGATAGTGGCAGTTGACGGCAATGTCATCGACACCCCATCCGCGCAGCGTGGCGACGATGCGCTCGAGCATCGGCACTCCCCACACCGGCAGAAGCGGTTTCGGCGCGGCGCATGTGAGCGGCCTGAGCCTCGTGCCTAGACCCGCCGCCAGAACCACCGCCTTTTTCGCCGTCGACATTCGCTTTGAAGCCTCCTTGACCGTTCGCAACTCTTTACATCCTCTGCACGTGCTGACGCTGCATGCGCATTCTCGGCTCCTCTAGAAGGAGCGCGAACCACTGGTCGCCCAGTCCGCTGTTGGAGAAGTGGGCGAGACGCTTGTTCATCAAAAGCTCGTGATTGCGCTTCAAGACCTCGTTGTCGCTCGACTTGAGCGCCTCGGTGAGCGCCCTGAAAGCGCTGTCGCCCTCGTCGCGGGCGCCGTTGCGCTTGAGGAGAATCCAGCTCCACTCGGCGGCGAGAAGCACGTTCTGGTTGTACTTGAGCCGGCGGACGCTCTTGCGGTAGACTTTTTCCATCTCCTCCACGCTCGCGTCCTTCATATACATGCGCGCGATCTTTATGGCGGACGTCGTCGGGTCGATGAAGAGCGCCTTCGGCAGAAGCTCATCCACGGCCTTGAAATCCTTTATCATCCAGTTGAGCTGGAGCTGGGCGGTCGCCTTCTGGCGCCCGATCATCGGCACCATCCAGCGATACTTCGAAAGACACTCCGTCGCCGCGAGCGCCTCGCGCACGAAAATGCGCGAATCGTTCTCTATCTCGCGCTGGGCGTCCTTCTGCGACCCCGGCGGACGGAACTGCCAGCGCTGCATCTTCGTCTGCAGACGCTTCTGGCCCTCGAGAAGTATTCCCTGGACGCGCTCCATATCGGCTTTTATGCGCTTCTGAACGAGGAATCCGATGACTCCCTGCGTGACGCCGAACGCCACGACACCGGCGGTGACGCTCCAGCCCACGCCCCAGTCTCCCGCATAAAATGCGGCACAATAACCGCCGCAACCGGCGGCGATCGCAATAAGCAAAGTTAACATGGAATGCATTATAGCATAAATGCCCCGTATGCACAACCCCCCAAGGCCTGACGAGAGAACGCGGGGACAGGCACTAGTTATTTCTTGATGGGGCGACAAATGGCCTATATCTCTATGGTAGAGACTATCGGGAAATGATCGCTTGGGTAGAGATGCAAACCCCTGCGGACGTCGGCAACAGTCGCATAGTCCAAGACATGTACGCCCGGCGAGACATATATGTAATCTATCCTGCATGCTCGTTCTGGTGCGTTTCTTTCCTCGGGCGATTCCCTTAGCGCGTCAAGCGTCGCGATTTCAGAATCGAGCCATTTCCACCCGTTGAAAGTGCGCCACGGGCCGGTTGGGGGCGTTTCAGATTCATAAAGCGCATTTCGGAGCATCTTCGCGACCGCCTGTGCGGGCACTTCGGTTTCGCGGCAATTGTGGTCGCCCGTAAAGACGATAGGCGCACCCTCGCCAAACTCTTTCATGCGCTCAATGATAAGCAGCATCCCCTTCTCGCGCGCCAATGCGCTGTAATGATCGGTATGCGTATTGGCGAAAGCAAGGCGTTTGCCGCTCTCCTTTTCCCGCAAGATGGCATACGAACATACGCGCGGACACATCGCCCCCCATCCGACGACGCCAGGGACGTCAGGCGACTCCGAAAGCCAGAAGGTGCCGCTTTTCTCCATATCGAACCTGTTCTTGCGGTAGAAGACGGGAGAAGCCTCGTCGCCGCGACGGTTTGCGCCGCGATAATCGCCCACGTAACCGTAATCCGGCAATTCCTTGCGCAGGAACTCCTCTTGCTCAGGTCGCATTTCCTGAAGTCCGAAGACATCCATGTCAAGTTTGCGGATGAGCGCGATCATGTCGGCGCGTCTCTCTTCCCATGCGTTTTCAGTGCCGACATCCCCTGTCGTAAAACGTATGTTGTACGTCCCGACACGGAATTTCCTCATCCCCGGTTCGCGCACGGCGACAGGCAAAATCGTTTTGCGCCCATACATGGACGTTGCGATAGCGACCGCCTCGCCACGTCTCTTGCCGCGCAGAATCCCCTCTTGCGAAATCTCCGCGACATCGTTGAAATACTTGAAGAATGACTGGTACTTGTTTGCGGGATTGGGCATCTTGGCCGCCCTATCCGCGTCATAGCATCCCCACGAGTAGGTGTCGCCTGCAGACGCGAGCGACAACGTCGCACCCGCATCAAGCGTTTGCGCTGCAAGACGGACGATCCTGTCGGAGCCGCCGCCGATGCGCGTAAAATGCAACATGTTGTTCTTGCGGTCGATATGGATGGCATCGAAAGTCTGTTCGAAAACGGTTCCTTTCTCCTTCTTGGGTAAATCTGCGCACCACGGAGCGGAGCCGACGATATAGTCGCTGTAGGCTGCGTCGCAAGGCTCGGTTATATGCCACACCCCATTCTGGAAAGTCTGCCGCTCTGCGTGTTCATGTCCTGTCAAACTGCAAAGAATCCGTCCTTGCGCACAGGCAAAATCGAACTTATTCCCTCCGACAGCCGCAATGCCACGCGACTGATACGCTTCCAGAAGTTTTCGCCACGGCTCGAATATCCTGGGGACGTCTTTCTCGCCGCTGACGATTTCCGTCACTGGTATATGGTGCATCACGAGCGCGACCCAACCCGCCGGAAGCGTCATGAGCGCATTCTCGGCAAGCCATGTCAGCTGGCGTTCGCCCATTCCGTATTTCACCGCCCAGTACGTGCGATCCGCCCTAATGCTGTCCGTCGTATCTGCGACTATGTACCTTATGCCCTTCCCTGGGGCATCGAAATAATAGTAACACGCCTCTGGGTCATCAGGATTCGTGACCGCATTGGCCTTGACTGCGGCGGTGTCCATCAGGATATCATGCGCTTCTTTGCCGGAACATGTATGGCCGAAAGTCGCTCTTGGACTGTCTCGAATGGTGAAATCGTGGTTGCCTTTCGCAGGATAGAATTCGCCGCCGCCGCCCTCTACCGCCCTTACCCATTGCTCGCGATAAGCCGTGATCGTCCTGTCGATGGAAGGCTTGCCGCCGAACGCTTCCGGCATGTCGCCGCCACACAGGACTTTCTTGACGCGCGTCTCTGCGACCAGCTTCGCAAGTATGCGGCCTGAAACGCAGCGGTTCGACGGTATGTGCAAATCGGTGATGAAGAAGAAAGCATCGTCGCAAGTCTTGGAAAGTTCATCGAGCCGAGCGGCGATTTTGGCGAGATAGTCGCCGTAATACGGCGGCAACCCCTCGTCAACCGCCCAAAGGCGCCAATCGAAAGCGGTCATCGTCACGCCAGCGACGGCGAGCTTCAGAAATTCGCGCCTCGCAAACGTACCGCGGTTTCCCGCAAAGGACGGGAGCTTCGCCCCCGCATCTCTCACCTTCGACTCGTCATTCTTCATTCTTCTTCCCCCTCAATCCTTCCAGCAAAACTCGTTTTCGAGGCGTGTCGCCGACATGCTGCAATTTCTCGCGGGATTCGCCGGCATACTCCACATTCCAGCCACGCCATTCGTTGAACGCATGATAGCACCAGTCCCAACCGTATTCATCGAAAAGTTCAATGCAATCCTTGATATATCTATCCGCGCCCTGCGCCCACGCTATGGCGGAAAATTCACCGACGAATATCTTTGCGTCATGCCGCTTGGCAAATGCGACGACCGGAGCGAGTTTTTTGCGCAGCATCTCCTTGTCCCAGCCTTTCGCCGCATCCGGCCACTTCGTTGGCGGGCTCCATCCATGCACTCCCTGGTGCGTGTAGTCGGACGGGATGTACATGTGGATTTCGTATATGACATTGTCCATCGCGAGCGGCGACATGTATTCGTAGGCGGGCGCAGACGACGACCAGTTCGCCTCCATTATTATAGTCGTATCTTCATCTATGCGGCGAATCGCCTCGGCCGCCAGGCGTTGCGCGTCCCAGTAGGAATACGGCACGGCATGGCGGTTCTGGTGCGGCTCGTTCAGGAGGTCGTATCCGTAGATGACATCTGTGTTGCCCTTGAATCGCCGCGCCATCTTCTCCCAGCATTCGATATACAAATCGAGGCATGCCTTGTCTGTAAACATGCGCATTTCGGAATTGTCGCGGATGCTCCCCGGCGGAACATGCAGATCGACGCAAATCTTCATGCCGTACTTCCGCGCCCAGACGAGGACTTTTTCCAGCAGGTTGAGCCGTCCGTCGAGCCACTTCACGTATTCGTCGAAGTCGAGGTTCGCGTCGATTTTCTGGAAATTGCGCGACATCTGGAACCGCCCGATCGTCCCGCCCCATTCCGCGAGCGTCTTTATGTCGTCTTCCGTCGGGTCTTGAGGAAGCATCGCTCCGCGCAGCTGTGGACGAGAGGCGACGCTAGCCGGATAGCGCACTTTGTAGCTTTGGTTAGTGCGTGGGAACTCGTAGAGCGCAAACGGCTCGACCTTGAACGACGAGACGTCGAACTCCACGCGCCCCGCCACGTTCTGCAGCCCGAGCGTAACGCCGACCTCGCCGACAGGCGTTCCTCCGAGGTCTGTCGTCAGCTCCAGCGTCGTCCAGTCGAAGTCGCCGCCTTTGTGGTCCGCCTGCGGCCAGCGGTCGGCGCCGGACGCAGGATCGCGGTAGTGGAACATAAACTTGAGCCCGAAGTAGGACTTGTCAGGTCTCCCGATTCCCCTTCCTCGCGCTCGAATCGTCGCGCGTACGCCGCCTGTCGCTCCTCCAAGGTCGAGCTTCGCGTGCGCCGCACCGCCCGAGCGCGTTCCGCGCGTGTCGACGACGACGACATCGCCCTCGCGCGCCGCGTTGCGGCCAAGCGACCATTCCACATCGGCGGCGGAAAGCCGGAAGGCCGCCGAAGCGAATGCCAACGCGAAGAAACTCCAGAGGCTCATCTCAGGATAATCATCAAGCCGTCGCGTATCGCCTCGCCATCCGCGCCGACGACCGGGAACTGCGTGTAGGTTCCCGGCGAGGAGACAAGCTGCGGCAGATACGCTTTCTTCTCCACGAAGTCCCACAGCACGACAAGCCCGTTCGTGAGGCGCACAGGCTTCAGGTTGCGCACGAGTTTCATGTTGCTTCCGTCCGAGTCCCCCTGATAGAGCTTCAAGTAGTAGAGCCGGGCCTGGCCTGCGTATGTCGGCGAGCCGTCCTGGTTCATGGCGAAGAGGTAGAGATTGTAGCCGGTATTGATATTGTCGCTTGGATTGATATGCGTGGTGTCTTGCCCGGTCGTCCATTTTGAAACGCCATCCACCGTCACTTCCTGTCTGCCGACGGACAGTTCGGACTGGACTGTATAGTCGGTGTTGATGGCGCAGGGGCTGAACGACTGGGCCTTTCCGTATCCGATGTAGAAAACGTTGTTGTTGGCGCCATTGTGTATCAAGTAGTAGCGGGCGTCGCCGCTGCGAGAATCAAGAAAACCCTTGTCAGCCTTCTCCTTGAACTGCAACTTCAAGTCCGCCTTGGTGCCGGACTTGCCGGTGACGCCGGTATCGACGAAGATCGTGCCGTCGGATTCGACGTAATCGACATAGCAGTCGGGCTTCTCGTCGCCGGTGAGTATGACGCCGCCGGTCTTAGAGGCGGGGATGTCGGGCGACGGGCGGAAGACGCTTTTTGAAACCGCATCGTACAGCATGGCTTTGCCCTGGTAGATGCAGGGCTTGAAGTCGCGGACCTGCTCGCCGTCCTGCCAGATCTCGAGTCCGTAGCACCGGGCGGCGGAACGGTAACGCGAGCCGGACGAGAATAGGTGGAGGTTGCGTCCCGTGTCGTAGTTCCGGTCGTTGGAGAGCGACCAGACCTGCGTTCCGTCGAGTTCGATGGTCTGCTCGCCGTCCATGAACGAGGCGTCGAAGGAATACTTCGTCCCGACCGTTGACATCGAGACGGCGGTGGAACCACTGTAGGCGGTGGCACCATACGGGACAGAGTTGTAGCCACCGAGACCGTTTCCATAGCCGCCCCACATCGTCCTGTCCTCTGCATACATCATGAAAAAGAATGACGGCCAGTAAATCGGGTCATCGGCACCAAGATAGGCACGTCCATTCCTGTAGATCGGTGCTTCAAGGTATGTGTTCTCTTCGCTTGCTTTCGTGCGTAGTGCCTCGGCCCAGGCGAACTCGCCCTTGGTCCGCGTTCCGGCGCGGGCGCGGACACCCGTATCAAGAGTCTCATTACCACTCGATTCGATGTATTCGACAAAGATAAGATTCTGAGCCTTTACGGGAATCGTCTGCAGAGGGCCATTCAAAAGTCCGCGTTTTGCATGGAAAATACGCTTTGAAACATCATCGTAGAGGGCGAATTCCCCGTTCTTCAAGCACGGCTTGAAGTCGCGCACAAGAACACCGTCTTGCTTGATCGTAAGGCCGTAGAGGCGATATTGCCCGCCGTAGTCGATGTTTCCGTTCTTGTTGCAGGCGAAAAGATAGAGCGGAAGACCGGTGTCGATGGCGGTTGCGTCTGCGGCGCTGTGGATGGTGTTGGTCGTGGCGGAGCCGTGGACCGCCATCGTGAGCGTCTGCGCACCGGCGGCAAGCGAGGAGGCGATGTAGTAGCGCTGCCCGACCGTGTAGCTCGCGTCGGTTGTCTTGTGGAGACCGTATCCGCACGTCACCGTGCCTTGATAGGAATGCGCGAGGTAGTAGCGTGCGTTGTTGTTGCCAAGATCGCCGTTGTATGCCTCGAGGACACCTTTGTCAAAAGTTTTCTTGTTCAGAATGGCGAGATCAATCTCCGCCTCCGTACCGGAACGTGCTTCCACTTCAGTATCGATAAAATTTACACCTGTCGATTCGACGTATTCCACGAACTCATCGGGGACTTCACTGTTCTCGTCGGCAGCGACGAGTTCCGTGCTTGTGGACGAATAGAGTATGTCTCCTGAAACTGCATCCCATAATCCAGCTCGTCCGCTCTTTATGCAGGGGATAAGGTCGCGCACAAGCGTCATGTCGCCGCCGTTCTTCGCCCCCTGCCAGATTTTGAGACGGTAGCAGCGGGTTTTCGACCATGCATTGGCACTACCATTGCGGTTATTGGCGAAGAGGAAGAAATTCACGCCAGTGTCAATTCCTGCGCTAGCCTTGTTCCATATTTCCAGCCCATCCACTTTGATTTTAGTCGTCGTCTGGCCTTCGCCGTTGGTCGGGGCAAGTTCGGCCACATAGTCGTAGATGCGGTTCTTCTCCCACCTCGCGGCCGAACTGTTGTAGAAAACCTCGTCGAGATACCCTCCGGCGCAAGTGTAGATGACATTATACGAAGACTCGGACCCGTGCTTGTAGGTGTAGCACAAGTAGAGTCTGGTGTTTTGGTTATAGTCGCCAGCCGACAAAAACGCGCTGTCGGAGAAGTTCAACCACTCGACCTGGGCTTCGACCTTGGTGTTCCAGCGGCCGGTGACGCCGGTATCGACGTATTGCGAGCCGGTGGACTCGACGTAGCGCACGAACTTGTCGGGCGTTTCGGCAAGTGCCAGGCCCGAAATCGCAGCCGCGAGAACGGCAATACTTTTCACACTCATGATCTAAATCCTTTCTTTTCAAGTTTACGAGGCATATTGTATCATACTTGGGCAAAGGATTTCCATAGGCTCATGCGCAGAAAACATCACCTTTTGCGAAACGCTGTTGCACAATACGCGAACAATATGCTAAACTAAGCGGCATGACGACAGGGAGCAAAGAGCCTGTGCGCATTCTCGCGCACCTGCTGACAAGCCAGAAAGCCTCACGAGACATGACAGGCGGAATACTGCATTTCGCCGCTGTCCATCCGGAAGTGCAGGTGCAACTGTATGGAACAGGTACCTCTCGCCACACGAGAGAAGAATTCCGCACTTGGAAGCCGGACGGCGTAATCATCGGCACGAACGACCCTCGTACGGTGCGCTCCCTGCCGAACATAGGGTGCAAGGCCGCAGTCTTCGTGAACGTGGAGCCGCCATCGGATACGGAACTGCGCTGCGGCTGCGTCTTTTGCGACAACAAGGCGATAGCGGCAGCCGCAGCAAAACTCTTTATCGACAAGCATCTGGCCAACTTCGCATTCGTCAATACTCGCGAAATGGACCAATGGGCTGTGGAAAGAGGTCAAGCAATGCGAGAATGCGCCTGCCTTTCGGGGTGTTCGTTCTCGGAATTCATCACCCCATGCAGCGCTCGCCGCAACCAGCGACAAGAACTTGCAGCGTTGGCAAAATGGATTTCGACCATCCCAAAGCCTTGCGGCATATTCGCCGCAAACGATGCCCGCGCAAAAGATGTTCTGGACGCCTGCAAAAAAGCCTCGATAGCCATTCCGGAACAGGCCATGGTGCTTGGTGTCGACAACGAAGACTTCATTTGCTCGCAGATGCAGCCGACTCTTTCAAGCATAATTCCCGATTTCGCGCATGGCGGATATATCGCTGCGGAAACGCTTGTCCAGCTCGTCTGCGGCAAAGAACGCACATTGCCGCCTCGCACTTTCGGCGTCCAGGGCATAATAGAACGAATCTCCACATGCGACCCGAACGGCGCAGGGCGCATGGTAAGCAAAGCAACCGAATTCATACGCCTCTATGCGGGGAACCGCCCGATTTCCGTTTCGGATGTCGCAAAAGCCGCCGGTGCATCTCTTCGCTTGCTGCAAATGAACTACAAGGCCGTTACAGGGCAAACGATCTGCGACACCATACAGTCCCTCCGCCTCCAGAAGGTGTGCGAGCTGCTCGAACAGACAATGACTCCCATAGGCAATATCGGCGAACTTTGCGGCTTCAACAACGAAACATATCTGAAAAAGCTGTTTCGCGCGAAATTCGGCTGCACCATGCGCAACTGGCGAAACAAACAAAAACCGACATGATTCCGATGGCGAACGTGCTGGCAAAGATATGGTTTTTGCCATTGCCGACGTGAAGGGTTGGGACGGGGGACAGGCACTAGTTTTTTTTTAACCGCATGGAAAACCACGGCTGGCAGGGGAAACACCCCCTCCGGAGAGGGCTCAAACCGCCCCTGCCGGGGCGCGCTACAAAAT
>DGVK01000053.1 GCA_002395905.1 Verrucomicrobia bacterium UBA4286 | reverse complement strand
TATGATAGATCGCTTGTTTTGCAGAACACGACGGCCGACGAAACGCAATGCTCTGCACCAGCCGTGCTACACCTGCGCGAGTATGCGCGCGCGAAGGGCGGAATGTTCCTCTTCGCTGATGAGACCATCCTTTAAGAGTCTCTCGGCGCGCACAAGCCGTTGCGCGACGGAGGCGCGGCGCAACGCGCCGGTTCTTTGCTCGAAAGAAGGCTCTGCATATGCCATGCCCTTTTTGATGATTGCGCCGTCCGCGCCGAACGACGGAATTGCGTTCACCGCCCTTCTCAGCGCCGATTCGTCAGGGTGGTAGTAGTGGCGGGTCATCGCCGTAGAAGTGTGGCCGACAATAGCCTGCACGATGACGAGCGGAACGCCCGCGTTCGCAGCGAAGGACACAAACGAGTGGCGCAGCGAGTGGAATGTCGCGGACGGCGTGAGGCGGCGGCGGCCTTCGTACATCACGCTTTTCACGATGCCCGCGCCGTCGAAGATGCGGTCGAGGCCTTTGGTGATTCGCCAGCGCGCGGTTTCATATTCCACGGCGATACCGGGCAGTACATAACCGAGGCGATCTGCGGCGGGTGTCGCGGCAAGAGAGGCCATGAGCTGCTCGTGAATGGGAATCGTCACTACGCGGCCGGAGGCGTAGCGGCGCGTCTTGTGCGGCACGAGCTGGATTACGCCCTGCGCGAGATTGACGCTCTCCCATTTGAGGCGGCAGCAGTCGCCGAGACGCAGGCCCGTGTAGACCGCTATTGCGATAAGGCGCGGCCATTCGCCGCCAGCGCAATCGGCCGCCAGGACGATGCGGCGAACTTCGTCCGCCGAGAGTTCGCGGCGCGGACGCGAATCGGAGAATTTCGGCGCTACGGAGTCGAGGGGATTGGAAGCATCCGCCTTCTTTCCAAGCAGGACGCGAAAGATTCCGCGCAGGTGGCAGATGCAGAGGTTGAATGTCATCGCCGAGCGGCGCTCGCCGAAAAAATCCATGTACTCCCCGACCATCCGGCGCGTGACACCGGCGGCGCAGACGACACCGGGATGTGCGCCGCCCATCCAGGCCGAGAAATAGCGCCAGGCGCGGTAGCGGTTCATGCGAAGTCCCGGCGAGAGGCGCGCGGCCTCTGCCGAGCTTTCGTAGCGCGGCCACTCCTTGAGGAGTGCGCCGGGCGCCGACGCGCGCGCGTGCTCGCACTCCAGCGCGGACACGAACTTCGAAAGTCCTATCTTCGCCTTCTCGCGATCCTTCGTGCCGGCCGTGCGGGAGTAGACCTTCCCGCCGAGCATTACGCGCATGGTCCACACGCCGCTGCGCTCGCATTGCAGACTTCCCGTCCTTCGCCGCTTTCCAGAGATGATCATGTAATTCCTTTCGCCTTGATTGCAGACGACCGGCACCATGCCGGCCATGCGGCGGATGGACGCGAACGACCCGGTTTTACGAGGAATTATGAATTATGTACGAATAAACTCGTGCTGCGGCCCGGCGCTGCCGCTCGCCGCCAACCCGAAGCGCAAGAGAACCCGCCTCGCCTGCCTGGCGACGGCCTCGGACGGGTCGACCACTTCCGCACGGCCGGCGGCTATCTTTTCTATAAGCGGCCGCAGATGGGGGAAATGGGTGCATCCAAGAACTATGTGATCGGCCCCTGCCGCAAGAAGCGGCGCTATCTTGGCCCGAACCGCCTCCTCGGCGCGAGGTCCGCCCGTCTCGCCATTCTCGACAAGTTCAACGAATTCGTCTGCAACCGTTGCAATGACCTCGACACCCTTGGCAAAGCGCTCCTTCGTCTCCCGGTAGAGCCTGCCGCCGAAAGTGCCGGCTGTCGCCAGGACGCCGACTACTCCGCTGCGCGACTTGAGCGCGGCCGGTTTCACCGCAGGCTCGATGCCGATGAATGGAACAGACGGGTGGTTCTCCCTCAATACGTCTATCGCCGCCGCAGTCGCCGTGTTGCAGGCGACGACCACCATCTTGCAACCGCGATCGAGAAGCAGACGGGTGTTCTTCTCGGATATTTCGACGATCTCGCCGGGCGGCCTGTTGCCATAGGGGCAGTTCGCGCTGTCGGCTATGTAAACCGTGCTTTCGCGGGGACAGGCCCTCTTGAACGCCTCAAGAATGCACAGCCCACCAAGACCGCTGTCGAAAAATCCGACAGGACGTTCCGCCGCCGCTTGATCGTTCGCCGGGCTCTCCACGCTCAAGAGTCCTTCTTTCGCGCCGAGACACACGCCGCCGCCGATCTCAGTCCGGCGACAGCTCCTTTCTTGGTCACCTCGACCGTCGCCGACGACACCCGTTCGCACGCCATGCACACGTCAAGAGCGATCTGCGCCGCGCGCTCAATCATGCGGCATCTGGCCTCGACCAGCGCCGCGCGTATTTTCGACGAAAGCGCCGCATAGTCGACCGTGTCGCCAAGGCTGTCGGTCGCGTTCGCGACGGAATCGATTTCCAGCGCGATGTCGATCTCGAGTCTCTGCGTCTTGACCCGCTCCTCGGGAAGGTCGCCGATTATGCAGTCGACCTCCAGTCCTTTAAGGGAAAGACCGATCATTTCACAATCCCCCATTCCCTCAGCGGCTCGACGGGAAGCCCCATTATGTTTTCGTAGCTCCCGGTCCAGCCTGCGACGATCAAGTCGCCGCTTTCGTCCACATCGTACGCGCCTGCGCGATCGGTCGGGCGGACGAGCCCGACATACTTCTCTATCTGCCCGTCGGAAAGCTCCCTGAACGTCACATCGCTACGGACCACCTTCGCCTCGCCGTCAAAAACGACGCCCGTGAACACCGTATGCGTTCTGCCCGAAAGTTCGCGCAGATACACGCGAGCCTCCGCAAGGTCGCGCGGTTTGCCGTATATCCTGCCGTCGAACCACACTATCGTATCGGCCGAAAGAATGTGCCGTCCGCCGCCGGCGCCGACAGCCGCGCAGGCCGCGCGCCACTTCGCCATCGCGTTTTCGCGCACGGTCCTCTCGGGCTCGCTGCCGCAGGAAACCTCGGCGGCGTCGGTCTTCAGAATCTCGAAGTCGACGCCAAGGTTCTCGAGTATCTTGGCCCTTCTCGGGCTGCCGCTGGCAAGGATGATCTTCATTTTACACCTGTCGCCCCACCTTCAAACGCGATGTAGACATACACCCGTCTGTCGCTCTCCACTGTTACGCGCGACGCCGTGGCGCGGTTGAGCGTCGCGCAGTATAGATTCTTGAATTCAACGCCGTCCAGCGGCCACTCAAGGCCGCTTGACTTCATGCGCGTCGCAGGGTCGGGCGCGAATATCGAAACCTCCGAGCCTCTTGCCGTCTTGAAAACCCTGCGCCCCTCGACCGGGACGAACCGCCCGAAGTCGGTAAGAACCTCCAGCCCAAGATCGAGCGCACGGAACACGTTTCCTATCGAGTGGTCGTCCCGCCGCCCTGTGGCGCCGAGGACGACCTCCGGCTTCAAGCCGCTTTCACGGCACCAGCGGACGGCCTTCTCCAGATCGTTGGTGTCCTGTTCGCGCACCTCGACGACATTCTTGAAACGCCCTTTGACGCTGTCGCAGTCGCCGACGACGGCATGCGGCTCGCGCCGCATACGCCGCCTGTACATGTCTGCCGCGCCGTCGCAGCAAACAACGACGGAGGCGGAAGCGAGGACATTCCACGCTCTGCCTCCGCGCTTCGGGAATTCTCCCGCAGCAAGTATGACGACCGTCACTTGTTCTTGTGCCGCTGCGCCTTCATGCGCTTGTCGTATTTATGCTTGGACATTTTTTTGCGGCGTTTTTTCTTTATGGAACCCATTGCTTTCTCCTTAGGTTTGTGTTGGTCGGATTAAAAGATTATCTTGTTGAGCGGAAGCTCGATTATTCCAGTGGCGCCGGCGGAGGTAAGCGCCGGTATGAGGTCGCGCACCATCTTCTCCTCGACGACAGACTCCACGGCGAACCAATTCTCGTCGTTAAGCCTGTTCACCGTCGGCGCATGCAGCGACGGAAGAACCTTGACGATCCTGTCGAGAGCCTTCGCCGGGGCGTTGCACTTCAAAAGCACGCGGCGCTGAGCCTCGAGCGCGCCGGTAAGAAGCATCTTGAGCTGCTCCAGCTTGGCGCGCTTGGCCTTGTTCTTCCAGCTCGACTTGTTGGCGATGAAGCGGGTCGTGGAAGTCAGAATCGTGTCGACAATGCGCAGGTTGTTCGCCCTGAGCGAAGAACCGGTCTCCGTCAAGTCCACAATGGCGTCCACAAGCTCGGGCGCCTTGACCTCGGTCGCGCCCCAGCTGAACTCCACGTCAGCCTTGACGCCGTTCTTCTTGAGATAGCGCTTGACCAGACCGACGGCCTCGGTAGAAATCCTCTTGCCGGCGAGATCCTTTACGGTCTTTATCTTGGAGTCGTTCGGGACGGCGAGAACCCAGCGCACCGGATTGGATGTCGCCTTGGAGTAGTTGAGCTCGCAAATCTCCTGGACGTCGCTGCCGTTCTCGTACACCCAGTCGTAACCGCAGATCCCCGCGTCGAGAAGCCCCAGCTCGACATAGCGGCTCATCTCCTGCGGCCTGAGAAGGCGGCACTTTATCTCTTCGTCGTCGATCGACGGAATGTAGCTGCGGCTCGAACAGGAGACGTTGAAGCCCGCCCTCTTGAAGAGAGCGAACGTCGAATCCTGCAAGCTGCCTTTAGGTAGACCTAGTACAATTGACATCACTGACTCTGACTTTCGTTAAATTGCGCGAAGTATATCATAATCTGGCGCAGCGTGTCAAACGGGACGCGACCGTGCAAAAGTGCGCGGTTACGACTGTGAAGTCCAGAAGCAAATGCAAGATTCTCTTGCGTTTAGTCTCTGAGAATGTTGGGCGGGATTGAAAGGCATGACATTTCCCATCATTCCTTCCGAGGAAGGAAACCCGCATTTACTTCTGGACAATACTGACCGTCGCAGGTTTTGTCAACTCCGATCAGCAGGGCTCTCGCTACCGCTCC
>DGVK01000078.1 GCA_002395905.1 Verrucomicrobia bacterium UBA4286 | reverse complement strand
TAGTGCCTGTCCCCGGTTTGACCTTGCCCAAGCTTTGGCGAAGTCTTGCCCACGCTTTGCCAAAGTCTTGCCCACACTTTGCCCAAGTCCTGCCCGTGGGAATTTGGCAACATTCAACCACTTGCACTGCGGGCGCGGATTATGGTATAATTCTCAGCCAAAACCATTTAAGGTGAAAGGAAAACAAACTCATGAAGATGACATGGCAACCGTCCAAGATCAAGCGGAAAAGGAAAATTGGCTATCGTGCACGCAAGGCGACCAAGGGTGGCCGCAAGGTTCTCGCGCGCCGTCGCGCGAAGGGCCGCAAGCGCCTTACGCAGGTCTGAGGCTTGAAATGTCCACGCGACTCCCCGGCGCGAAGTACGGCCGTGTCTTCGACCGGGGGCGTTCTGTGAAGGGGCGTCTCCTTGTCGCATGGAGTCATTCGGCTGCCGACGCCGACCGCGAGGCCGGCGTCGTCGTTTCAAAAAAAAGCTTTCGCCATGCGGTGGACCGCAACCGCGCCAAGCGGCTCATGCGCGAGGCGTTCCGTCTGCTGGTCAGAGGCGGCGCCGTCCCTGCCGGGACGGAATGGGTTTTCATAGGCCGCGCCGCAATGCGCGGGCGGACGTGCGCCGACGTGATGGATGAGATGCGCGGCCTCATGCGGAAGGCGTGCGATGGCTGAAAGACTCGGCCCCTGCGCATGGATCCTCACGATGATGACGAGAGGATACCAGATCGTCCTCTCGCCGCTTATGGGCGGCGCGTGCAGATTCGAGCCGAGCTGTTCAAACTACATGATAGAGGCTTTGCGCGTCCATGGCGCCGCGAAGGGCGCGGTTCTTGGAGTGTGGCGCATACTGCGGTGCCATCCGTTCGGCGCGAGCGGCTACGACCCTGTGCCGCCGAAAGGCCGCTGGCGCGTCGAGCGGCCGATATGATATAATACAACCGATGAAACTCAAGCTAAACAGAGAGTTCGCCGCACGCCATCTTTTCGTGACGGTTCTTCTTGCGGCGATGGCCTGCTGGTTCGGTTATGACGGATATGTCTCATATCCATCGCTCACGCCCGAGGCGCTTTACGAGCGCATCGAGCACAATCCGCCGCCTTCGCCCGAGGCCGCGGCGAAGGTCTACGCCAATGCGATCCCGCGCCAGAAGCAGTTCATGGCGCTCTGCCTCATCGGGGCCGCGGCGGTCGGCTTCGGAGTGTGGCGCGCGGCGCGCTTCAGGTTCGCCTACCGCGAGAGGGGATTCTCTTTCCGTGCGCGGCGCTATAAAATAGACGATATAGCGACTGTCGACGATTCGCAGTGGAAGAAGAAGTGGATACTCAGACTGACGGTGAAGGACGGCTCGAAGATCGTGCTTGACGGCTGGCACCACAGCGGCGTGGACGGCTTTTACGAGATTCTTCGCGACGCGGGGAAGGTCGGCGCGAGATGAAGATTTTCGTCGCGACGCACAATGCGCACAAACTGCGCGAGATAGCCCAGATACTCCCGGCGTTCGAGGTCGTCCCCGACGATCCGGCGGGCGTCGTGGAGGACGCAGATACGTTTTCCGGCAACGCGCTTGTAAAGGTGCGCGCGATTGCGGCGCGTCATGCAGGCGCGTGGTGCATGGCGGACGACTCCGGCCTTGAGGTCGCGGCGCTCGGCGGCGCGCCCGGGGTGAGAAGCGCGCGCTATGCAGGCGAGCCTTCCGACACCTCCGCCAACAACGCGCTGCTGCTTAAGAATCTGCAGGGGGTCGAGGACCGCCGCGCCAACTTCACATGCGCAGTCGCTCTCGTGTCGCCGGACGGCGCGGAGAGTGTTGTAGAGGGCAGATGCTTCGGCGCCATCGCCCTTGCGCCGAGCGGCGCGGAAGGTTTCGGCTACGATCCGCTGTTCGTGCCGGACGGCCGCGACCGTTCGTTCGCGGAGCTTGCGGCCGAGGAGAAGAACGCCATTTCACACCGGGGGCGCGCTCTGGCGAAGGTGCGCGCGCTGATCGAGAGCGGCCGATGCCGAGGCCTCGCGCGTCCGGCGGCAGACGGCTGAAGGATATGGTATAATATCCGGCATGAAAATTTCAGGTACGATAACAGCCATGGTCACGCCGTTCGCTTCGGACGGCGCGGTTGACTACGGCAGGCTGAAGGCCATAGTGGACGAACAGGTCGCGGCCGGCGTGGAGGGAATCTGCGCCGTCGGCACCAGCGGCGAATCGCCCACGCTTTCGCACGAAGAGCATCACGAGGTGATAGCAAGGACGATCGAATTCGCGGCGGGGCGGGTCAAGATCGTCGCCGGCACAGGCGCGAACTCGACGAGCGAGGCGGTTTCGCTCACGAAGGCGGCGATCGCGATGGGCGGCGCTGACGCGTGCCTGCAGGTGACGCCCTACTACAACAAGCCTAACGCCGAGGGGCTCTACCGCCACTTCATGACCGTGGCAGACCTCGGGCTGCCCGTGATACTCTACAACGTCCCGGGCCGCGCCGGGCGCGAGATTCCGCTTGATGTGGTCGTGCGCCTCGCCGCGCATCCGAACATCGTCGCCATCAAGGAGGCGGCCGGTTCGGTGGACCGCGTCTCCGCGATAAAGGCGGCTCTTCCCGGCTTCACGGTTCTTTCGGGCGACGACTCGCTGGCGCTGCCGATGATCTCCGTCGGCGCAGAAGGCGTGATATCCGTCGCGTCGAACGTGATCCCGAAGGAGATGGGCGATATGGTTCGCATGGCGCTTGCGGGCGATTTCACCGGGGCGCGCGCGATGCACGCGAAGTACTACCGGCTCTTCCACGACCTCTTCATCGACGTGAATCCTGTAATGGTCAAGGAGGCGCTGTGGCTCATGGGCAGGATAGAGCGGTCGTTCAGGCTGCCGCTCTGCGAGACGACTGCCGCGAACCTCGAGCGGATGCGCGGGACGCTCGCCGCTCTCGGATTGATCTAAGGATTGAAAGGCCAACGGAAAATGCAGGTATACAACAGCCTCACCAGAAGAAACGAAGAACTCACGCCGCTTGAGGGCGGCGAGATAAGGCTCTACACGTGCGGGCCGACGGTATACAACTTCGCGCACATCGGCAACTTCCGCGCGTACACGTTCGAGGACGTGCTGCGCCGCGTCATACAGTTCAACGGCATGAAGATACGCCAGGTGATGAACCTCACCGACGTCGACGACAAGACGATCCGCGGCGCGAACGCGGCGGGTGTGAAGCTCACCGACTACACGAAGACCTACAAGGACGCGTTCTTCGCCGATCTCAAGAAGCTGAACATACAGCCTGCGGAGGTGTATCCCGCGGCGACGGACCACATACCTGAGATGATAGACCTCGTCTCGAAGCTTGTGGAGAAGGGCGTCGCATACAAGAGCGACGACGGATCGGTGTATTTCAACGTGCGCAAGTTCCCGGGTTACGGGAAGCTCGCGCACATCGACTTCGACCACCAGCAGACCGGCGCGCGGTGCGCGGCGGATGAATACGACAAAGAGAATGTCGGCGACTTCGCGCTCTGGAAGGCGTGGGAGGCGTCGGATGGTCCGGTGGGCTGGGATTCGCCGTGGGGACGCGGGCGTCCTGGCTGGCACATAGAGTGCTCGGCGATGTCGATGAAGTATCTCGGCGAGACGTTCGACCTTCATACAGGGGGTATCGACAATCTCTTCCCCCATCACGAGAACGAGATCGCCCAG
>DGVK01000009.1:1267-11706 GCA_002395905.1 Verrucomicrobia bacterium UBA4286 | reverse complement strand
CCGAAAAATTGGGGAACCTCCAAGGACATCTCCGCGACTGCGGCGTCGATGCGGGCGGGAATGACGACCGGCAGGGCGTGTTCCGCGCCCGGAACCATCTCGACGCGGCTGCCGGGGAAGACCGATGCCAGGAAAGCCGCGTTCTCTGGCCGCACGATTCCGTCGCGCTCGCTCTGGAATATCCGCACAGGGAAGCGCGCTCTGCCGCCCGCCGCAAGGTCGAGAAGCGGCCGCCGCAGATCGGTCGCCCTCAGATAGTCCAGCCCCCGGGCAAGGTTCTCGTCGCTGTCCATCATATATGGATCGGGCCTGCCTTCCACGGCGCCGCCGAACCCTTCCCCCTTCGTGAGCTTGAGTCCGAACTCCAGCGCGGCGAGACGGCGGGGAGTCATTCCGGCCCAGCCGTCGTCCTTCATCATCCGCGCCGTCGCAGCGACGAGCACAAGTCCTTTCACCTTCTCGGGAAACTGAAGCGCGAGCCTCAAAGCGCCGCTGCCGCCCATCGACCAGCCGACAAGCACCGCGAGGTCTGTTTCGCGCATCGCCGCCTCGGGCGCGCCGTCCAGCTGCTCCACATAGCTGAACACGCGGTCGCGCCGGAACGTGCAAAGGCTCCACGCCTTCTCACCCGCCGCCCAGCCGTTGAGGACGAACGTCTTCACGCGAGCGTCTCCGCAAAACGCACTATACGCCGCGCGACCGCAAGCTTGGACATGAGCGGAAGCCTCTCCGCCGAACCGTCGCTCTTCACGAAGGCGACGCGGTTTGTGGACACGCCGAACCCCGCGCCCTTCTCGGTCACATCGTTCGCAACCACCATCGCGAGCCCCTTCTCGCGGCACTTGCGCGCGGCCTCCGCGAGAGCGTCGCCGGTCTCCGCCGCGAAGCCGATTTTGCGCGCGCACTTCACGGTTTTAAGTATGTCGGGGTTTCGCACAAGGCGCAGAACCCCGGTCATGTCACGCTTCTTGAGCTTCTTCGCCGC
Organism: Verrucomicrobia bacterium UBA4286; assembly: GCA_002395905.1. Classification (GTDB taxonomy): domain Bacteria; phylum Verrucomicrobiota; class Kiritimatiellia; order RFP12; family UBA1067; genus UBA1067. The sequence goes on along the minus strand of DGVK01000009.1, from coordinate 10,721 downwards.
CGTCTGCGCCGGACGCCAGTCGGCGACTGCAGCCGTCGCGACGATCACCGGCGCCCCGGCGCCGTCTTGCGCGTCGCCGAGCGCATCTTCCACCGCCGCCAGCATCTCCCGCGCGCTCGTAACATCCACGCGCGTCACGCCCTTGGGCGTCTTGAGCGCCACCGGCCCCGAGACAAGCGTCACTTCGTGGCCGCGCTCTGCCGCCGCGCGCGCGACGGCAAAGCCCATCCGCCCTGTGGACGGATTGGAGAGGAAGCGCACCGGGTCGATGTGCTCTCTCGTGGGGCCCGCCGTTACGATGAAGCGCATGACCGCCTTAGACGCCGGTCGCGAAGCGGTAGGCGTTTTCGAACATGCGCATCCACGGCCCGTTGACCTTGAACACGCCCGGGTTGTAGCTAAGCTGGCACGCCCTGAAGCCGCGCTCGGGATGGGGCATCATTATGGTGGCGCGTCCGTCGGTCGTGGTGAAAGCGGTCTGCCCGCCGATAGAACCGTTGGGATTGAACGGATAGCGCGTCGTCGCGTTGCCTCGTCCGTCGACGAAGTGCGCCGCGCAGATCGACGGCGCGAAGCCGTCCGTCCAGACGCGCCCTTCACCGTGTGCAACGGCTATAGGCAGGCGCGACCCCTCCATGCCCCTGAAGAATATCGACGGCGACGGCTCGATCTCGATGGTAGAGTAGCGCGCCTCGAACTGTTCGGAGATGTTCTTGACGAACTTCGGCCAGAGTTCCGCGCCGGGGATGATGTCCTTGAGCTGCGAAAGCATCTGGCAGCCGTTGCAGACGCCGAGCGAGAAAGTGTCGCCGCGGTGGAAGAACCTGCGGAACATTGCCTTCAGGCGGTCGTTGTAGAGAATCGAGCGCGCCCAGCCCGAGCCTGCGCCGAGCACGTCGCCGTAGCTGAAGCCTCCGCAGGCGACAAGCCCGTTGAAATCCTCGAGGTCGACACGCCCCGCGATAAGGTCGCTCATATGCACGTCCTGGCACTCGAACCCTGCAAGCGCGAACGCGGCGGCCATTTCGATATGGCCGTTAACCCCCTGTTCGCGCAGTATCGCCATCCTCGGCTTTGCGCCTTGAGCCGCAGCAGCCGGCTTCTCGTCGGGGTCGTATGTAAGGTGGAACGTAAGCCCGGGGTCCTGTTCGTCGAGGGCGTTGTCGTATTCCTCCTTGGCCGAGACGGGATTGTCCCGGAGCGCCTGCATCCTGTAGGTGGTCTCGCTCCATGCGCGCCGCAGATAGGTTATGTCGGTCTTGACCGCAAGTCGCTCGCCGACATACACCGTGAACTCACGCGAGTTGTGCGTCGCCGTGCCGATGATGCACGCCGGCACGCGGGCGGAATTGAATATCTCAAGCACCTTCGCGAGGTTCGTCTTCTCGCAGGGCGTCTTGGGGCTGTCGGTCACCTGAAGCACGGCGCCAGGCTGCTCGTTGAAGAGCTGTTCGAGCGCGTCGCCGCCGGGCAGCTTCGCGACGATGCCGCGCCCGCCGGTGATCGACATCTCGGCGAGTGTCACGGCGAGGCCGCCGTCGGAGCGGTCGTGGTAGGCGCGGGCCAGGCGCCCTCTGACGATCTCCTGCATGGCGTTGAAAAAGCGCTTGAGAAGCGCCGCGTCCACATCGGCATGCGTGTCGCCGAGCTGTCCGTAGACCTGCGCAAGCGCCGTTGCGCCGAGAGGAGCCTCGCCTGAGGAGAGGTCTGCATAGACGAGATACGAGACATCGTCGCCGCCGTCGGGCTTGAGGTCGGGCGTGAGAGTGAGGCGCACGTCATTCACAGGCGCGAACGAGCTCACCACGAGCGAAAGCGGCGCGACCTGCTTCTTCTGCTCGCCGTGCGAGTCGGTCCAGGTCGTGTGCATGGAGCAGCTGTCCTTGCCGACAGGTATCGATACGCCGAGCGCGGGGCAGAACTTCAGGCCAAGCTCCTTAACAGTGTCGTACAGAACCGCATCTTCGCCGGGGTCGCCGCACGGCGCCATCCAGTTTGCGGAAAGCCTGATCTGCGAAATGTCGCCCACGTCGGCCGCCGCGATGTTCGTTATGGCCTCGGCGACGGCGAGGCGCCCCGACGCAGGACCGTCCAGAAGCGCCACGGGCGAACGCTCTCCGGTCGCCATCGCCTGTCCCTCGTAAGTCTTGTAGCCCATCGTCGTCACGGCGCAGTCCGCCGCCGGCAGCTGGTAGCGCCCGACCATCTGGTCGCGGGCGACGCGCCCTGTTACGGTGCGGTCGGTGATGGTGACGAGGAATGTCTTGTCGGCGACGGCCGGCAGGTGCAGAATGCGCGTGAGCGCGTCTATCGGGCGCACGCCTGCGAAGCACGTTCCCTCGTGGCTGCGCTTTACACGCTTGACGTCGCGCACCATGCGCGGCGGCTTGCCGAGGAGGACCTTGATATCCATGTCTATCGGGCGGTCGCCGAAATGCCCGTCCTCGAGAACGAGCTGTCCGTCGCCCGTGGCGACGCCTATGAACGCCACCGGGCAGCGCTCTCTGGCGCAGAGGGCCTCGAAGAAGCCGCGCGCCTCGGGCTTGAGCGCCAGCACGTAGCGTTCCTGCGCCTCGCAGCACCAGATCTCCATCGGATTCATCGAAATCTCTTCGTTGTGGACCTTGCGCAGCTCGAACCTGCCGCCGGTCGCCTCGACGAGCTCGGGGCATCCGTTCGAAAGGCCGCCCGCGCCGATGTCGTGCACGGAAAGGATCGGGTTCGCCCTGCCGAGATAGCTGCACGCGTCGATCACTCCCTGGCAGCGCCTCTGCATCTCGGCGTTGCCGCGCTGCACGCTGTTGAAGTCGAGCGCTTCGGAGTTCGTCCCCGTCATCATCGAGCTGGCGGCGCCCCCGCCGAGGCCGATGCGCATCGCCGGGCCGCCTATCTGGACTATAAGCGCGCCGACGGTCACATCCTTCTTCTGCACCTGCGAGCGGCGGATGACCCCCATGCCTCCCGCGAGCATTACCGGCTTGTGGTAGCCGCGCAGCTCGCCGGCGACCTCGCCCTCGTATGTGCGGAAGAAGCCGCAGAGCTGCGGCCGCCCGAACTCGTTGCCGAACGCCGCGCCTCCTATCGGACCTTCCGTCATTATCTGAAGCGGCGTCGCGAGACGAGTCGGGAAATCGGCGAAGACGCGCTCCCAAGGCTGCGGAAAGCCCGGTATGCGGAGGTTTGAAACCATGAAGCCGCAGATGCCGGCGACCGTCCGCGAGCCTGTGCCCGTCGCCGCCTCGTCGCGTATCTCACCGCCTACACCGGTCGCCGCGCCCGGATAGGGAGAAATCGCCGTCGGGTGGTTGTGGGTCTCGACCTTCATAAGCTGGTCGAGCTGTTCGCGCTTGAAGCCGTAGCGGTTCGTCTCGGGGTCGATGGCGAAGACGTCCGTCTTGAAACCGGCGACGACGGCGGAGTTGTCCTTGTATGCCGAGAGAGTGTCCTGCGGACGCTTCGCGTGGGTGTTCTTGATCATCTCGAAGAGCGACTCGGGCATCTCCTTCCCGTCGATGATGAACTTCGCGCCGAATATCTTGTGCCGGCAGTGCTCGGAATTGACCTGCCCGAACATCACAAGCTCGGTGTCGGTCGGGTTGCGGCCTGCGGCGGCGAAGCTCCTGGCGAGATATTCCATCTCGGGTTCGCTGATGGCAAGACCTATCTCTTCATTGGCCTCGCGTATGGCGTCCACGCCTTTGGCGAGCACGTCGTAGGTGCGCCCGGGCTTCGGCGTCCCCGCGGCGAAAAGGTCGGCTATATCGTCATACACGCCCTCGGTCATCTTGTCGAAGAGCGCGGCGTAGCACTGCTGCGGAAGCGGCGCGGAAACCGTGAAGCGTATTCCCCTCTCTACGCGGGCGATGCCGGCAAGACCGCAGTTGCGAAAGATGTCCGTCGCCTTCGAGCTCCACGGCGAAATCGTCCCCTTTCGCGGCGTCACGAAGAATGTGGAAGCGCCCTGGGCCGCCGGACTGCACTCCGCGCCGGCGTTGAGCAGGCTGGCCGCCCGTTCAAGCTCGTCGGCGGTCGCGCCGCCCGCGGCGGGCAGAATGGCATAGACCCACTTTGCGTCTATTGAAACCGGGCCCAGTGCAGGCGAGAGCTTTGCGATCGCATCCTTGATCGCATCCAGACGAAACGGCGAATAGGCATCAGTGCCAAGCAAAAGAATCATGACAGTATCTCCCAAAAGAAGTTTCGCACATTATACCAAATTCCTCGCCGCCATGCTTGCATCAAGCGCGGGCAGGACTTCGGCAAAGCGTGGGCAAGAAAAGAGTAAAGAGAATAACAACAACAACCGCGCGCGCAAAGATGGCTTTGAAGCCCGAGAGCTGGGAACTGTACGAGGGCCTGACGTGGTCCCCGCCTGCTCACCCCTGATAACCTGTTATCGCACGATCACCACAAACCCGCCCTGCTTGCGCAGTCTAAGACCGGCGGCATCCCGCTTCAGCTTGTAGCCGCCAGCCGCGGAAACTTCGTCGACGAGGAACCTGACGGAAGCGGAGGGGGCGGCGGATGCAGGCCATGAGACCACATAGCCAAGCTCGTCCGCAATCGTCGCCACATCCGCGCGTCCGGCGAGTTTCACCGTGACCGTCGCACCGTCGTCGAAGGAGACCTTGCAGCCGGTTTCGCTGCCTCCCGCGTAGCCGCCCTTGTTGGCAAACGCGCAGCTCCACACGCCGCTCCAGGACGCAAGGTCTATCGCAGAGCCGTCCATCATGAGGAGATTGAAGCCGTCCGCGCTCTGCGGCTTGAACGTGCCGTACACTTCGAGCTTGTTGCCGCTGTAGACGGTCTGGTTCGCAAGCGGATTGCACGTGAAGTCGCAGACCGAGGAGTTCCTGTTCGGAGAGCAGTGCTTGAGACGCAGGATCGATGTTCCAAGGTCGAGGTTAAGTCCGTCCCTGCCGTTCAGAGCCGCAAATTGCATCCATGCCTTGCCCGTGCTGTTGTGGGCCGTGGCGTTCACGATCACCTTGAACGTCCCGTTGCTGATCGTCTCGCCCAGCTGCATGTTGAAATCCGGGTCGTTGCCGTCGAACACCACGCTGAGCGTTTTGCCGCCGAGGTTCCAGACTGCGTTCTGGGGCACGACCATATCGTGCGACGCGGAGATGTCTGCGTAGACGATCGCGGAGTCCGCCGTCAGGCCGAGCCGCAAAGGCAGCGTCGAGTTGACTCCCTTCGTATTGGTAAGCGTGCCGCCGGCCAAGACGACGGGGATGTCCTTGAGGCTGTAGCCGTACTGGTCGAGCGTCGCCCCCGCGCCAATATAGATGCCTCCTGTTGCACAGTCGGACAACTTGTACGTCCCCCCTATTACGGCGATACCGCCGGAGCAGGTTTCGCCCACGGCGGCCGTGTAGGTTCCCGTGCCCTCCTTGACGAACCGGACGTTTCCGGAGAACGTCGTCGAAGAGTTGGAGAGTGAACTGGCAGTGAAGAGCCGGAACTCGCCTGAATTGCCTGCAGAGGTGTCGTCGACGGCGAGCGTCGGCGCGGCAGTCGAAGCGGAGAGCGTGAGAGCATGTCCGTTGAGGTCGACGGATGAGCCGGACACTATCTTTGAAGCATCAACGCCGCGCAGGCAGGCATCGCCCGTAAGAACGGCGCTGTCGAAGAAGAGTGATGCGCAAGGGAGATTCTTGCCGTCCGCGAGGTTAAGCGTGTGCGTCGGTGTTCCATCCACGGTAATGGCGGTGTTGGTGGATGGAAGCACGTTCCCAGACCAGTTTGCCGCGTTGGCGGGGTCGGAGGAGACTGCACCTGTCCATGTCGCGGTTGCAGGGCCAGCGGCAAGCAGTCCGCCCAGTGCCGTACCGGCGCGTCCGCTTTCGTAGATGCGGCGTATTTCATCGTGCGTGAGAGACCGCGTCCAGAGGCCGAAGTCGTCGATGCCGCCGATGAATGGCTTGCTGTAGTTGCCGGTGGCGTCGTTGCCGATGTAGAACGGGTATCCGCTTTCGAGCGAGAAGCCGGAGAACTCGCCGCTGATCCAGTCGAGCGTGCCGTCGCTGCGTCCCTGATAGAGCGTTATCACGCCGTCAGCGTTGCGCGTAAAGGCGAAGAACATCCATGTGGAGGCATTATCCTCGTAGTCGAAGGGACCCAAGTCAAGGCGGTTGTTGATGGCATGGCTGCCGCCGTCACTCATGTGCAAACCTACACTGGAGTTGTAGCCGGAAAGACTGCAGTGATCGTTCAACTTGTTGTATCCGCCGAAGAGAAGCACACCCTTCGCGGCGCCAGTCCACTTCTTGTTGGCGACAATCGCCGGATCGCCGTTGACAGGACGCTCAATCTTCATCCAGAGCGTGACTGCGAGGCATTTGCCGCCCTCATAGGAGATGGAGGCGGAGTCAGTACCATCAAGCTTGACGTAGTGGCCGGTGCCGCTGGGGAAGTCGCAGTAGCTGCCGATGACGCCGCCGCCGGTGATGGCGACCGATCCGCCGGAGGTCGGGGCGATGGACGAGCCTGGCGCCTCGTTGGCAGTTGTGGAGGTGTCGAACGGAAGGTATGCGACGAGACCGTCGGAGAGTGAGCGCGCCGCATCGATGGAGGTCGCCCGGTCGCGACGCACCGCGTCAAGGCCAGATACGGAAATGCCGAAGTGAGCGAGAGCTGAGGCCGTGACATCGTAGTTGTGTGGAAGGCCAGGGATGCGACCGGGGGCGACGTTGCGCCCGGAGATGGCGATAGGCACCGTGTCCGCCTGGCGTCCATAGGTGACCTGTCCGTGCATGTTGCGGTAGCCGCCGTGGTCGGAGGTGACTATCACGAGCCAGTCCTCGTCGGCGAACGTGGCGCGGTTCGTGATGGCTGCGAGACACTGGCCGATGTAGCCGTCCGCCGTCGCGAGGGCGGCCTTGTATTCGGCGGACATCGGGAAGAAACTGGTGGCATGGCCTGCTGCGTCCGGTCCGTCGATGAAGTACATCGTCGCGTCAGGGGCGTCCGCCGACGCAAGGCGTGTGGCCATAGCCGTCGCGTTGCCCGCGTCCGTCCCGGCGAGGAAGGTCACGCCATCGGCCGGTCCTATGTCGGCGTCGTTCGCCCATGTGTAGGCGAAGACGGCGGTCGCACCGGGCTTGGCGTCGACAACGCGCTTGAGCCACGTAGGATAGGTCGCGAAGTTGCCGCTGCCAGTGTTGTCGTTCGAGGTGACTCCGTGCTTCTGAGGCGTGACACCTGTTGCGATCGAGGCGTGGTTCGGCCCGCTGGAAGGAATGGTCTTGCGCAGTGACGTGCTGTCCACGACCCCGCCGTCGAGAGACCAGGCGGTGTAGTAGCCAGATGCCCAGGTTCCGTCCATGACGGTCTTGAGATTCGGCATTTCGCCGGTCTCCACGGCGTCGGCGCGCATGCCGTCCACCATGATCATGAGCGCCATCGGGCGCTTGGCGTCGGCCAACGCTGGGACGGCTAGCGAGAGAACAGCGGCGATGGCGAGCGCAATGGTCGCCATGCAGCGGTTTCGAGTAGGTCTTTTCATGTGTTGCTCCTTCCTTTCTGGTTATCGAAATTGACGATTATGACGAGGCCGCCCATGCGCCTTATCCATGCGCCGCGTTTGTCGCTGGCAATCGAGTAGTCGTTGACGGACAGTTCGTCGACGATGGCGGCCAAATCTACGTCCGGAACGGCGTTCTCGGCCCAGAGGATGATGCGTCCGCCGCTGTCCGCCAGGGCCATGAGGTCGCTGCGTCCGGCAAGGTTGACGGCCACGGTCGCGCCCGCCGCGAACGAGACTTTGCAGCCCGTGCTGCTGCCATTCGCGTAGCCGCCGGAATTGCTGAAGTTGCAGTTCCACGGGGCGTCCTGACCGGAAAGGTCGAGCGTCGAGCCGTTCATGAGCATGATGTTGAACCCGTCCGTGCTCTGCGGCTTGTAGACTCCGTACACTTCGAGCTTGTTGCCGCTGTACACCGTTTCGCCGCGGGGCGGCCTGCAGGTGAAGTCGCACACGGTCGAGTTCCTGTTCGGCTCGTGGTGCTTGAGGCGCAGGATGGAATTGCCGAGATCGAGGTTAAGCCCGTCGCGCCCGTTGAGGTTCGCGAACTGTATCCAGCCCCTGCCCGTGCCGCCATGCGCTGTGGTGTTCACCGCGACCTTGAAGGTTCCGTTGCTTATCGTCTCGCCCTCTTCCATGCAGAAATCTGGGTCGAACCCGTCCAGCACCACGTCGAGCCTGTGGCCGCCGAGATTCCAGACCGAATCCTTCGGCACACCCATGTCGTGGTCGCCTTCGACATTGGCGAAAACGATGTTCGAATCGTCCTCAAGAGTCATGCGCTGCGGGAGCATCACGTTCGTCGACGGCTTGGTGCTTGTGATAGTCCCTCCCGCCAGCGTCACCTCGCAATCGGTGATGTTGTTGCCGTTCAGGTCGAGTGTCGCGCCCTTCCCGATCCATATCCGTCCCGAACCGCGGGTCGGCAGAACGTATGTTCCGCTCTCCACGCGAAGCTCGCCGTTTTCCGCCACCACGGCACGAACCGCGGGCTTTCCCTCGTCGCCCGCGCCACCGGAACGGACGAATGCCGCGAGAACGGCGGCAAGAGCGACGGCGCAGACCGCGAAGAATACGGCATGCTTCCCGATCTGCGTTCCCAGCCTGCGCCCAAGTAGCACCCGCGCATAGTACAGCCTGCTCATCACGGTGCCTATCGGCACGGAGAGTATCACGGCAACTTTCCTGAGGGGCATGTCCATTAGATAGCGGAGCATGACCGCCTCCTTCATGCTCGGAGGCAGGTCCTGTATCGCATCGCGCAGAATGCCGGCGTCCACCGCGTCGAACACGCGCTCGGCGCCGTCGCCCGGCCTTTCGGGAAGCTCGTCCGTGTACTCGACGCGCTCGTGCTCCTTGCGGCGTGTGGCGCGCGAATGGCAGTTCACCAGTATTCCGCACAGCCAGCCGAAGAACGCCTCGGAGTCCGACAGCGTCTCGATTCGCTCAATCGCGACGCAGAACGTCTCGTTTACGTAATCTTCGACCAGCGACGCATCGCCGCAGATCTTTCTGGCATACGCCAAGAGACGGGCTCGATACTCGCGTTCAAGCCGCCGGGCACCGCTCTCGCGGTTTGTCTTTATTTCTTCAACTATGTCCACAAATATATATGTAGCCTATCGAGGGAGATATATTCAAAGAAATTTTAGCCGGCGGCCTGATGACGATTGCCGGCTGTGTGCGTTGGCTAGTACTCCAGCTGGCTGCCGCCGATCGTCTCGCGCAGAATGGAATCGCCGGGGACCGTGTTCGAATGCGCGGGGATGCAGGGGATGCAGGGGCCCCGCGAAACCCGCTTTTTTACGGCCTCTCATCGCTTCGCCCCCTTCTCACGCCGCCCCCTGCGCCGCTGTTTCCGCCCTGGCGAGCCGCCAGCCGTGCGTCGCATAGCCAAGCTCTCTCACCGCTCTGGCGCAAACGCTTCGC
>DGVK01000009.1:831-1214 GCA_002395905.1 Verrucomicrobia bacterium UBA4286 | reverse complement strand
CAAACGCTTCGCGACCGAAACCGGTCCCCCAGCGCAAACGCCATCGAGACGACAAAAGCCTCGCTCCCGAATATCTTCCCACCGCCTATCTGCGCCACCCTCCTCATAAGCCTCCATTCGGGGACAGACCCCGCGAAAGGCTCGTCTGGCGCGGCGATCCAGCTCCAGGCATAGTCCGAGGCGCGCTTCACCATCCCGGCGCGCACCGGGTTAAGGTAGACGTAGCGCATGCACGTCGCGCGGTACCGCCCGCCTTCGATGAGCGTCGAGTTGAACCTGCCGCTCCAGATCGTGCCGGTGTACTTGCGCTCCCGCTTGTACCAGACGTTGAACAGCTCCTTGAACGTCTTCATGAACTCGCTTATGTCGTTCATCCGCGCGCG
>DGVK01000009.1:0-685 GCA_002395905.1 Verrucomicrobia bacterium UBA4286 | reverse complement strand
TCCTCTGCGCCGCGCTCGCCCTTAAGCATCGCAACGCGGCGGAGAAGCTCGTCCTCCGCGACCGGCCCGTCCGTGCGCACCACCTTGCAGACGACATGGAAGTGGTTGTCCAGCGCCACGTACGCGTCCAGCTCTATCCCCGAGAACGCCGCCGCGCGCTTTAGCGCGTCGACGAGCTGCGTCTTGACCCTCCCTTTCTCAAACAGAAACCTCCTGTCGTTCGCCCGCGACATGATGTGGTAGTACGATGTCCCGTTGCCGGTCTTCTTGACCCTTGCCGTCCTTGCCATTGGCCTGCCCTCCGAATTTACGTTCCGATACGGCGCAGGCCACGCGGCCGCGCCTTCGGCAATTCGGGATGGACCATGCCGGGTCCAATCCGCAGTCGATCCGCAACGCCCCGAAGGACGCCGCACGGGCAGGCCCGCCCTCTCTCCTGCGGCATCTGCGCCCGCCACCTTCATCGCCTCGGCTCCAGTGGGATGCACGCAGAGTAACCATGGTTCCCTCGCTTATACCCGCCCCGCCGAGCGGAGATCAACCCCAGGGAACGCGGATATTATCGCATATTCCGCCGGAAAAAGCAAGGGGGGCTGCGGAAGCCCGTTTTTCAAGGACCTGGCGGGGTCTGTCCCCGCCTGCTTACCGCGCGTCTCTATACCCCCCCGGGGGTCGGGGGCGGAAT
>DGVK01000063.1:23617-24320 GCA_002395905.1 Verrucomicrobia bacterium UBA4286 | reverse complement strand
GGTGGGAGGACATGGGCGTCAAGGCGCCTAAGGAAGGCGTCGACTGGAAGGGCAACCCCTGCTATGTCTGCGCGGACGATCCCTACCGCATGGGCCCGAAGCCCGGTATGACCAAGAAGGAGATCAAGGAGGCGGGTTACGTCGCGGCCCACAAGAACAGCCGCTTCACCGCTCCTGCCGAGAACTGCCCCGTGCTCGACAAGGCCGGCTTCAACGGTCTCTGGAACAAGAAGCCCACGGGCGTGCCGATCGACGCGATCCTCTTCGGCGGCCGCCGTCCTTCGACGATCCCGCTGGTGAACGAGGCCAAGAGCTGGACCCACGGCGTGTTCATGGGTTCCGCCGCCGGCTCCGAGGTCACTGCCGCCGTCATCAGCGACCAGATCGGCCAGGTGCGCCGCGACCCGATGGCGATGCTGCCGTTCTTCGGCTACAACGTCTGCGACTACTTCCAGCACTGGCTGGAGATGGAGCGCACGAGCGCCGACGCGACCAAGCTCCCGAAGATCTACTTCGTCAACTGGTTCCGCAAGGGCGACGACGGCCGCTTCATGTGGCCCGGCTTCGGCGACAACAGCCGCGTCCTCAAGTGGATATGCCAGCGTATCGAGGGTCAGGTCAAGGCCAACGAGACGCCGATCGGCAACATCCCGTTCGCGAAGGACATCGACCTCGCCAACAACGACGAGAAGGCGAAGTTCCA
>DGVK01000063.1:0-23513 GCA_002395905.1 Verrucomicrobia bacterium UBA4286 | reverse complement strand
AGGGCTGGAAGAAGGAGATCGCCACGGTCGGCGCGTCGTATGACGAATATGACAAGAAGCCGTCCAAGGACTCGAAGGAGGCGAACCTCGCCGCCCACCGCGTTCCTAAGGCTCTCCGCCAGGTGCTCGCCGACGTGACTGCGGCGCTCGCCAAGTAAGGCGTTTTTACGCCTGCGCGCAAGCGCGTCCTCCGATACAGGGGGACGCGCTTTGCTTTTGGCCGCACACGCCGACGGGAATTTTGGTATAATACACAGAAACAATGGCCGATAGTGTTCAGGTAGCCGCCTTCGAGGGCGGAGAATTGAGGGTCATGGCGTCGAAGGAGAAGTCCAACGAGGCCGTGCTTGCGCTTCCTTTGTCCCGTCTCATCGTGAAGGTCGTGCGCGTCCCGGAGGAGTCGAGGAACGACCCCGCAGCGTTCGCGACGCCGATTCTCCAGGCGATGAGTCCGTATCCCGACGAACCTCTTACTGTGAGTTGCGAGACGGTTCGCGAGACCGAGCGCGGGCTTGTGGTGGTGGCGGCGGCTCTCCCCGAGAGCGCGTCGGACGACATGGCCGAGGCTCTCGACGCGCGAAAGCTCAATGTGACGCGCGTCGATGCGCTGGCGCTCGGCGTTCTGCGCGGGGCGTGGGGCGCGATAGCCGCTGGCGGCGACGCGAGGAGACTCGTGCTTATCGGCGGACCGGACTGCATCTCTGTAATCGTGCTCGACGGCGACGAGCCTTGCGCAATACGTGCAGTGAGCAGCGCGAGCGACATGCGCCGCGAGCTGATGCTTTCGCTTCTCGAGGCCGAGGACTTCGGCGGCGCGAGGGCGGTATCGGAGGTCGTCTGCATAGGCGACGTCCCGGGCGAAGGGCTTGACGCGTTCGGGCCGGTGAGAAAGATAGAGATCGGCGAAGACGCCGCGCTCGTGGGCGTGGCCGAGCGCTCGCTCGACGACGCCTCGCTCAACGCGCTTCCCGAGAGCTGGCGCGAGGTTCTTGAAGAGACGCGCCTCAAGGCGAAGTTCAAGAGGCGGCTTTCCATCGCGGGCGGGATATGGGCGGCGATAATGCTCGTACTTTTCGGCGTGCCGGTTGTCTACGGCTACATGACCGACCATCAGAAGGCGCTCTGCAAGGAGCATTCGCGCCAGTACCGGGCCGTGGCGGAGATGCGCGACAAGGTGAAGCTTGTGCAGAAATACTCCGACCACGCGCGCGGCGCGCTCGAAATAATGAAGGCTGTGAGCGACCGTCTGCCGCCTGGCATAACCCTCAACAGCTGGAGTTTCAAACGCGACGAGGGCGTGAAGGTTTCGGGCGAGGCCGACGAGGCCGAGTTTGTTTACAGGTTCAAGGACAGCATGAGCGAGACTGGCTCGGAGGACGGCGGCGAAAAGGTGTTCGCCGAGGTGGTGTTGAACGGGCCTTCCGCGTCGCGCGGCGGCAGGCAGAAGTTTGATCTTGAATGCAACTACGAGGCGGAGGAGGAGTGATGAGCGGGATGTCGCTGAGGGAAAAGGCGGTTCTTTCGTCCATAGGGATGGCTCTTCTCTACGGTCTTGCGATCGCGCTGTGGTTCATGAGCCAGGAGGCCGCGTGGAAAAAGGCCGCCAAGACCTACGACCGCGCGAAGGCGCAGTATGAGAGCGAGCGCCGTCTCATAAGCGAGAAGGCGAAGTGGAACCAGGCGTACGAGGATGAAAAAGCCCTCATGCCGACGTTCGAGGCGGGCAAGGCCACCGATACTACATGGCTCGGCAAGATGGACGCTCTCGCGGCGAAGCACCACATAACCATCTCACAGCGCCAGAGCGGCAAGGAGACGGAATCCGGCGAGGTGCTGGAGCTGCCGCTGGAGGTGAAGAACTGGGAGGGCGCGCTGGAGTCGCTCGTAAAGTTCATGCACGAACTCGAGAACACCGATGAAGGAATGTTCGACATACGCTCGCTCAATTTCAAGCCAAGTTCCAAAAAGGGTTATCTCAAGGGATCGTTCACGCTTACATGCGCGTACATGAGGGAGAAATAGACGATGATCAAGAACACATTCGCTTTCCTTGTCTGCACGGTCGCGCTTTTCGCGGCCACCGAATCGTCGGCGCAGTCGCTTCTGCGCCGCGCCGGGAGGCCGGAGGCTTCCGCCGAGGCTGCCCCCGCCGCCGCTTCCGCCGACGCCGCCGAACCGAAGGAGGCGCCCGCCCTCAACTGGGACGCCGCCCCCGTCGACATCGTGCTCCAGGCATACGCCGAGCAGCTGGACAAGACGATTCTCAAGGATCCAGCCGCGCCCACGCCGACCATCACGCTCAAGACGCGCGAGGGGCAGAAGCTCACGAAAGAGGAGTATCTCGAGGCCATCGAGGTCGTCCTTGAGATGAACGGCATCCACCTCGAGCCCTACGGCGAGCGGTTCATACGCGCGCTCCCCAGAAAGGATGTCCGCAAGGAGGGCATCCCTCTCATAATGGATCCCGAGACGAAACTCGGCGACTCGGGGCGCGTCGTTTCGATGATGATTCCCTTCAAGAACATCGGCACCGAAGAGGCGCAGAAGGCGCTCGAGGGCTTCAAGTCCAACAGCGGCATCCTCCTCGTCTTCGAGCGCACCAACTCCATTCTCGTGACGGACACCGAGCAGAACATAAACCGCATGCTGGAAATCGCCCGCTCGATCGACATCGCGACGCCTGTTCTCGAGAACGTGTTCGTGCGCCAGGTGAAGAATGCGAGCGCGCAGGACATAAAGACCGCGCTTGAAGCGATCGTGCAGGAGTCGCAGAAGGAGCTTGAAAAGAACGGCAAGGCGGCGAACAGCCAGAACGCCGGCGCCTCGTCTACGCCCGGCGCGGCCGGCATGATGCGCCCCGGTGCGAGGCTTCTCGGCACGCGTCCCGGCGCGAACAATGCGCAAGCCCAGCAGCCAGTGAACAACGAGTCGCTTGTGATGAGCGTGAGCGACGCCGACCGCGGCATGATACGCGGCAAGGTTCTCATCCTCGCCGACGAGCGGTCGAACAAGCTCATAATCGTGACGCAGAAGGCCAACATGGACTTCTTCGACAAGGTCATTGAGCAGCTGGACGTCGAGACTACGCCAGATACGGTAGTCAAGGTCTACCGCCTCAAATACGCCGAGGCCGAAGAGGTGAGCGACATGATAAACGACCTTATCGGCAACTCGTCGTCGTCAAGTTCGCGGTCGGGGCAGAACCAGAACGCCAACGCCAAATCTGGCAGCGGCGGCAATCTTACGCGAAACAATTCGCAGACGGCGTCGTCCGCCAAGAAGCCGGCGAACCAGAGAAGCGGCGAAGCCAAGGCCGGAGAACTCACCAAGGAGAATACGACAGTCCTCGCCGACAAGCGCATCAACGGAATCGTCGTCATGACCGAGAAAGAGCTTGTCCCGACCATCGAGCAGATCATCGAGTCTATGGATGTCAAGCTAAGCCAGGTTCTCATCGAGACGGTGATTATCGAAGTCACGCTCGGCGACGATCTGAAGACTGGCATCGACTGGGTGATGAGAGGGCGTAATCGCACAAGTACGACCACTGATGTCGGCACAGGGACATATTCACAACGCCTGACTGGATATGAAAAATCTTCCACTCTGCTGTCTGCCGACGCTCCAACGTCCGTATCTGTGCGTGGCAATGACGGTTACTGGTGGAATCCTGTATATGAATTTGTAGAGAACACTGTTCCCGTCAACAAGACGACGCTTACTCGCGATGGTCTTGTCAACGGTAACAATTATATGCTTGGCGGTGGTGGCGGAAACGGGTCAGGTGTGCTTAGCACGATGATGTCGGTCGGCACGAACGTGGCGAACAATGCCGTGTGGGGTGGTGCAAGCCCAATCAGTGGAGGACTTAACTATTTTCTTAAGAGCGATAAGCTTAATCTAGCCTCTGTGATACAGGCTTCCAAGACGGATTCCCGCTCAAAGTATATTGCGTCGCCAATCGTCATGACTGTCGATAATAAGGAAGCAACAATCGATGCAACGGAGAACAGGCAGTTCCTTACCGGGTGGACTGCGCAGTCCGGCTCGTATGGGAACAGCGGCCAGCCTACGCCGAACTACAGCGCCAAGGATATCGGCATAAAGTTGAAGATCACTCCGAAGATCAATCCTAACGGAACGGTGATGCTCACTGTCGAGGAGGAGTACTCGCAGTTCCACGAGAACGGACAGTCGATGCTGATCCCTCAGAACGGCGTATACACTCAAGGCGCGGTCGATTTGGCGGTAGAACGCAAGATGTCGGCGGATATTCTTCTCGACAATATGCAGACTGTCGTGCTTGGTGGTCTTACCGAAACTACAAAGTCCGAAAGCGAAACCGGGATTCCGATTCTCAAGGACATACCATGGATCGGCAAGTGGCTTTTCGGCAGTGTGTCGCAGACAGAAGGGCGCAAGGAACTTCTGGTGTTCATGACGCCTTACGTTCTTGACGATGGTGATATGGCCCAGGCCGAGGCGATACGCCGCAAGAAGTCGCTCAGCGATGCAAGGCCCTGGGAAGATCACGGCTGGAGTGCATCCGAGCTTGCCGATCCTGTCAGCAAGAAGGAGCAGATGCGCCGTCTTAAAGACGAGTGGAAGAAGCAGGACGAGGAACGCAAGACCAAGCTCGCGATCGAGGAAGAGAAGATCAAGCG
Source organism: Verrucomicrobia bacterium UBA4286 (assembly GCA_002395905.1). Lineage (GTDB taxonomy): Bacteria > Verrucomicrobiota > Kiritimatiellia > RFP12 > UBA1067 > UBA1067. The sequence goes on along the minus strand of DGVK01000063.1, from coordinate 18,849 downwards.
TGCGAAGGCGCTCGAGGCGATGTCCGAGGAGGAGCGCAGGTTCTGGCTTGAGATGCACAAGGACGAGCTTGAGGATGACAAGCAGAAGGAGCTTGAGGAAAAGATGCTCGACAAGGACAGCCAGGAAGAGCTGCGCCAGCTCGCCGAGAGCATCCGCGACCGTAAACTCGCCGAGGCCAACGCCGCGATAGACAAGGCCGATGAAGCCGCCCGCCAGGAGAACGAGCGCGGCCAGATGGACGCCAAGAAGGCGGAGGAAGCGGCCGAATGACGCCGGAAGAGGGATGACGAGAGAGACATGAGAGACGCGAGGGACATGAGGGAGAGTGACATGAGAGACGCGAGAGACATGAGGTCCACGCCTCTCACGCCCCTCACGTCATCAAAGCCCCTCGTGTCCCTCATGTCGTCAAAGCCTCGCATCATCGGCAATTATGGCGGTTACCGCAAGACGCTGTCATTCGGCTATGTGTGTCTCATATATCATGCAACTACGCTTTTCTGCCGCCGCAACTACGACTACAAGAACGATCCTCTTGGAAAGACCGTCGGCCAGATGATCGGCGCGGCTCGTTCGGCGCGTCAGAATATAGTCGAGGGTTCTGCCCGCGCCGGAACATCAAAAGAGACAGAGCTTCGCCTTTATGATGTAGCCAAGGGTTCGCTTGAAGAGCTGGCCGGCGATTACGAAGCCTTTCTGATTGATGCAGGAATCGCTCCATGGCCGGAAGACGATTCGCGCCACGCCGCTCTTGCATCGATAGTCCTTGATGCATATGACGGCGACTATTCGCGCCACGATTACGCGGAATACATTCTTGCAATGCGAAAGCGTTTCGCTCCGTTTCTGGAGAATGAAGACCCGATCGTTGCGGCGAACGCGATTCTTATGATTATCGACCGCGCGTGCGGCCTCCTTTCCAGGCAGATGCAGGCGGTAGGCGAGATATTTGCCGAAGAGGGCGGCTTTACGGAGCGCCTCTCGAAAGCGAGACTTGCGGTGCGCGATGCTAAAGACGCTTCGCAAGGCGCGCCGACATGTCCGGACTGCGGCGGAGCCATGCGCAAGATGATTGCGCGCAAGGGTCGCAATGCAGGTAAACCGTTCTGGAGCTGCTGCGATTACCCCCACTGCCAGGGAACCAGGCCGTGGAAGGGAGGTCTGGCATGAGGGGCATGAGAGACGCGAGGGACCAGAGAGACGCGAGAGACGTGAGGCCCATGTCCCTCACGACCCTCATGTCCCCCATGTCATCAAACCAAGAGGCGACAAATGAACACTAAATTCATCTCCATAATTGCCGTATGCATTGCCGTGGTGGCGGCGTCCGTCGCCGGCGTGATCGTGATGAACGACCGCGCTGCCGTCGCTCGCGCCGAGGCCGACCGCGCCGAGAGCGAGGAGGCCCGCGCGTCCAGCGAGGCCAAGAAGGCCCGCGCAGACGAGTCGGCCGAGGCGAGCCGCGCCGCCGCGAAGGAGAGCGAGGCGAAGGCCGCCGCCGAGAACCGCAAGGCGAAAGAGATCGAACTCGAGACCGAGCGCAAGGCCGGCGAACGCGCGAAGGATGAGGCTGCGAAGGCGAAGGCCGACGCCGAGGCCGCGAACGCGCGGGCGCGCGAGGCCGCCGACCTCAGGGCCGCCGAGAAGGCCAAAGCCGACGCCGAGGCCGCGAAGGCGCAGTCTGCGAGCGATGTCGCGCGCGCCGAGGCCGATAAAGCGCAGGCCGTCGCGGCGGCTGCGGCGGACGCGCTCGAGCGCGAACGTCTTGCGTCCGAGAAGGTCATCGCCGAGGCGAAGGTCTACGAGATGCGCCAGCTCGACCTCGTCACGCTGGAGCGCGAGCTTATCGACTGGCAGCGCGATCTCGCCGAGCGCGAAGCGGCGCTCAAGCCCGAGCGCACCGCGGCCGATCTCACGTGGGTCGGCGAGCGCGAGGCGGATGTGATAGGCGGCGAGACGAACCGTGTTCGCCGGGCGGCGAAGCCTCTGCCCGAGAACGATCCCGACCTGCCGCGCGAGACGCGCCAGCTCGTACGCGCCGAGCGCCTGAGGCGCGAGGGCGACGCCGCTGTGGCGAACGTCACCAGCAACGCCGTCGTCTCGGCGCTGGAGCGGCTTTATCTGGAAGCCGTCCGCGAAGACCGCGTGGTCGACGCGCAATACTATCTCAAGAACATAAAGATGTACTATCCCAACTGGCGCTACACGCCGCCTGCGGAGGCGAAGCCTTCGGAAGAAGGGGACGGGACAAAGAAGGAAGAACAGGAGAAATGAGTCTAGCAGTAGGAATCGTCGGGCTGCCGAACGTCGGCAAATCCACTCTCTTCAACGCGCTTACAAAGAAGCAGCAGGCCGCGGCGGAGAACTACCCGTTCTGCACCATCGAGCCGAACACCGCCGTCGTGGAGGTCGCAGACGCGCGTCTCGAGAAGCTCGCCGAGATAGTCCATCCCCAGCAGGTGATTCGCGCGACGGTCGATTTCACCGACATCGCCGGTCTCGTGAAGGGCGCGTCGAAGGGCGAAGGCCTCGGGAACAAGTTCCTCGCCAACATACGAGAGTGCGACGCGATTCTCCATGTAGTGAGGTGCTTCGAGAACGACGACATCATCCACGTGCAGGAGGGCGGCAACAAGTCGGCGCCGATCGATCCTGTGGGCGACGCCGAGGTCATCGAGACCGAGCTTGTGCTGGCCGACATGGAGCAGCTCCAGAAACGCTACGACAAGATAAAGAAGGAGGCCCAGGCCAAGCCGCAGATGAGGCCCGAGGCCGAGGCGTGCGCGGCGCTCCTCAAGCATCTGGAGGAAGGGAGGAGCGTCCGTTCGTTCCCGCGCAAGGACGGCGACCCGATACTGCCTGTGCTGAAGGACCTTCACTTCCTTACCGACAAGCCGGTCATCTTCTGTGCGAACGTCGCCGACGACAATGTCACCGGCGAGGGGAACGCGCATGTGGCGGCGCTCAGGGACTATGCGGCGAAGCAGGGCTCGGAGCTTGTCGTCATATGTGCGCAGATGGAGGCCGACCTTGCGGGGCTGTCGGACGCCGAGGCCAAGGAGTTCCTCGAGAGCTACGGCCTGTCGGAAAGCTCGCTCGACCGCACCATCAAGCTCGCCTACCACACGCTCGGCCTCGCCAGCTATCTCACGGCCGGCCCGAAGGAGGTCCGCGCCTGGACGTTCCGCCGCGGCTGGAAGGCTCCGCGTTGCGCAGGCGTGATACACACCGATTTCGAGAAAGGCTTCATCCGCGCGCAGGTCGTGTCGTTCGATGACTACGTGAAGTACGGCGGAGAATCGGGCGCGCGCGCGGCAGGCGCGCTGCGGCCCGAGGGCAAGGAGTACGAGATGCAGGACGGCGACGTAGTGGAGTTCATGTTCAACTAAGGAGAACCAGCCATGCAGATAAGACAGATATCGATCTTCCTTCAGAACAAGCCGGGGCAGCTCTCGCAGATATGCCGCGACCTCGCGGACGCGTGCATAAACATCGCGACGCTTTCGCTTGCCGACACGAGCGACTTCGGGATTGTCCGCATGATCGTCGACGATCACGAGCGTGCGCAGAACGTGCTTACCGACAAGGGGCATGTCGTGAACGTGTGCAAGGTGGTCGCCGTCTGCGTGCCGGACCGTCCGGGCGGGATGGCCGAGGTCATGGCGGTTCTCGACAAGGCCGGCGTCGATATAGAGTACAGCTACGCCTTCGCATTCCACAGCGGCGAGAAGGCCGTCCTCGTATTCAGGTTCAACGACAACGCCAAGGCCGAGGCCGCCCTTGCCGACGCAGGCGTGGCGACGCTTGACGAAAGCCAGGTCCTTGACGCAGGCAGGTGAGAACGATGAAGTACGCAAGCACGAGGACCGGCGTCGAGGCCGGCGCCGTTGAAACCGTTTTCCAGGGGCTCGCTCCCGACGGCGGGCTTTACGTCCCGTTGATGTCCGGCGAAGAGTCTGCGGGCTTTTCAAAAGACTGCGCGACGCTTGCCGGGGCGGAGAGGGAGGTTCTCGCCAGGCTTTTTGGCGACTTCCCGCAGTCCGTCCGCGAAGAGGCCGTATCGCGCCTCATATCGCGCTTCCCCGATGGCGACCCGATACCGCTAGTCGATGCCGACGGGTTCAAGATCCTTGAACTCTTCCACGGCAGGACGGGCGCGTTCAAAGACGTCGCTCTTTCCATGCTACCCGTGTTCATGCGCCACTCCGCCGGCGGGCGCCGCGTTCTCGTGCTCACAGCGACGAGCGGCGATACAGGTTCGGCCGCCATGCAGGGTTTCGCCGGAGTAGACGGAACCGAGGTCGCGGTGTTCTTCCCGAACGTCGGCACGTCGCGCGTGCAGCGTCTTCAGATGACGACGCCGGCGGACGCGAACGTCCACGCGATAGCGATCAAGGGCAATTTCGACGACGCGCAGGCGGCGGTCAAGCGCATCTTCGCCGACAAGGCGATCGCGGCCGAGGCCGCGGCGCACGGCGTCACGCTCTCCAGCGCCAACTCGATCAACACCGGCCGCCTCGTGCCGCAGATCGGCTACTATGCAATGGCGGCGGCGAGAATCGGCGGCGAGTTCGACGTAGTCGTGCCGTCGGGCAACTTCGGCAACATCCTCGCGGCCTACTACGCTAAGAGGCTCGGCGCGCCGGTTCGCCGGTTCGTCGTCGCGTCGAACGTGAACGATGTGCTGGCGCGCTTTGTGAAGACGGGTGTGTACGATCCGGGCGAGAGGTTCACGGTCACCAACTCTCCTTCGATGGATATACGCAGGTCGTCGAACGTCGAGCGGCTTCTGTGGCTCCTCAACGACGGCGACTGCACCGAGGTCGCGCGGCTCATGGCCGACCTCGCCGAAAAGGGGCGCTACGAACTTCGCGACGCCGCGAAGGCGAAGCTTTTCGCGGACTTTGAAGGCGGTGTCGCGACACCCGAGGAGACCGAGGCCGAGATGCGCCGCATGCGCGAGGCGTGCGGGTATGTGCTCGACCCGCACACCGCCGTCGCGGTGCACGTCGCCCGCGCGCTTGGATATCCGAAGGGCGGCGTTCCTTGCGTGATAGCGGCGACCGCGACGCCCTACAAGTTCCCCGAGACGTGCCGCCGCGCGTTCGGCGCTGACATTCTGGACAACCCGCCGCCGAGCTTCCGCGAGCTTGAGACGCTGCCGGTCGTGCAGAACAAGGTCGTGGAAGTGCCTGCGATCGACGCTGCCGTCAAGGAGCTTTTCTGAAAAAGCCGCCTCTTCCGATAATCTACGAAGACCGCGACCTGGTCGTAATCGACAAGCCTGCGGGTCTTCTTACCACGCACACGCGCGTCCAGGGGCGCGCCGCGCGCGAGAGCCAGCTCACGGCGGAGAACCTGCTCAACGGCTGGGTGCGCAAGGGGCAGGCGAGGAGCCGCGCGCGCGTGTGGCTTGTGCACCGGCTGGACCGCGAGACGAGCGGAGTGATGATGTTCGCAAAATCCGAGGAGCTTGCCGCGCGGATACGCGACAGCTGGAACGCGATTACGGTCAAGCGCTATCTGGCGCGCGTGGAGGGAGAGCTGCCGGACGAGAGCGGGGCGTTTGAGTCGTATCTGAGGGACGACCCGAAGACGATGAAGGTGGCGAGCGTGGACGACCCGAAAGAGGGGAAGTTCGCCCGCACGGAGTGGCGGCGCGTGGGCGCCGGGCGCGGCTGGACGCTTGTGGAGGTGACGCTCAAGTCGGGACGAAAGAATCAGATAAGGGTTCATTTCTCCGAAGCGGGCCATCCAGTCGTCGGCGACGTGAAGTACGGCGCGGCGAAGGCGCGTCGGCTTTTCCTCCATTCGTGCGGGCTGGAGTTCGTCCATCCTGCGACGCGCCGCGCCTTTCGCTGGACCGCTCCCGCCGACTTCGCCCCGCCCCGCGACTCCACTGCGGGCATTGACGGCGGGCGAGATTTTCTGTATACTTCACCACAAACACCAAAAACACATTACATCAAACACAAGGAGGTATGTAGCAGATGAGCTCACAGAACAGGCAGGGCGGCAACATCGCGGCGATCGCGACGATGTTTGCGTTGTTTTTCATGATCGCTTTCGTGACCAACTTCGCCGGCTCCATGGGAGTCATTGTAAAGAACCAGTTCGGCGCGTCGAACACGGCGTCCCAGCTCGGCTCGGCGGCGAACTTCTTCGCCTACCTCTTCATGGGCATCCCGGGCGGCCTTATCCTGAAGCGCAAGGGCTACAAGTTCACGTCGCTTCTCGCCGTCGCGATCGGTTTCGCGGGTGTGGGAGTGCAGCTCCTGTCGGGCTATGTCGAGAGCTTTTCGGTCTATGTGACGGGCGCTTTCGTCGCAGGATTCTCGATGTGTCTGTTGAACCTTGTAGTGAATCCTCTTCTCAACACGCTCGGCGGCGAGGGCAAGAAGGGCAACCAGCTCGTCCAGATCGGCTGCTCGCTCAACTCGGTCGGCGCGACGATAGCCCCGATCCTTCTCGGCTATCTCATCGGCGGCGAGGTCGCCAAGGCCAAGGTCGCCGACGCCGCGCCCGCGCTCATGATCGCCATGGGCCTTTTCGCGGCGGCGTTCGTCATCATCGGCCTCTCCAAGATTCCCGAGCCTCACATGGAGACCGCCGATGAGAAGGCGGCCCGCCTCGCGGGAGGTTCCTCGGTCGTGAAGGACATCGTGGCGACCCTCAAGTTCAGGCACTTCACCTTCGGCGCGCTCGGAATCTTCTTCTACATCATCATCGAGTGCGGTATTCCCAACATGGCCAACCTCTACATGACCCAGGAGGGTCAGCCCTGGTACGTCGGCGCGACGGTCGCGGGCTCGGTGGTCGGCGCCTACTGGTTCTGCATGATGATAGGCCGTCTCGTCGGCGGCGCGATCGGCGGCAAGGTCTCCTCCAAGGTGATGGTCACCTGCTGCGCGCTCGCGGGTATCGCCCTGCTTCTCGCGGCGATGTTCGCGCCTGTGAAGATGGTCAACGCCTTCGGCAAGGAGTTCCCGCTTTCGATGGGTCTTGTCGCGCTTTGCGGCCTCTGCACCTCCGTAATGTGGGGCGCGATCTTCAACCTCGCCGCAGAAGGACTCGGGAAGTATGTGCCGATGGGATCGGGAATCTTCATGGCGATGGTCTGCGGCGGAATCGTCCTGCCGGTCCAGGGCTACATCGCCGACAAGGTCGGCATTCTCAACAGCTACTGGCTTACGATAGGCCTTCTCGCCTACGTGCTCGTCTACGCGCACGTCCTCTCCAAGCCGTCGAAGAACGTCGGCGAACTGGCGAAGTAAAGTGAAGGCCTGGCTCCAGCGGGTCAGCGAGGCTTCGGTCGAGATCGGCGGCGGGCGCGTCGCCGAAATCGGCCGGGGCCTTCTCGTTCTTCTCGGCGTTACGCACGGCGACACCGAGGCGGCGGCGGACAGGATCGCCGAGCGCATCGCCGTCCTCAGAATGTTCGAGGATGAGAACGGCGCGACTAATCTCTCGCTGGAAGACGTGGGCGGCAGCGTGATAGTCGTCTCACAGTTCACCCTCTACGCCGACACCGCCCGCGGCCGCCGCCCGGGCTTTTCGAACGCGGCCCGTCCGGAACTCGCCGAGCCGCTCTACGAGCGTGTCGTCGCCCGCCTGCGTGAAAGGCTCGGCCCGGACCGCGTCGGCACCGGACGCTTCGGAGCCGATATGAAGGTGAGGCTTTTGAATGACGGGCCGTTCTCTCTGGAGCTTCTCGCATGACGATCCACCGGCTCGAAGTGACAGGCTCGACGAACATCGACGCCCGGGCAGGTCGCTCGGGCGATGTTTTCACGGCGGAGCGGCAGCTGGCCGGCCGCGGACGTCTCGATCATACGTGGCATTCTGCGCCGGGCGCGAACCTTACATTCTCCGCCGTGCTCCCGGGCGAGGGGCGCCCGCCCGAGGAGGTCGCGACCGTGCCGCTCGTCGTCGGTCTTGCCGTGCTCAAGGCGCTTGCCGCCATTCTGCCGCGCTCTGCGACCGTCGCCCTCAAATGGCCTAACGACGTGCTCGCCGCAGGCCGCAAGATCGCCGGAATCCTCTGCGAGCGTCACGGCGACAACATAATCGCGGGCGTCGGCGTAAATGTGAACGAGACGGATTTCCCCGCCGAGATCGCCGCGCGCGCGACGTCGCTTGCGGCGCTCGCCGGACATAAGTTCGACAGAGACGACGTTCTTGAGCGGCTTGTGATGTCGGTCGAGTTCTGGCACAAGCGCTGGCTCTCCGGCGGCTTCGCCGCGCTGCACGGCGAGTTCGCGCCTTTCGACTGGCTCAAAGGGCGCGTCGTGAGCGTCCGGCAGACCGACAGCGATCCTGCGCCGCTCAAGGGGATATGCGGCGGAATCTCGCCTGACGGAACGCTCGACATCGGCGGAACGCGCGTCTACGCCGGCGAAGCCCATGTGGAGGCCGGCGCATGAGGCATGTCGATATTCTCTTTGAAGACGACGACATCATCGCCGTGAACAAACCCGTCGGGATGATCGTCCACTCTGCGCCCGGGCACGAGAAGGAGGAGTCGCTTGCAGGGCTTCTTGCGGCGAGCCGTCCGCAGATGGCGCGCGTCGGCAGCCGCGAGCGGCCGGGCGTAGTCCACCGGCTCGACATCGACACGAGCGGCGTGATGGTTTTCGCCAAGAGCCGCCGTGCGTATGAGGGCCTGCGCGCCGCGTTCGAGTCGCACGACGGCGTTGTTAAGACATATCTCGCCGTGCTTCACGGCGCGATAAATCCCGCGACAGGAACTCTTGAAACGACCATCGGCCGCAAGCCCTGGGACGCGAAGAGGATGGCCGTCGACGTGCCGGACGGCAGACGCGCCGTCACCCGCTGGACGGTGCTGGAGCGCCACGGCCCGCTGGCCCTCGTGGAGTTTGTGATAGAGACGGGCCGCACCCATCAGATACGCGTTCACGCCGCCCACCTCGGCCACCCGATAGCCGGCGACGCGCTCTACGGCGACGCCGCGAAGGACCGCCGTCTCGCCGTGCCGCCGCGCCGCCAGCTTCTGCACGCCGTGCAGCTGGAGTTTCGGCATCCTGTCACCGGGCGCGCGATGCGTCTCGCGGCTGCGCCGCCGAACGACATACTTTACGCGCGATGAGCGGCGGCCCGGTGTCAACGACTTGATGAAAGGAACTGTAACATGAGCGAAGAACTTTGCAGACGGGCCGTCGAAGGCCTCAGGAGGCGCGGCTACGAAGCCGTGTTCGCGCGCACTCCCGAGGAGGCGGCCGCGCTTGTCATGCGCGAGGCGGAGCATGCCGCAAGTGTCGGCTGGGGCGGCAGCGAAACGATAAAGGCTCTCGGCGTGCGCGAACGTCTTGCCGCGGCAGGAAAGGAGATTCGCGACCACCAGCTGGTGATGGACCTCTTCCTCCTCAGCGCGAACGCGCTCACGGCGGACGGACGGATTGTAAACATCGACGGACGGGGCAACCGCGTCGCGGCGTCGATCGCCGGACCCTCCCGCGTGGTGTATGTAATCGGGCGCAACAAGATCGTCGAAGGCGGCGTGGACGACGCGATCGCGCGAATCAAGCGGTGCGCCTGTCCGCCGAACTGCCGCCGTCTCGGCAAGAAGACGCCGTGCGCGGTGACAGGCGTCTGCGCCGACTGCGATTCGCCGGACCGCATATGCAAGGTTACGGCAGTCTTCGACCGCAGGCCTACAGGCATATCGACGCTTGCGATAGTCGTCGACGCCGACCTCGGCTATTGAAGAGCATCGCCATAAATCTGAAAGGGGCGTTGAAATGAAGCTGAACCGCCGCATTAATCTGGCTGCCGCCGTGTCGTTCGCCGTGCTGTTCGCCGGTGCAGACCCGCTCTTGTGGTACCGCTTCGAAGGCAGCGGCGCGATAATCACGAACAACGCGTCGCCAGGCACGATGAACGGGACGTTGAAGAGCATCGGCAAATGGAGTGACCACGAGCTTGGCGATATAACCGCCAAGTTCCCGACGCGCGGCGACGACTTCCCGACGAAAGCGGGGGTTTACGACCCTGTTTCGCGCAAGACCATAAGCGGTCCGGCGAAGGCTCTTCAGTTTTCGGGGGACCAGGCTTCCGCAGGCGTCGTGTATATGTCTAACAGCAATGCCTCCGCGCTCAAGAGGCTTTTCAGCTTCACCTGCGAAGCATTCTTCAAGATTCCGCAGGATAAAGATATTCATGATTCTAACAATTTCCCGATGATAGTTTGGGGCAAGCAGGAAGAGCAGGGCTGGAAGATAAGCTTTGCCAGAAATAAGGATGGAAAGGTAGAGCCGTTGTTTCGAGGAGTTACCAGGTCGGTGAGTGGAGCTGATAACTTTGATTTTACCGTAAGAGATCAAAGCGGTTCGCCAGCCTATTGCGCCGATGACGAGTGGCATCACCTGGCGGTGGTCGTTGATGGCAAAGAAGACGGTTCGACCATGACGTGCAGACTGTATCTCGACTATAAAGAGATTCTGAATTACAGTCTTGAAGGGTATTGCGGCTTCTACTATAACGATTCGGATACTGCCCCGTTCGTGATAGGCGCGGACCTGTATCGGAACGTGTCAAGTGCAAACACGCGCGAGACATTTATGGGGTCTATAGCCGACTTGCGCATAACGCCAGAAGCGCTGCCGCCCGAGTCATTCCTCCGCGCGGTCAAGCCGGGCCTCATGTTCACCGTCTGGTAGAGCGCAGTTCTTCCAAGCCTTGCCCACACTTTACACAAGTCTTGCCCAGACTTTACACAAGTCTTGCCCAGACTTTACACAAGTCTTGCCCACGCTTTGCTCAAGTCTTGCCCGGACTTTACCCAAGTCTTGCCCGAGTGTTATGCACGGCTGCCGTGGATTTGGTATAATATCCGCAAAGAAGGAGGTTCACTATGAAGACTGTAGACATGTCGGCGTTTTTCAAGATAGGTTACGGGTTGTATGTCGTGACGTCGCATGACGGCACGCACGACAACGGGATGATCTGCAACACCGTCGTGCAGGTCACGGGTGAACCGGCGAGGCTTGCCGTGACCGTCAACAAGGCGAATTACACGCATGATGTGGTCAAGGCGTCTGGCAGACTGAACGTCTGCACGCTTGCGGAGTCCGCCCCTTTTTCGGTGTTCGAAAACTTCGGCTTCAGAAGCGGACGCGACGCCGACAAGTTCGCGTCGTGCGCGCTCACCCGAACGGAGAACGGTCTTGCCGTTCCTGCGCGCCACTGCAACTCGGTCTTTGCGCTGACGGTCGAGAGCTACGTCGATCTTGGAACGCACGGTATGTTCATCTGCGCGGTCGACGAGGCGGTCGTGCTTTCGGACGAGCCGACGATGACATACGCCTACTACCACGCGAACGTCAAGCCGAAACCCCAGGCCGCGCCTGCCGCGCCCGGTGCTCCGAAGCGCTGGATATGCCCGATCTGCGGTTACGTCTACGAAGGCGAGGGGCGGCCTCCGGCGGACTACCTGTGCCCGCTGTGCAAGCATCCGGGTTCTGAGTTCGTAGAAGAATAGCAGAAAAGAGAGGTGTGATATGCGTTTTGGAAAATCCCCTACATCTGCTGGCGTGTTGCTGCTCGCGCTGGCCCTACCGCAAGCATATCGGCTGCTCGATTGCAGATGAGTGATACGGCAAAACCGCCGACAAACAATGCAGGAGGTTGTATATGAACATGGAGAACAGGATGAAGAGGTTTCTTATGCGCTTGGTCGCTTGCGCGGCTGTTGGATTCGCAGCGTTTGCTGCCGAGGCGGCGGTGTCGGTTCGGCTGTTGTTCGTCTATGACGCAGGAGCTGCGGACTACCTTAGCCAGAACAGCCGCGACCAGTACTCCGTGGCATCGTCGTGCGTCACGCAGATGAACAATGTCCTTGCAAATTCACGCTTGACCGGCACTGACAACCTGACGCAGCAGAGCAACGACTATTTCTCATACACGCTCGCCGGCGTCACGACCGTCCAGGCACGCAACTCGAATACCGCCACCGCCTGGAGCCAGGCATACAACGTAGTGCTCGGCAATACGGCGGAATCCGACGTCTCGATGGACGGCCTCCTTGAAGACCGCGCATATTACGCCGCCGACATCATCGTTATGCTTATTTACCGCTCTGGCGGCGCGGACGGCAACTCGACGCCATATCAGGGAACTGACGCGGAACATGCGGTCAATTTCGCCGGCAAGGCCGTGAGCGTCGTGGATGTGGCAATGGCCGTTGCGGAAGGTTCCGGCGCGTTCGGCGCGTTCCAGATCTGTTCGCACGAAGTTGCGCACACGCTTGGCTGCGGACATGCCGACACGCAGGACACCCAGTCGGGCCAGCAATCGTCCTCGTATTCCTTCGGCTACCAGTTCGCCTATCCCGGAGATCAGAACTACACGCTCTACCAGAACAATTCCTATCAAGCATGGTGGGGCTGCACCGTCATGGCCTACAAGGAGCATTTCTTCAAGAACTCCGACGGCACGTTCATGTCGGCGGAAGACGTGTTGGCGCTCACGGGCTGGACGGATGCAGACGACCGCATACATCTCTGGAACAATTTCGACGGCAGCTACGGCACAACACACGCCAAAGGCATATGGAACTACTGCAACATGCTCCCGTATTTCTCATCTCCCGACCTCTGCTTTGTGACGATGAATTCGAGCGCGGCGACGGTAGTTCCGACATCGTGGGCGACGGCGCACTATGACGATGGCACATATGTGCCGATGGGCGACGCGACGCACAACAACCGCCAGGTGCTTATCGACAACTGCGGCTACGCGAGCCGCTGGCATCTCGGCGTCAAGTTCACCAAGGCGGGCGACGCCTCCGTCGTGAACGGCAAGGCCGACAAGATTACTCTCTCATCCCTCTCCGACAACTGCTCCGTCTATTACACCACCGACGGCACAGAGCCGACAAAGACAAACGGCACGCTCTACTCCGCACCCATTTCCCTGACGCAGACAACAACGATCAAGGCGAGAAGCTACGACGCGAACGACAACGCGGGCGACGTGTTCACGAGAGAATATTCCGTTCTCCCCCTCGCCGCCGCTCTCGGCAATACGGAACTCGCCTGGACGACTTCCTCTCCTGCATGGTATGTTGATAGCGGCGTCGCCAGAAGCGGGCAGCTCACCACAATAGGAACGTCGTCAAGTTTGACAACGACAATCAAAGGTCCAGCATCGCTCACTTTCAATTATTCCAAATATATGTGGAGCGGAGATGTATTCACGGTATCGGTCGGAGGAATAGAGAAATTGCGCATCGCTCCGTTAGGATATGACACATCTAACGGTGCGTCAGGTGAAATTGAGATACCTGAAGGCGAGCAGACGGTCGAGCTCAATTTCGTTTTGGGCGCCTCTATGTACGGTATCAATAAAATCAATGTTTCCAACGTCAGCGTCGTTTACGCCTACGACCCGAGCGAAGAGCCGGATGACCCCGTAGAACCGACCTACACAGGCCCGATCCCGACGGCGGTCTGGGTCTCCGGCGAGTTCGAGGACGAAGCGACGCTCCACGGCGGCTACAAGATTACGCTCAACGACAATACCGTAAATGACAGCGGCAATATCGTCATCGGCTCTGCGACCACCCTCGGCGCGACGATCGACATTGCTACCGTCACGAATTGCGCGAAAGTCACGATACTGGCGAAAATCAAGGCGCCGGCCGGCGGAGCGCCGGCGGCAAATTCAGTGATCGCCGGCGTGCTCTCCACAGACAATCATCCAATAGGGGCGGCTTGCAAGACGGCAGGAGGGACGGACGTCCAAGGCTATTGGCTTAACGGGGCAAACGCGAATTACAACAACGACGGCTACAAATTCGGTGGCAGCATGCAGACGCTTTCCGAAGGCGAGTCGTACATGCTTTTTGCTTTCCAATCCGATTCGTCCTCGATTTCGCCCACAACGGGTACGGCTCTCTATTTTGGCGAATCGTTTGGTGAAATGTCAGGAGGCAATGTCTCTAGCCTTCAGTGGCGTGGCAACACGAACAGCCGCGTTTCGGTGGGCGGCCCTGCGAACAGCGTCGCGTCCATGAACACCGTGCCGTGGGCCGGACTTGAAATCGAGGCGGTCGCGCTCTTTGCCGACAGCTGGCTTGCGCCGGGCGACGTCGCGCTTTACGAGTTCCCGGAGGCGAAGGCTGTCGTTCCCTCGTGGGCGGCCGCGTCGATCACGCCGGCAAGCGGGGAAACGATATATTACAGGAGCGTGACCGATGCGCTCTTCGCGATAGTTCGCGGCGATGTCGATGCCGATACGGTGCAGGTGCTCGACGGCAGTTCGGTCGATTATTCGAGCGCGGGCTTTGCCTACGACCCCGAGACGCAGACCTACACCAAGATCAAGATCGCCATCGCCAAAATCGACAATGGCATTATCATGCTGGAATTCACGACGCTCGCCGTGGCGTGCGAAGAAGCCGATTTGCAGAATATCGGCGTCGTCGAACTGCTCGCGGCGCGCGATTCGATTTCCGAAGCGATACCGTCCGGCTGGAGCTACGTTTCACCGGAGGATTCCGGCACGGAATACGGCACGATTCTGAAAACGATTTCGGAAATTCCTGGCACCGTCAGCAGCATAGAACTTACGCAGGAAAACGTCTCGCTTTCCATAGACGGCGAATGGGCGGTGGTCGGCGCGAGCCCGATTTACGTGACGCTCGGCTCTGCCACGAACGCCTTTACGCTTTCTTTCGATGCAGATATTCCTGATGGCGTGTACGGTACGCTCTTGAGCTGGGATTCGGTTTCGGGGACGACTGCCTTGGATTCGCGCGTTGTGATCACGAACGATGCGGCGAAGCAGGTCATCTGGCGCAAGGCTGACGGCTCGCTCTCGACTGTAGGATACACGACAAGCGAGTTGATTCAGTCTGGAGAGCACTATATCGAACTGAACTGGATCCACGACAGCGGCGCGACGATTAAGGTGGATGGCGAGACGTACTATGCTTCCGGCAGTCTCAAGTTCACGGGCTACCTTACATCGCATCTCGCGTTCGGCGGTTCGGCGCTCGGCTCTCCTGATGACGTGCTAGCGGGCCTTAAGGTGAAGAACTTGAACTTCCGCGTCGGCAAGGTGCCCACGGAGCCGAACGAGGAAAACGAAAACTTCCCACGCCTCGGCTACGTGACGCGGCTCGATGGCACGATCTATCATGGCAACGACGACAACCGTCTTGTCATCACGAACTGGCAATCGCAGCTAATCCATCCTGCGACGCGCCCGGTTCCGGCAGGCAAGACGGATGCGGAGTTTGACACCATCGACGTCCTGTTCGTCTATGACACGCCCGGCAAGGCGTCGGTGGAAGCGGGCGATACGGAAGAATGGAACGGCTTCTCGAAACTTGAAGTGTTCTCGGCGAAGGCGACGGCGCGGATGAACCAGATCCTCTGCACGACAGACATGGATACGAATTTCTGGTTTCGCATGGTCGGCGTCCATTGTGTCGATGGCACTGGCGGCACGATTGCGGAGATTCTCGGCAAGGGCGAAGGGTTGCGGGATGAATACAGCGGCCTCCTCGATTTGCGCGACCGCTATGGCGCGGATGTGATCGTCACGCCCACTACGCAGTCCGGCGGCTATGGCGGCCTGGCGCGTTTGAATACGCTCGATGAAATCACGTCGCGCCATCAGAATGCGGCATACCATATCGCGAGCGTGCTGCTGGGCTATTCGCAGACGCACGCGTGGGTGCATGAAATCGGCCACAACATGAGTCTCAACCACTATCCGCCCGCGAACTTCGACCCGGCCAATACGTGGCGCGGACTCGGCTTCCAGCACAAGATCGCCGTCGATGGCACGAGCATGTCGTCCGTCATGGCGGAGCAGGGCTACGCCGACTTCTGCGGCGGCTTCTCCTCAAAGAACCACATCTACCACGGTTCGCGCCTCTCCATCTCCAACCACCTAGATTCGACAGGCGTCTTGCTCGAAGCGGCTCCCTATGTTTCACAGTGGCGCTCGACGCGCGTTCCCGAGACGGCGCAGGTCGAATGTTCGGTCACATACGGCTCGTCGCTTCCCGGCGATACGGCGTTTGCGCTGTCCTTCCCCGATCCCGACGCGGAAATCTGGTATCAGGCATACGGACTGAACAACAACGACTTTGTGAAATACACGGAGCCGTTCACGGTTCCCGAAAGCGCGGGTTCTGCATACATCAGCGCATACGTCGTGAAGGATGGCGTGTCGAGCGTAACCAACGTCGTGAACTTCAGTGCTTTCAGCTCGACTTGGGATACGCTTCTCGGCTCGCCGCGCCTCCCATGGGCCATTTACAAATCCATCGACGGCGGCTGGGCGGAGGCAAGCGGCGGAGAGTATCTCGAAGTCGCCGACGGCTTCACTGGAAAGCGCACGGCGGAAAGCACACTATCGACGACCGTCACGGGTCCGGGCGTACTGACGTTCGAGCATTGCGAGAAACTGCTGTTCAACGCCGGCCCGTGGTCCGATGTGAGATATCCGCACACACATCCAGATTCATCCTTCTGCGTTTGGGTTGACGGCAAATTGGCCTATTCGCTTCACGGGCCGACGAACACGATCGGCAGCTGGGTGTCGACCGACATCGCGATTCCAGAAGGGACGCACAAGGTCGATTTCACGTATTCTCATCGCAGCCGCTACGTAAGCGGCGAGACGGTGCGCATCAAGAGCGTCGCGCTTGCGTCCGCCGTGGCGCCGGCGTGTCCGGCGACGGTAGTGCGCGTCCATCCGCGCCTGACGCGCGGGCTCGCGCGGGAAGCGCTTCTCGGCATCCGCTTCGACAACGCTTTGGGCGGCAATGTCGAGAGCGCGTTCGACGTACATTTCCGCCTCGAGAACTGCACGAAGGCGGACATCACGGACATCAAATACTGGAAGCAGCCCTACACGCACAACTACGGCTTCTACGAGGCCGAGGCGACGCAAGGCCCCGCCGCCACGGTGACTGCGGCGGATGACGCGACGGAGTTCTCCGCGTCCTTCCCGGCGGGAAGCGTTTGGTTCTATCCGCAGGTCAACGATCGCGAGGACAGCGACTATCTCTGGGTGACGGCGACGATCAACCCTGAGATTTCGCCCGACGCCAAAATCTGGGTTTCGGTGCCTACGGAGAAGATCACGCTCTCCAACGGCGGCGTATTCGATGTCGTCAACGGCGAGGAGACGCAGCCGCATCGCGTCTTCCCGTTCGTCCACCAGATCGGCGCGTATTTGCGGCAGGACGGCACGGCGCTCACCGGCACATGGGCAGGGAAGCTCGAAGACTCTCCGGCGAATCGCGTCGGCAATCTGACGGACATCGTCGTCTGTAACGACTTCCTCGTCGTGTATGACTCGGAGAACGACACGTTCAAGACGACGTGGGACGCGCGCGGGCGCAACAACACCGCGC
The DNA here is from genome assembly GCA_002395905.1 of Verrucomicrobia bacterium UBA4286. GTDB lineage: Bacteria > Verrucomicrobiota > Kiritimatiellia > RFP12 > UBA1067 > UBA1067. The sequence continues at coordinate 1,456 of DGVK01000063.1, read as the reverse complement.
AAGTTGCGCGCATCAAGGCGCTGCGCGACCAATACAATCCGAAGTGCATGATTCGCGGCTCGCTCACGAAGGGCGAAGGAACGAACACAGTCGATGGCGTGACGGGGACTCCAATCGCCTGCGCCGCCGCGTCCGCCGCCCGCCGCAAGCAGCTCGTCAATGCCATTCTCGCCGTCATGGAGTCTGCGGGGCTGGACGGCCTCGACATCGACTGGGAATATCCCGGCGATCATGCCGTCACGACGGCGAACACGCAACGCGACTGGCACGCCTACGGACTTCTCATGCGCGATCTCGCGGCCGCGTTCTTCGACAAGGGATACGTCCTTTCGTTCTGCTCCAACCTCGGCCACCAGATGGCGCCGTCCGGCTATTACGCCGCGTTCCACGCCGCCGACTTTGTAAACGCCATGGCGTACGGCAACACTACGCTCAACTCCTCGCCGCAGGTGATGATGACCGGCATCAACGTCTGCACGTCGCGCGGCGTGCCGCCGCGCCGCATCGTCGTCGGCCAGGCGATGTATGCCTATGAAGTCCAGAACCCGGGCTGGGGATTGGTCGTGCCGTGGCTGAAGGAGGCGTGGCCGAGCGACAAGACGCGCTGGTGGGATGCCGACCTCGTCTGGAAGAGCCGCACGGCGACGAAGGCCGACGGCACCGTGATTTCGACCGATAAGGAGACGTTCGAGGGGCCGTCGAGCTACCATGCGAAGTGCAACTGGTGCCGCGCGAACGGCTACGGCGGCGTCATGAGCTGGGGCTACTACACCGATGTCTCGTGGAACGACGCCGATCTCATGTCCCTCTCTCGCCACCAGGCCAAGAGCTGCTGGCCGCGCACCAACTGGTCGTGGCCGACGCCTCCGCAGGACTCCGACGGCGCGTATCTCCTCGACAGCGAAGAGGATTGGTTCTGGCTTCGCGACCACCCCGGCGTCGCCGCGCGTTTCGCCGCCGACATCGCGCTTGTGCACGACCCGCTGCCGATCGAGACGTTCTCGGGAACGATCGACGGCGCGGGGCACACGCTCACGATCTCCAACGACGTGTGGCTCGCCTACGACTCTAACCCCGCGCTCGTCCGGACGCTGACTGGAACGGTGAAGAATCTCACAATCGACCTCTACGGAAGAGTCGTCAGCCGCGCTTCGCGCTGGAACGACACGACGGCAAGCACGACCGCCAACACTCTCGCCAGCGGGTATCACTACGCTGCTGTCCTTGCCGCCAATCTCGACGCGGGAGGCATCATCGACGGCGTTGAGCTCTTCATCCGCCCCGGCGCCGAAGTGCAGGGGCCGCAGCGTGTCGCGGGACTCGCCGCGAGCGTGTGGGTGCCGGACGGCAAGCATGCGGAGATTCGCAACTCCAGCGTGCACGTCGATGGCGTCGTGCATTCGCTCGCCCGCAACACGGCGGAGGGCGACATCACCGTCGCGAACCAGTGCGCGGG
>DGVK01000191.1 GCA_002395905.1 Verrucomicrobia bacterium UBA4286 | reverse complement strand
CCCATTCCACTCCATTGAAGCAGGAAGAGGCGCAGGACGGGTGCTTCTTCTTCGAGGAGCACGAGCGCGACTGAAAACTCTCACCCTGTTTTCCAAACAGGATCGCCGTCAGAAAAACACGCAGTGCATGCGGTCGGGGATGAGGCTTATTTTGTCACCTGCGCGGACGGACGAGAAACCTGGCACACGGACTATCGCAGGATGGCGCGACGCGTCGAGAATCACATGCACCAGCGTTTCCGAGCCAAGCGGCTCCACGAAGTCGACAGTCGCCGCGACCGCTCCCTGCACGCCGTCATGAGGCGCGATGGAAATATGCTCCGGCCGCAGGCCGACCGTCTTTTGCGCATCAAGCGTTCCCGGCGGGAACAGATTCATCGGAGGCGTGCCTATAAACCCGGCGACGAACTCGTTCGCGGGATGCTCGTATACTTCGAGCGGCGGCGCGACCTGCTGGATTCTCCCGCCGGACATGACGACGATCCTCTCGCCCATCGTCATCGCCTCTGTCTGATCATGCGTCACATATATCATCGTCGCGCCGAGGGCGTTGTGAAGGCGTATTATCTCGGCACGCATCTCGACGCGCATCTTGGCGTCGAGGTTCGAAAGAGGCTCGTCGAAAAGGAACACCGCCGGCTCGCGCACTATCGCGCGGCCGAGAGCGACGCGCTGGCGCTGTCCGCCGGAAAGCGCCTTGGGAAGCCGCTTCATATACGGTCCGAGTCCAAGCGTCCGAGCCGCCGCAGAGACACGCCTCTCTATCTCGCCGGGAGCAACCTTGCGCAGTCTGAGAGCGAACGAAAGATTCTCCTCGACAGTCATGTGGGGATAGAGCGCGTAGTTCTGGAACACCATTGCGATATCACGGTTCTTCGGCGGGAGACCGGTCACATCCCTGTCGCCGATGAATATGCGGCCGGAGGTAGGCGTCTCAAGCCCTGCGACCATGCGAAGCGAAGTCGACTTCCCGCAGCCCGAGGGCCCCACGAGCACGAGGAACTCGCCGTCTTTCACGCCGAGCGAAAAGCCGTCCACCGCAGGCGCGTCGCCCCGCGCGTAGACCTTGGACACATTCTCGAACCTGACCTCAGCCATTCTCCGCCCCGCCTTTCCGCCGCCTGTATATCACAACCGCCTGCCGCACGATCGTCTCGAGCATACGCGCGTCGACGCCTTTCTTCGCGTGCTTGAGCCCGAGGTGGGCCCAGTATATCGCCGAATACATTGCGTCGGCTCTGTCCGAAATTCCATACACGGCCTCGATCTCGTTCATGACCATCGGGTTCATCGAAAGCTCCTCCCATGCGCCGCGCCTCTCGACATCAGTCACGATCTCGCGCCACTTGCGTCTGTAGACGGGAGCGGCGTCGTCCAGGTCGGCGCCGATTTTAAGCTCGAACAGCCACGCCAGCTCGCGGTAGAGCTCCGCCGAAGTGGGATTGATTCTAAGACCGTCGTCCCGGAGAAGCGACATCGCCGCCTCGACCCAGCGCCAGCGGTCCTCGCCCGTCTGCATCATCACCGAAACATTGTAGGCAAGATTCCACGAAGCGTAGCTCCACACCTCGGGAGTATGCGGTTCGGCGAGGGCGAGCGCGTGGGCGAGCTGCGCCAGCTCTACATAGCGCCCTTCCTCCTGCAGCCTGTCGGCCCTGAACCACACTATCTCGGCGACGATGCTTCTGAGGCCGCCCAGCGCGGCGAAAATCCCCTCCTCTACCGCAGGCGACTTCACCGGACGTTTCGCACTCAGCACGAACTGCGAGGCGACGGCCAGCACCGACAGGATAACTATGGCGACGGCCTTCTTCATATCACTGCGCAATGCGGTTCACTATCGCCCGCCGCAGGGTGAGAGGATCGGAATACGCTATCCCCGAATCAACCGGAAGACCGAAGGCGAGCCGCGTCACCTTAACGCCGCTGCCGCGCAGAAGCTCCGCTATATAACCCGCCGTGGCGTCGCCTTCCATGTCGGTCGAAAGCGCGAGAAGGACTTCGGTCATGCCCTCGGCGCGGACGCGGTCGGCGAGTTCGCGAAGGCGCAGTTTTTCGGGGCCGAGCCGACGCGACGGCGAGAGTTTGCCACCGAGCGAATGATATCTCCCGTGAAACGCGCCGGCGGACTCTATCGAAACGATGTCGGCCGGCTCCTCGACCACGCACACCGCCGTCCCGTCGCGCGTCTCGTCGGTGCAGAAACGGCACGGGTTGCTGTCCAGAGTCGTGAATGCGCCGCACCTTTCGCAGCACCGGACTTTTTCGCGGGCCTCTTTGAGCGCGGCGGAAAGCGGCTCAAGAAGACGCATCGGCTCTCTCACAAGCGCAAGAGCGGCCCGCGCCGCGGACCGCCTGCCGAGGCCCGGCAGCTTCGACAGCGCGGCCTCCAGTTCGTCGATGGGCCTCAACGAGCTCACTTGCCGAAGATCCCTCCGGCGCCGCCCTGCTGCATCATCTTCATGACTTCCTGCTGGGTGGCCTCGCGAACCTTCTTCAAAGCGCCGTTGACGACGTTGAGGAGCATCGTTTCGAAACGGGCGGGCTTGCCGGCCTTCACCTCGTCATATGCGCCCGGAGCCATCTCGATCTTCTCGATCGACATGTCGCCCTTGGCCGTCACGGTTATACCGCCGTTGGAATAGTCGGCGGTGATCCGCTTGATCGCAGCCTCGATCTTCTTGGATTCGGAGCGCATCTTCATCGCGTCCTTTACCTGGTCTAGCAGTCCCATTTGTTTCTCCTTGTTCTTTTGCTTTGAGAGTGTGCGAGGCGCGGCTAGGCGAGCTTGCGGCCGCTGAGTTCCTCGTAGGCCTTGACGTATATCTCGCGCGTACGGGCGATCACGTCGTCCGGCAGAACCGGGCCCGGCGGCTGATGGTTGAAGTTCACCGAATCCAGCCAGTCTCGCACATACTGTTTGTCGAGCGAGGGCGGATTGGAGCCGACGGCGTAGCTGGCCTCGGGCCAGAACCGCGACGAATCGGGCGTAAGAACCTCGTCTGCGAGGATGAGCGAACCGTCGTCATCCATGCCGAACTCGAACTTCGTGTCGGCGATTATTATGCCGTGGCCTCTGGCGTAGTCGGCCGCGCGCGTATAGAGACTTATGGTCGCCTCCTTCAGCATGGAGGCAGTCGCCGCGCCGACGAGTTTCACGGTCTCGTCGTAGTTGATCGCCTCGTCATGGTCGCCGATTGCGGCCTTGGTAGTCGGAGTGAAAAGAACCTCGTCGAGCCTGGAGGCGTTCTGATACCCTTCCCGCAGCTTTTCGCCGTTCACAGTCCCGCTCTTCTGATACTCCTTCCAGCCGCTGCCGGTGAGATATCCGCGGGCGATGCACTCGACCTCCACCATCTTGACCTTCTTGACGAGCATCGACCGGCCGACGAGATCGGCCGCATAGGGCTTGAGCACATCGGGATACTTTTCAACGTCCGCCGTGATGAGGTGGTTCTTCATCCCAAGAAACTCCATCCAGAAGAGGGAGAGCTGGTTGAGGACCTTGCCTTTGTCAGGCACGCCGCAAGGGAGGATGACGTCGAACGCGCTGATACGGTCGGTGACGACCATAAGCAGGCTGTCGCCGAGATCGAAGACGTCGCGCACCTTGCCGCTCTTCTGCGGCAGACCGGGGATTGAACATTCCAGAAGCGCGTGGTTCTTGTCGTACTTCATAACAATGACTGCTCCTTGCTTACATGTTGCCGATCACGGCTTTTATGCGGCGCACGCCGGCCGAGGACGACTGCTCCTTCAGAATCTTGAAACTCTTGAGCTCGCTCGTATTCGACACGTGCGGACCGGAACATATCTCCTTCGAGACGTCGCCTATCGTGTACAGCGAGACCTGGTCGCCGTACTTCGAGCCGAAGAGCGCCATGGCGCCTTCCTTCCTGGCCTCTTCGACGGTGGTCATCTTCTTGGTGACGGGTATCGCTTCGGCGATCCATCCGTTCACAAGCTTCTCGACCTCGGCGATCTGCGCGTCGGTCATCTTCTCCGGCCATGTGAAGTCGAAGCGCAGACGCTCTGCCGTTATGTTCGAACCCTTCTGATTCGCGGTCGGGCCGAGCACCTTGTGGAGCGCAGCGTGCAGGAGATGGGTCGCGGTATGCATGCGCGTGACAACCTCGCTGTTGTCCTGGAGGCCGGCCTTGAACGAACCGGCGCTCGTGGTGCGCGAAAGCTCCTGATGCTTGCGGTTCGCCTCTTCGAAGCCTTCCTTGTCGACCGACAGACCGTCCTTGCCGGCCATCTCGACGGTCATCTCGAACGGGAAACCGAACGTGTCGTAAAGTTTGAAGGCCGTCTTGCCGCTTATCTGCGACTGGCCGTGGGCCTTGAGCTGTTCGGCGACCTTCCTGTACATCGCCTCGCCTTTGTCGAGCGTAGCGTTGAAGCGCTTCTCTTCGGCCTCAAGATCCAGACGGCACTGCACGAGGTTTTCCTTGAGCTCCGGGTAGACGTGGCTGTACTTGTCGCATATGACCTCGGCGAGTTTCACCGTAAAACCCTCGGCCATGCCCAGCTGCCGGGCGTAGCGCACGGCGCGGCGGATGAGGCGGCGCAGAACGTAGTTGGCGCCTACATTGCCCGGCTTCACGCCGCCCTTGGGGTCGCAGAGTATGAAGGTGGCGGTGCGCATGTGGTCGGCGATGATGCGGCGCGCGCGGAGGACTTCATCCGCAGGGAGGGAAGAAGGTTCCTGCGCCCCCGCACCGCCCGCCGAACGCAGCTCGTCGATCTTCGCCATGATCGGCGCGAA
>DGVK01000153.1 GCA_002395905.1 Verrucomicrobia bacterium UBA4286 | reverse complement strand
TCCGCGAGATCGCGGACGAGGTCGGAGCGTACCTGATGGCGGACATCGCTCACATCGCAGGCCTGGTGGCGACCGGAGTGCATCCGAGTCCGTTCCCCTATGCTCATGTTGTGACGACCACCACCCACAAGACTCTGCGCGGACCGCGCGGAGGGCTTGTGCTCTGCAAGGAGAAGTACGCCAAGGCGCTAGACAGCGCGGTGTTCCCCGGCATGCAGGGCGGGCCTCTGGAAAATGTCATCGCCGCGAAAGCCGTGTGCTTCCGCGAGGCGATGCAGCCTGCATTCAAGGAATACGCCGCCCAGCTCGTGAGGAACTGCCGGGTTCTCTGCAAGACGGTGCAGGACCGCGGCTACCGTATTGTATCCGGCGGTACCGACAATCACCTCTTCCTCGTCGACGTCAAATCGCGCGGTATGACCGGCAAGGACGCTGCTGCGGCGCTCGACGCGGCCGGAATCGTTGTGAACAAGAATACGATTCCCTACGATACGGAGTCTCCTTTCAAGACTTCGGGAATACGCGTCGGCACGGCGTCGGTCACGACGCGCGGCATGAAAGAGGCCGAGATGATCAAGATCGGCACATGGATTGCCGATGTACTCGACAACATCGCCGACACGACGGTGCAGGAGCGCGTCAGGCGCGAGGCCAAGGCGCTCGTCGCAGGATTCCCAGTCCCCTGATCAACGCCATGGCGAAGGTTGCGATAGTCGGGGTCGTGGGCAGGACGAACGCGGGTAAATCCACGCTCGTGAACAGGCTCGTGGGCGAGAAGGTTTCGATCGTCTCGCCTGTGGAGCAGACGACGCGCAACACAGTCCGCGGGATCGTCGCCGATCCGCGCGGACAGCTCGTTCTTCTGGACACGCCCGGTCTTCACAAGGCAGTCGGCACTCTCGGCACGCTTCTCAACCGCATGGCCCGCCGCAGCGCGGCGGGGACCGATGTGACGTGCGTCGTCTTCGACGCTTCGCAGGAGCCGCAGCTGGAGGACGTCGGTTGGATGCAGCGCGTCGCGAAGGAGGCTCCCGGGAAGGTCGTTTTCGTTCTCAACAAGGCGGACGCGAAACCATTCTTTTCCTCCATGTTCCGCGACGCGTGGAACGAGGCTGCGGCGGCCGGCACGGAACCCACGGCCGCAAAGCCGGTGTGGGTGGAGTGCTGCGCTCTTTCGGACGAAGGCGCGAAAGGGGTTATGGACGCGCTCTTCGATTTCGCGGAGGAGGGCGAGCCGCTCTTCCCCGAAGACGTGGTGACCGACTATCCGCGAAAGCTCGCGATAGCCGACACAGTCCGCGAGAAATTCCTCGCGAAGCTCCATCAGGAGATCCCTCACGAGCTCGGCGTGAGAGTGAAGGATATCGCCGAGAGCGGCGGACGGTGGACCGTGGCGGTTGACGTTCTCGTGAACAGGCCGTCGCAGAAGCCGATCGTCATCGGGCGCAGCGCCCAGACGATAAAGGGCGCGCGAAAGGCGGCCGAGAGGGAGCTTTCGGAAACGTTCGGCGTGAAAGTTTCGCTCGAGCTCTGGGTCAAGGTCGAGCCGGGCTGGATGAAGAATCCAAAGATTCTTGCCGAGATGGGCTATATGGGAGCGGTCATTTAATGAATCCTGTCCTTGCTGCTGCGGTTCTCGCCGCCGTCGCGCCGGTCGTTATGGCGGACGGCGCAGGCGAAATGGGCGTGGTGCGCGAGGCGTTGCGCGACGGAATGTGGAATGTCGCGCGCGCCCACGCCATCAAGGACGGCAGTGACGAAGGACGGCTCGCGGTGCTGGAGAGCTTTGCGCGCGAAGAGCGCTGGGGCGATGTTCTGCGGACGCTTGACGAGTGGGGCGACGCCCGTGGCGAAGGGTTCACATGCTACCGCGCGGCCGCGCTTTTCCGTACGGGGCGCGCCGGCGAGGCGAAGAAGCTTCTTTCAGAGACGGAATTCTCCGATCCGGCGAATGTGCGCGCCGCCGCACGCACGCTGGCCGAGATCGCGCTCGCCGCCGGCGACGCTAAAGAAGCGCTCAAGCATATCGAACGCTGCGGTGAAAGCGCGGAGACGGACCTTCTTAAAGCGGACGCGCTCTCTGCCGCCGGCGATCTGGACGGCGCGAAAGCCATATGGCGGCGTGCCGCCGGCACGAATTCGTCCGAACGCGTCCAGGCCGAAGCCGCCGTGAGACTCGGGGAGATCCCTTTGCTGCGCGAGGTGTGCGCGCGCATCGGTTCGGCCGGGCTGCGCAGGCTTTGCGGCTTCCATCTGGGCGTCGCGCTTCTCAAGGACGGCGCGACTTTCGACGAGGGCGCGAAAATGGTGTCGTCGCTTGTCCGCGACTCGCCTGATGCGGACGGTGCGCGGGACGTGTTTCTGGCGCTTGCAGAGGCACGGCTCGAACGCGGCGAGTGGCAGGAAGCCTCCAAGATATACGACGAGGCGCTCGAGACATGGCCCGATATATCAAAGAACGCGACCTTCCAGGAGGGGCGCGGGTGGGCGCTTTCAAAGCTCGGCAGGAATGAAGATGCGCTTGTCGCGTTCGACCGCGCGGCGGAGCTTTCGACAAACCGTGCGTCGAAGGCGGCCTCGCTCGCCAGAGCAGGCGACACTCTCGCCGCTCTCGGGCGCGGCGCAGAGGCGATGGAGCGTTACCGGACGGTGAGCCGCGATTATTCCGACACGGAAGCCGCGGCGAAGCTGGCCGACCTTTTGCGTCTCCAGGAACTGGAGGACGAGGGGCGGTCGCAGTATGCAGAGTACCGTTTCGCCGATGCGCAGAAGACGTTTGAGAAAGTCGCCGTCGAGGATCCGTCGAGACGGCCGCGCATGGAATTCTACGCGGTTCTATGCCTTTACGGACAGGGGCGCGACGCAGATGCCGAAAAGCGTGCGCGCGCCATGGCCGGCGACAGTTCGATGGAGCCTGCTATTCGTGCCGAAGCCACGCTCTGGCTCGCGAAGTTCGCCTACAACAAGGCCAGATGGAAGGAGGCGTCGTCACGGTTCGCCGACTTCGCGGCGATACTCCCCGACTCTCCGGACGCGCCTGCGGCGCTTGTATGGTCTGCACGCGCGGCCTTCGCCGATAGCGACTGCCAGCGCGCGGTCTCGACTGTCGGCGCGCTGGTGGCGCGTTATCCGGAAAGCGAAGCAAGAGCCGCGGGGCTGCTCGTCCAGGGCGAGGCGCTGATAGAACTTGCGCGGTTCGACGAGGCGGTGCTCGTGCTGGAGCGCGCCGCGCTGGCGAACGGCGCGACGCAGGTCGACAGACTGCGCGCGCAGATGCTCAGGGCCGATGCGCTTTTTGCCATGGGTGCCGACAATACGGCGCGCTACGTCGCCGCGCTTGAGGCATACCGCACGATCCTGCTCGGCGAGAACGGCCTTTCGCCCTCGCAGAGGCTTTCGCTTTCGTTCAAGATCGGCAAGACTCTGGAGCGGCTCAAGCGCGCGGAGGAGGCTGTCGACCAGTATTACACCCAGGTGGTGCTGGCCTACAGGTCCGGGCGTGAGAAGGGGCTCAGGTACGATGATACGGCCAAGGCCGACTTCGCCCGCGCGGCGTTTCGTCTTGCCGAGGAGTGCGAGAGCCGCGGCTACGACGAACAGGCGCTCGGGATGCTGAGGCTTGTATCCAGAAGCGACGTGCCGGCTGCCGCCGAGGCTGCGCGCAGAATCGACCGTATAAAAAGGAAAGGAGCGTTCCTGTGACGATTTCAGGAGGTCCGGTGTTCTGGCTGCTGATGGCCATGGCTGTCGCGGCGGTAGTGGTGTTCTTCGAGAGGTTCTTCGAGCTGAGGCGAGCCCAGATCGACCATCAAGACTTCGTGAAGGGAATTGTCAACATCCTCTCGCGGGGCAACGAGGACGAGGCGGTGGCCATGTGCGAGGATACTGCGGTTCCGGTGGCGCGCGTAGTCGCGACTGCGATACGCCACCGCAACGGATCCGAAAAGGCCCTGCGCGAGGCGGTGGATGCGCAGGGACGCGCCGAGGCCAGCTATCTCAACAGACGTCTGGCCGCTCTTGCGCTCATAGGGATGGTTGCTCCGCTGCTCGGACTTCTCGGCACAATAATAGGCTTCATAAAGACGATGCTCCTTGTTAATTCCGGCGAGGTCGTTTCAAGAGCCGATCTCTCCGGCGCGTCGATGGAGGCTCTTGTATCGGCCGCGGTCGGCCTTGCTGTTGCGATACCGGCATCGGTGATGTACAGCATGCTGCGCCTCAGGATGGAGCGCATTGTCGTCGAGATGGAGGCGGCGGCCAGCCAGATAGTAGGCTATATCACCGAAAAGGGGGCCGAATGAAGCAGGGATGGGGCTGGACGCCCGAGCTTCCCGAGGGCATATGGCGCCACGTGCCGTCGTGGTTGAGGCCTTTCTATGCATCTGTGCCGTGGATTTCTGCCGGATTGCTGCTTCTTATGCTGCACATGATCGGCGGCACAATGACGCTCGCCGAAGGCGTCGTATTCGATCTGCCGTCCGTCGGTCTGACCGAAGGCGAAGCAACTCCTCTCGTGGCGCTCGTCATGCCGCTTCAGGACGAAACGTGTGTCTTTTTCGACGATGCACGATACTCGCTCGGGGATGCGGCGTCGGCCTCTTCTCTCGGCGAGCACCTCGCGGAGCGCGCCGCAAAGGTTGAGGGCAGGACCCTGCTTGTGCTATGCGACAGGCGCGTGCCGTGCGAAGACGTGACGAAGATGGCCGCGGTCGCCCGCACAAGCGGGCTTGAGCGCGTTTTGATAGCCAACAAGTCGGAGGCCTCCGCCGAATGAGTTCAAAGATATACAGGCCCCGGCGCAGCATGCGCATAGAGATTCTGCAGCTTTTGTCCGCGCTCGCAATGCCTGCGGCGATTCTTGCGGCGTTCCCATGCAAGGCTCTTGCGCCCTCGGCCGTGCGCAAGGAGCCGTGCGGCGCGGCGCGATCGGCCTCGTGCGCGTTTGTTTCGCTTTCGCCGGATGAAGAACGGCGCGTGATGAATGCCGCAAGATCTGCATGGCAGATCGGCTCGGAGGGTGTGCGCAATCTGCGGCTGGAGATGTTTGTCGAGGAGATCCCCGAAGCTCCTATGGCGCCGGTGGCCGATATTTCGATGCGCTCGCGCGTCGTGCGGTCGGCGCCGATGCCGCGCAGGGAGGTTGTGCCGCCGACGGATTTCCGGGCGCCCGCGCCTGCCGCGCTTGCGCCGGATGCTCCAGAGCCTGCGCGGGGCGACGCGTTCTCGCGCGAAGAGATGCTTAACCTAGACGGAACCATGAAATGAAAGGATCGTTGCTATGACTCAAGAAGAGGTTCTTGATGCGTTCAAAAAGACAGGCGCGCTGCTTGAAGGCCACTTCGAGTTGCGTTCCAAACTCCACTCCAACAGGTATTTTCAGTGTGCGAACGTTCTGCGGTATCCGCGGATCGCCGCGAAGCTGTGCGATGCGGTTGTGGCGAAGGCGAAGGCCGGATGCGATCTGTCGCGCGTGGACGGCGTGATTTCGCCGGCGGTAGGCGGGATTCTCGTGGGGCACGAGGTGGCGCGCGCGTTGGACGTAAAGTGCGTTTTCGCCGAGAAGGTCCAGGGCGAGGGTGTGGACGCGGGCGGGAAGCCCAACACCGTTCTCGCCATGCGCCGTTTTTCGCTCAAGCCCGGCGAGCGATATGTCGTTGCGGAGGACGTCGTGACGAAAGGCGGCCGTGTGCAGGAGACGATCGATCTGGTAAAGGCGGCGGGATGCGAGGTGGTGGCGGTAGTGCTGCTCGTCGACAGATCGGGCGGGTCGGTTTCGTTCGGCGACATACCGATGTTCTCTCTCATGCAGATGACGCCGGAGACATGGACCGCGCAGGAATGCCCGATGTGCAGGGCCGGCGGACATCCCGTGCACCCCGGTTCGTGAGCGCAACGCCGCTTGATATGGTATAATGTCGCTGGTTGCAAAATGCGGAAGGCGGGATAAATGACGGCTACTAGAAGACAGGCCCGGGAGTGGGCCGTGCAGATGCTTACGGCGGCGGATCTCAATCCGGTCGACGACGCAGCGCTTTTCATGGCGTCCCAATGGGAGCAGCTCGGCAGTCTTGAAGAAGAGTTCGGCGGCCCGGTGAAGGCGAAGGGCGGCCTTAAAGCTTTCGCCGAGGAGCGCGTCGCGGGAGTTCTTGGCTCGTTGCGCGAACTGGACAAGATTATAGCCGCCCATCTTGACAACTGGGATCTCTACCGGCTTGGAACGGTCGAGCGCGCGGTATTGAGGCTCGGCGTGTGGGAGATGCTCCACAGCGACGTTCCGGCGCCGGTCGTGATCAACGAGGCCATCGACCTCGCGAACTGGTTTTCCGGCGCAAGGTCCCGCACTATCGTGAACGCCGTGCTGGACAAGGTCGCGAAGACGCGCAAGGCGCAATGACCGACGCCGGCTACATGGCTCGCGCCGCGGAACTCGGCGCGCGCGGAATGGGGCATACGCGTCCCAATCCTGCCGTCGGCGCCGTGATCGTGTGCGGCGGCGGAATCGCGGGAGAAGGATGGCACAAAAAGGCGGGCGGCGATCATGCCGAGGTCGCGGCCATAAAGAGCGCGCGGCGCCGAGGCGTGAAGTCGCTCGCCGGCGCGACGATTTATGTGACGCTTGAGCCGTGTTCCAGACCGGGGCGCGTCGGGGCTTGCACCGACGCCATCGTCGCGGCGGGAATATCACGCGTAGTTTACGCCGTGCGGGACCCGAACCCGAAGAATCGCGGCAAAGCGGCTCGCGCGCTTGCGAGGCACGGAGTAAAGTGCGAAATATTCAAGGGCGACGCCGGCGTGACCGCGGCATGCCGCAGTCTTGTGAGCGATTTTCGCAAGCATGTGACGACAGGTCTTCCGTATGTCACGGTCAAGATTGCGATGTCGCTTGACGGTAAGATATGCGACGACCGGGGCGACTCTGGCTGGATCACGTGCGAGGCGTCGCGGCGCCGCACGAACAGGTTGCGCGAAAGCGTCGACGCGATCATGGTCGGCGCAGAGACGGTTCGAAGGGATAATCCGTCTCTGCTCGCGCGCGTGAAGCCAAACAAGGACCTGATACGCGTCGTGGTCTCGCGCAGCGGGAGGCTCCCGAAAAACGCACAGGTGTTCACCGACGGCATGAACAGAACTCTGGTCTTCGACGACGCGAAGAAGGCCCTTCGCGAACTCGGCAGAATGGGCGTTATGAGCGTTCTGTGCGAAGGAGGGCTCGAACTCGCACGCTCTCTGGCCGACGCGGGGCTGGTCGACGAGTGGCTTACGGTCGTCGCGCCGGTCTTCATCGGTTCGAAGCGCATCTCGCGCGCGATCCGCGGGACGACGTTCTATGACGGCAGCTTCCTCGCCGACGGCGATTCGTTTTTCCGGGCAGGGCTTTCCGGCTATGCGACATGGCCGGGAGAAGGAACCGGTATGAAATTCACTTCTGACGGCAAACCCAAGGAATGAGCTATGTTCACTGGATTGATACAGAGGATCGGAACGGTCAAACGCGTCTCGCGCGGCGCGGGGCTGGTGCTTGAGGTGGCTGCCGACAGGCCGTGGGCGAGGCCGCTCGAAGAAGGGGAGTCGGTTTCGGTGAACGGCGTATGCCTCACGGTTGTGAAGTGCGAAGGTTCGCGGTTTACGGCGGATGTTCTGCGCGAGACGGAATCTCGAACGGGGCTGGGCGAGCTTGTGCCTGGCGCGAAGGTGAACCTCGAACGCGCGCTTCGTGCAGGCGATGCGATGGGAGGCCACATAGTGCAGGGCCATGTGGACTGTCGCGGGACGATCGCGCAAAAGACGCCGAAGGGACGCGACTTCCAGCTGCGTGTGAAGTGCGGGCGCGTCCTCGCAGCGCAGTCGGTCCTCAAGGGATCGATAACGATAGACGGTGTGTCGCTCACGATTTCTGCCATAGGCGACGACTGGCTGGGCGTGGATGTCATTCCGACGACTGCGGCCGAGACGACGCTCGGCGCGAAGAAGGCAGGCGAGAAGGTAAATCTTGAAGGGGATGTGGTCGGCAAATACGTCGCCAAGGCTTCCGCATCGCAAGGCCTCACCGAAGAGAAGCTTTCCGCCGCCGGCTTCATTTGATCCGCTATGCGCGCCCGCTAACGATTCGCGGTTGATCTGCTCCTCGTAGACAGAGTCACGGC
>DGVK01000086.1:189-18957 GCA_002395905.1 Verrucomicrobia bacterium UBA4286 | reverse complement strand
GGGAGCCCTAACGCTCGGAGTTTCTCCTTTCCAGGAGAAAACGCCCATTTCACTTGTGAAAGCGCACATCACTCTTTATTTATCGGGGTGAGATGCACTTTGACGGTCAAAAAATGGGTAAACTCCAGGCCCTTCGTTTCCTGTTATACGACAAAATGCAACAGTGGAAAAGGAGATTCCCTTAGCAGTATCATGCGCAAGATCGGCCTGCGCGAGAATAAAGCAATGCAAGCGGAAACACCCCTCTCGCCAGGGGCAGAACACCCCCCTGCGGGGGCGCACTACAAAATACCTAGTATTTATGCTCAAAAATACCTAATACTTTTGATCAAAAATACCCAGTATTTTTGGCCAAAAATACCTAGTACTTTTGAACAAAAATACCTAGTATTTTTGGGCATAAATACCTAGTATTTTTGATCAAAAATACCTAGTATTTTGTAGCGCGCCCTGCCGACCCCCGACACCGAGCCTCCGACATGGCAGGGCGGGGACAGGGGTGGGGAATGTTTCGGTTATTCAGCCGTGGTGCCGACCTTGACGCGGAAGAACCGCACAAAGCCGCAGAGTGTTAACGCGAGCAACAGCATCTCGCGCAAGGGTTGGAACCTTTTATCCTCCAAGTCCGAGTTCTCTATGAGTGCCTGTTCTAAGGAGCAGAATACGGAGTATCTCATCATCGCGGACATATACGAGAAGCCAATCCGGTCCAATATGGCACTCACGCTCTCCCGCATGATTGCCTTTCAATGGATGATCTTTATAAAACGCAGGAAGCTTGTCGCCTATGGCCAGGCAGCCGATTGCAGCCTGCAAGCGCTCTATATCAAGTCCGCGCTTGATCGCCCGCTTGTAATCACGCTTGAATCGAGGCGCCCATTCGACAACATAATGGCTCACGACTCGAGATCCTTCCACATTTCGCCAAGATCATCGACTGTGTAGGCTTTCCACCGGCCCTTGCCGGTTCGACGAATTAGGTCGCGCTCTTTGGCGGCATCTTCAAGCGTGGCAAGCGTCGCCTTGTTCAACAGCGGATATTCACGACAAAGCGGACAAAAGACGCGCTTACGCACTCCAACGGAATGCGTGGAACGATTCAAAGTCTTTTTAGCGGTCATCGGCATTTCACCACCCCACTTCTCTTGGTTTCAAGGCATATTATATCATCTTTCTGCCGCCGGCGCAACCGCGCGCAAGGGGGATAAACACATGCGCCCGCCGGTTGGGGCGGGCGCACGGGTTGGAACCTTGGTTCAGGTTCGGTTATTCAGCAGCGTCCTCGATCGTGACGCCGACCTTGTAGAAGCCGCTGACAGCCGAACCGGGCTCGAAGCCGGCGGCTTCAGCGTCGCCGAGCTGATACGTCTTCTTGAGAGTCCAGCCAGTCTCTGCGGAGGCGGCGATCGGCGCGGCGCTCTCGTAGACGTTGAGCATCACGGTGTAACGCGTTGCGTCAACCGCCGTGCCGTCGAGCGAGACGACGACCTTGCCGTTCTTGACCTCGATGGTGGGCGTGACGTCCTTCTTGAGCGCGCCTTCCTCGTTGAGGAGGCCGAGCACAGCCGCCTGCGCGTAGGTCAGACCCGTCGCGGCAGACGCCGTGTCAGTCAGGGCCTTGCCCGCAGGAAGCGTCACTTCGCCGTCGATCGTGAACGTCTTGCCGTCCTCACCGCCCGGGAAGCCCTGCGGAATCTGCGAGAGCGAGTAGACCTTGTAGGTCTTGTCGGCCACCGTTTCATCAGCGAGGTTCTTGACTTCCCAGTTGAGAGATGCCTTACCGGCGTTGACTACCGTGAGGTTGTCTATGGTGCTGACAATCTTCACCGTCGGCGCATACGTCGTGTCGTAAGGAATCAGATAGACGTTCGCAGGATCGAACGAGCCGCCGTTGATTGTGAGCGTCGAGGACTTGGAGGCGTTGTTTCGGCTATCGGAGAGCGACTGGACATTGCCCTTGTGCGTTCCGCCGTTGAGTGTCGCAACGCCCCAGTTCATGATCGTGAAGGTGAGGCCGGTATAGCCCTGATCGTTGGCGATGATTTCAAGGCTGCCGCCGTTCATCACAAACTCGCCCACGCCGGGATCTTCATCGACCTTGACGCAGCAGTAGTCGCTGACGAGCGAACCAGAGGCGAGCGTGAGCTTGCCCTTTAGTCGAATCATAGACGCAGGGTTCTTCGTGTTGCCGGACGCAACAGGCGTACCCTTGACCATACCGGTCGTTCCGGTCGAATCGAGGATCGTCACCTCGGCGCCGCTCGGAATGTCAAGAACGTAGTAGCTGTTCGCAAGACGCTGGATGACATGTCCGTTGAGGTTGAGCGACAGGGTCTTCGTCGCAGGGAAGACGATTGCGCCATCGCCCGCGCCCAGCGTGATGTCCGCGAGGAGTTGGATTGTATCGCCGCCCACAGCTTCTTCAAGCGCCTTGGCGAGCGTCGCGTATTTCGTCGTTCCGATGGCGGCAACGAACTCACGCAGCGTATATACTCTCGTTTCAGAGTTCCAGGTGAAGTAGTCGTTCCACGTACCGGCATCCGTGAACTCTTCGTCGAGAACATTTACAACACTTCCCTGCGCGGGATACAGCGAATAGACGGTTGCTATCGCGTCAGCGACAGTGGTATATCCGCGTCCAGTCGAGTCGGTAGCGGCGTATGTCGGCGCGACATAGAGGACGAGACCGCCCTTGTCCGCATCATAGACGAGCGTCTGCTCCGTCGCTTCGCCGTTGACGGTGACTGCAATGCTGCCATCCGACTTGCCACCCGTGCCGAAGAGCTGGCCATCGGTCGTCAACAGGTCGGCTTTAGCGAGAGTCAGACGAACAAGAACGTCAGAACCCGAGGGCGCTTCGGCAAAGTCCACCGCATCGATACGCAGACCAAAGCCGTCGCCAACGGTGATAGTCCCGACGCCAGCCGCATCAAGCGATTTAGCGTAGTAGTAGCAACGTGCCGTGCCGAATCCAGTGGTAGTTGAATCGAGGGTGAGCGAACCATCGACCTTGAGGCTGTCGAATTTGACGACCTTCGCCGCCGTCCAATTAGCCGAACCAATCGGCCAACCATTGTTGATGGCGACAGCACCCGAGACAACCGTCTTTCCGGGGATTTCGCCTGTCTGCCCGGTCTCACCGGCGCCATCATGGAGATGTCCGGACATTGTGCCGAGGTAGCGAGTCGCATTGACACCGCCATAGAGCGCAATATTGTAGTTCGAGTAGTTGAAGTTCAAGTAAACTTCACCTGTAAAGCCTTCGCCGATGGTGGGCGCAATATCCGGAGTGGAGGCGAACACAATCTTGCCCGAACCAGATGTGACGTTGGCAATGCCAACAGCAGCAGAGCTGTTCGTGACGACGCCATTCCATTCGACGAGATTGGTTATTCTGTAGTTGACCCTGCCACCGCTTGAGCCGAATACGAGTACGCCATCGCCGGTTACGGTCGGGAGCGTCCGTTCGGTGCTGCTAGAACCATTGTCAATGGACACGAACCCGGACACCTTGAGTGTTGCAACAGGATCGGTGTTGAAGTAGGAAGCGCCGGAAATCGTGCCGTTCGGTCCGATTTCAACGGTCGAACCCGCCTTGCCATATTTTGACACGACAGGAGCGATATCGCCCGCATTGACGATGCCCGCCCAATCGAGCGTGACCGTGCCGGTCCATTCGCCGAACTTGATTGTGCCGGTCTGCGCGGCAGTGTATTTGACAGCGCCTGCACCAGCGACGGTGCCGTTGAACGCGACATTGTCCGTGACGACGACAGTGACGCCGGCGGGAATCGTGACCGCTTCGGGAGAAGCCGCGACGAGCGTGACGGTGTCGCCGGACTTGGCGGCGGCGAGAGCCTTGGCGAGCGACGGATAGCTCGTGTCGTTCAGCGTGGCAACCTCGCGAGTCGAGGTATAGACGCCGTTCGCATACGACCAGCCGGTCGCCGGAACTTCCTTCGCATTCGCGTCAAGGACGTTGACCGTGGAGGCGAATGCCGCATCGGCGGCGTCAAGTGCATTCGCGACGCTGGCGTAGCCGGTGGTCGATTCATCGTCCGCGACGACCTGCGCTGCGGCGAGATAGATGCCGTTCTGGTTGTCGAGAGTATCGACGCAGAGGTCGGCTGCAACGCCGCCAAGAGTGGTCGAAGCAAGATCATAGACCTTGAGAGAGGAACCTCCCTTGACGACTGCCTTGCCGTATGCGGGCGTCTCCGCCGCGACAATGTCGTCAATGACGAAATAGACCCGCGGCTGGCCAGAGGCGAGAGTGCCGGTGAAGCCGTCAAGTTTCTTTATCCTGTAGAACTTCACATAGTCGTATGTGTGCGACGCGGTCAGCGTACCGGTGCCGGAAATCGCCGTAAACGTCGCGTTGGTAATATTCTGCCAACCATTGTTGATTGTCATGTTCGCCGAAAGCTTGAGCGTGGGCTTAATATCGGCGTTCTGCGGCGGGAAACCCGTAAAGTCCTTTGCAATTTCAACCGTGGTTCCTTCCTTACCGTAAACATTGAAGTCGAAGCCCTTTCCCGGATCACCGCTGATGACCCAGTCAAGGACATTCGTAGAACCGAAATCGCCAATCTTTGCAGGGCCATTGGCGGCAATTGTGCCGGCATCCTCGAACGTCAGAACAGAATTATACGCCCAGCCGACGAGCTGACCAACCTTCGCTGTCTCAAGGGTAGAAGTCATAGTGCCAGTATTTGAACACCCCTTCAAAACCGTGTCATCATTGACATAACCAATGATACCGGCAAGACCGTCACGACCCGCTTTGGAGCCGGAAGGCATTGCCAGGGTGCCGGTGTTGGAGCAACCGTCGAACGTAACAGGGCCACCGTCGACTTTATGCTGCGCAATGGCGCAGATACCAGCCATCTTGGTGTAAGCGCCATAAACCGTGGCGTTGTTGGTGCAGTTCTTGATCAGAGTGCCGTTCGTGCCGCCGCCGCAAGCACGGACGACGATACCGGCCATGTTGTGGGTGCCGGGCTTCTCGGACGAGAGGAAAGAGCCGGCCGCAGTGAGGTTTTCAAGCGTCGCGCCGTTGCCGGCGTTGCCGACGATGGCGTAGCCGAACTCGCTAGGGGAGGTCGCGGCGGTCGAAATGTTCTCGACGGTGAGGTTCTTGATCGTGCCGCCGTTGACCTGGTTGAAGATGCCGCCGTAGTTGCGAGCGGTCATCGTCACATTGGAAATCTTGAAGTTGCCACCATCATAGGTTCCGGCGAAAGGCTTGCCATCCGTCGGGGTGGCGTTATACACGCCGATACCGGCGAAGGCACCAGCTTCCGACATGTCAATGTTGGCGGTCTGGACAAAGCACTTGCCCGAGCAAGTATTGCCTGCATTAACGGCATCCGCGAGGGCCTGAAGGTCGGCAAGGTTCGTAATCTCGTAGGGATTTGCAGCCGTGCCGTTCACGGTCTTAGGCGTTTCTCCGGCAATCGTGATTGCATCAGTCGCGCCAGAAGAAAGGACATCCGCGAGCGCATCGCTGTAAGTGGCATATTTCTCGTTGTCGGCTCCGGTGCCGACGCTTGCCGCATAATTTCCGGTATAGAACGGATTTGTCGTGCGGGCGACAAAGTTGTCGAGCTTGCCCGAACCGGTGAACTCAACGGTCTTCGCGCCGGGGGCGGCAGGGAAGATGTTATTATCATCAATGCCGTCGGCAGCGAGCAGACCTTCCTTGCCACCAACGTAAACCTTGTAGCCGTTAGATTCCGCAACGATTGTAAGACGCGCCCATGTGTTGGTATCGACAGATCCATCAGTCGTGTAATCATTACCAGGCGTCAACACATGAACACCACCATCTAAATCGGCATATACCGCAAGCTTGGCACCATCGGCGAGTTTCGCCTCTTCCGTCAAAGGCTTGAACTGCACATACATGTCGAAACATGTTGCGCCTTCAGCCTCCGGGCTTGTGGCCACGTCGTCAAGAACGCCATACGTCTTGTTAGTGGCTGTGAACGGATACTGCAATGCTACAGGAGTTTCTTTCCCGTATTCAGCAGCCGTGACTCCTGTCCAAAGCGAGGAGCCTTCAAAGTCCTCGCTTTCTAACACTGCCGCAGATGCGAACATAGTCGTCGCAGCCGCAGCGATTGCTATTAATAGTCGTTTCATTAGTGCGCCTTTCCTTGTGTTGCCTCGACAGACCTCCCGCCGAGTTTGGCACTATGATACCATATCCTGCGGCGTTTGGCAAGAGGGGGGCGGGAAAAAATATTTTGTCACCCGAACGGGCGTGGGGGCGGTGCGTAGCCGGTTCAGTGCCGGAAGATGCCGAACGCAGATTTCTTAATGCGCTCGATTTCTCCTGGATCAAGCTTGGTGAATGCGAAACATTTTGCGCCGAGGTCCTTCAGCGATGCACCTATGAGATAGAGTTCCTTGTCGTCAACGATGAGGAACCGGTCGTGAAAGGTTTCGCTGTAGAGAACATCGAGTTTCGGATACTGCGCGTTGAAAGTTGCAATGTCTGCGTCGGAAATCTTGCGGTGGGGCACTCCATTCTTGCGATGCTCCGAGGTGAATATCGTCACTTTCGCCCCCTTGCGCTTTTTCGAGAAGATGTCAAGCGTTTCCGCTGTCACCCAGTTGTCTATCAATATCAGAGACCGCTTGGCGCTTGCGACAAGCTTCAGCACCATTGTGCGCGCATCCCACATCTGCCCGTCGTAAAACACGCCCTGAACAGGCGGCAAAGAAGTTCGCAAAACAAGATTAATCTGTTCGTCATGCTTCAGGACTTTTCGCTCAAGCCTCTCTATTCGCTCATTGACGGCATAGCCTCGTAAAACATACTCTTTCAATATCTTGTTCGCCCATTGCCGAAATCTGGTGCCGACAACCGATTTGACGCGGTAGCCGACAGAGATGATCACATCCAGACTGTACAAAGCGACAGGACGGTCTGAATTTGCAATTTGCAAAAAATGCAAATTGCTTTCCTTGTCCAGCTCGCCCTCAGAAAATATGTTCTTGATGTGTCGACTTATCACAGATACGTCGCGCTGGAACAATTCGCACAACTGGGCTTGCGTAAGCCACACTGTCTCGTTTTCAAGGCGCACATCCAACCGAACGGTTTCGTTCGGCTGATAGACTACAATCTGGTTCTCGTTTGCGGTCATTTGAGGCTTCCTTTCACGAGGACGGCATAGCATTTTCCTGCCGCGCACGCGCCGGGCAATGGCCAAGGGCGCGGGGCATGTGCCTGGCGGCGACTTTCTTGAATGCGGCGACGTCCTGCGCGATATGGCGCAGGGTGTAGACGGGGTGGGTCCAGAAGCCGATTGTCGCGCGAGCCATGGCGCGCGCGACCGGGCAGTCCGCCGCCGCGTAATCGATGCGCGCGCTCGCCGGATCGTCAAAAGGATAGTTCGCGTCGCCGAAACCGCGCCGCTTCAAGAACGCCTCTTCGCCGTACATCTCGGGCCAGAATATCGCGTAGGCCTGCACGCCCTCGGCCTGCACCTCGGCGATGAACTGCGAAACCGGTATATCGAGCAGCTCTTCGCGCAGCACGAACGGCGCGAGCCAGAAACTGTTCATCCGCCCGGGAGTGTCGACCGGCGCGAACCTGACGAGCGGATGTGCGCCGAGCGCCTTTATGAGCGCCCGGCCGAGCCGCCTGCGGCGCGGCAGGTGCCAGCTGTCGTAGCGCGATAGCTCCACGAGGCCGATCGCACTCTGGATTTCGGTCATGCGGCAGTTGTAGCCGACGCGCCGGTGGACGTAGGGGCGGCCTTTCGTGGATTTCTCGCCGCGAAGTTTCGCCTTGACGTCGCTGCCGTGGTCGCGCAGGGAGCGCAGCTCCCACGCGAGCGCGTCGTCGCGGCAGCAGACCATCCCCCCTTCCCCGCCGGTCGTGATCTGCTTCGACTGGCAGAACGAAAAACACCCGACGTCTCCTATCGTGCCGGTCTTGCGCCCTTTATACACGCCGCCGATGCACTGCGCGCAGTCTTCGACGACGAAAAGACCGTGGCGGCGGGCGACGGACATTATCGGGTCCATGTCGGCGACCATCCCGTAGAGGTGGACGACGACCACCGCCTTGGTGCGGGGCGTTATGCAGGCCTCGATCTTCGCGGGGTCGATGAGGTGGTCTTCGCCAACATCGCAGAATACAGGCATCGCCCCTGCGATGAGCGCGCAGAAGGACGAGGCGATGAAGGAATAGGAGGTGCATATCACCTCGTCGCCCGCGCCGACGCCGAGCGCCGTCAAAGCGAGATGGAGCGCGGCCGTTCCGTTCGTGACGGAGACGGCGTTCTTCACGCCGAGCCACTTCGCCCACGCCTCTTCGAAGGCGCGGCCTTCGCCGCCTGTCCAGTAGTTGACCTTTCCCGACCGCAGAATCCCGGCGACCTTGCGCTCGCAGCGCCTGTCGAACTTCGGCCACGCAGGGAAAGGCTTTTTGGGGGTCATCGCGCCACCAGCCCCCTGAAATAGGCGATGGTGCGGGCGAGGCCTTCCGCAAGCGGGACCTTCGGCTCCCAGCCGAGGAGTTCGCGCGCGAGCGTTATATCTGGCTTGCGCCGCTTGGGGTCGTCCGCCGGGAGCGGGAGGAATACGAGTTTCGACTTTGATTCGGGAATCTGCCTCAGCGTCTCTTCGGCGAGCTGGCGGATGGTGTATTCGCCCGGATTGCCCGTGTTCACGACGGGCGCGCCGAGGCCGTGGCGTTCGCAAAAGGCGTCGACCGTCCCGCGCGGGAGTTCCATATAGCGGCGCATCGCCTCTATGAGGTCGTCGCAGTACTGGAAGCTGCGCGTCTGCCCGCCGTCGCCGAAGAGGGTCATATCCTCGTCGGCGAGGGCCTGCATGATGAAGTTGGATATGACGCGCCCGTCTTTGGGGTGCATGTTGGGGCCGTAGGTGTTAAAGATTCTCACCATCCGCACGTCCACGCCGAATTCGCGGCGGTAGTCGGCGGCGAGTGTCTCGGCGCAGCGCTTTCCTTCGTCGTAGCAGCTGCGCACGCCGATTGTGTTCACATTGCCCCGGTAGCTTTCGACCTGCGGGTGGACGAGAGGGTCGCCGTAGACTTCGCTCGTGGAGGTGTGGAGAAGTTTCGCCTTGGTCTTGAGCGCGAGATCGAGCATGTTCATCATCCCGAGCACGCTTGACTTAATGGTCTCGACGGGGTTGTGCTGGTAATGGATGGGGCTGGCGGGGCAGGCCAGGTTGTAAATCTCGTCGAACCGCCCCCAGAAAGGCTGCGTCACGTCGTGCAGGACGAACGAGAAGCGCTTGCTGTCCATCAGGTCGAGGATGTTGTCCTTCGTCCCTGTAAAGAGGTTGTCGAGCGCGGTCACCTCGTATCCGTCGGCGAGAAGACGGCGGCAGAGGTGGCTGCCGAGGAAGCCGGCGGCGCCTGTCACGAGGGCTTTTCTTGGCAGTTTGATTTCCATCAGATATGCTCCTCGAAGCCGCGGAACCTGACGTTCAGTTCATGAAGAGGCTTCAGCAGGGTTCCGAGCGGGTAGCCTTCGGTCATCTTGGCGAAGGCGTTCACGTCCTTCGGGAAGCACTTGCCGCCATAACCGAACTTCCCGTCCGGCCCGGGGACGAATGTATGGGTGTCGTTGATATAGCCCGAAAGGAGCATTCCCGCGTGGACGCGCGCCCAGTCGGCACCCATCCTGCGGCAGTAGTCGTAGACCGCGTTGAAGTAGGTTACCTTGTATGCGCCGAAGACGTTGTGGCAGTATTTCGTGATCTCGGCCTCGAGCGGCGTCATGGTCGTAAAGGTCTTGCCCTTGAAGATGCGGCAGAGAAGCTCGATCGCGCCGGTGAAGACCATCGGCTGACGGCGGAAGTCCTCGAGATACGTGCGCTCGGAGAGGAATTCGGGCATGTAGCACACCTGACGGCCCGTCTCCCTGGAGAGCATTTCGCTGGAGCCGGGAAGAATCGTCGTGCGCACGAACACGGGAACGTCGGGGAGTTTGCGGATAAGCTCCTTCATGAGCGTAAGGTCCTGCGTGCCGTCGTCCTCGGTGGGAACGTGTATCTGGAGGAACGCGACATCGACCTTCGAAAGGTCGTCGTTGAAACCTTTGGGCGGATCGCTGATGAAAAGCGCGCACTCCTTGTTGTTCTCTTCGAGCCACGCCTTGAGCGCACCGCCCACGAAGCCGCATCCGATTATGCCTACGTTGATCATTACGAACATCCTTTCATCTGCATCGTCCCGCGCCGGGCCGCGCCTACAGCCCGCGCTCCATATCGCGTTGAACCGCCTTGTTCTTGAGCGTTTCACGCTTGTCGTGCATCGCCTTGCCGCGACATACGCCGAGCGCGACCTTTATGCGCCCGCCCTTGAGATAGACCTTCAAGGGGACGAGCGTAAGCCCCTTCGCCTCGGTCTTGAGCCTCATCGCCTCGACCTCCTTGCGGTGGACGAGGAGTTTTCTCATGCTCTTGGGCTCGTGGTTGAAGCGGTTGCCGAACCTGTAGGCGGCTATGTCGGCCCCGACGAGCCAGAGTTCATCCTTGAGAACCGCCGCGTAGGAGCCCGCAAGCGACATCTCGCCGTGGCGCACCGACTTCACCTCGGTTCCAGTCAAGACGATACCGCACTCGACGGTGTCGAGTACGGTATAGTCATGCCTCGCCTTTCTGTTCTCGGCGAATACCGGATTGAACTTCCTGTCGGGCATGCCCCGCGTCCCGTCAGTCCCCGAAGAGGGAGTTGACGTTCATGTGCTTCATGTTCCACTTCGTCTTCGCGTCCTCGGCTCTGGCGATGGCGTCAAAGTCGATTTCGGCGATGAGACGCCCTTCGGCAACCTCCCTGAGGGCTATGTCGCACTTGTCCTCGTCGAGAGACTCGGGCCTCACAAGCGGCTTGGCGCCGTTTATAAGCTCGCGCTCGCGCTTGGAAATGAGGTTCACCAGGACGGGCGTCGAGGGGATCTTCTCGTGTGCTTTTTTCAAGAGTTCGCTGTTCATCTGTGCTTCCTTCTCCGGATTGGAAGATGGTATTATACCATATTATTTGACTTCGCGGTAGGCGGCGAGCGCTTTTTCCCATGCGGGCGACCCGCAGAAGCCGCAGGGCTTGAACTCGGGGCAGAACCCGCGGTAGACGCACTCCGGCACGCAGCACGCCGCGACCTCTGGCTCTTTTTCGGCGATCGCGTCCACCACGGCGCGCCACGCCGCGCGCGTTTCGGCGCTCGCCTGCCCGCAGAGCCTGCGGCGCGAAATGAACATCACGGCCTGGGCGTTGGCGAAGCACTCGTGCATGACGGGCGCGTCCTGGCGGTTGGCGTCGCGCTGGACGCCTGTGCGGTCGCTGCGCTGGGTGGAGACGAAATGCTCAATGCCGAACTTGTGGCGCACGAAATGGACCGACACCCAGTAGGGAAGGTCGATCCACTTCCAGTTGAAGCACAGCTTTCTGACGGGGGAGTGCTCCGCGAGAAGGATGCGCTTCTTCCATCTGGAGGTTGGTTCTTTCGTACCCTCGTCGAGGCGTATGGTGGTGCGCGCGGCGTCGGCGACCTCGCGCCACGAACCTTTGAC
The DNA here is from genome assembly GCA_002395905.1 of Verrucomicrobia bacterium UBA4286. Taxonomy (GTDB): domain Bacteria; phylum Verrucomicrobiota; class Kiritimatiellia; order RFP12; family UBA1067; genus UBA1067. The sequence continues at coordinate 7,398 of DGVK01000086.1, read as the reverse complement.
TTTAAGAAACTTGATTTTCATGATGATTTCCCGTTCATGGCCATGAGACGACCTTCACCGACGGCGCGGCCGCGCGCGAAGGCTTGCGGACGAACACCATCGAATTGCCCGGCTTGAGATCGACCTGCACCGCGGGGATGCCGTCGGCACGGATATCGAGGACGCCGTCGGCCGGACGCGCCACGCGCGCCACATAGACCGACTTCGGCAGGGCCGACCAGCATCGCGTGTCTGCGCCGCGACGCGCCATGCTGTAGGCCGCGACCGCATACTGCGACGCGACGAGCGCGGTGCGCGTCACGCCGGTGGCACGGTCGGCCGCTATGCCGAGCGCGACCTGCACGCCGACGTCGACGATCGTGCGCGTGATCTCGCGCTTGAGCGCGCCGCGCATATACACATCATACTCTATCTTGGCGAGCGCGTCGACGTCGGCGAGCTGCTCAAGGTTCACGCCGGCCGCGGTCCACGACGAGGCCGCCGCCGGGCGCACCAAGAGGCGCGGCAGGCAGAGGCCCGCATATTTCACGTATCTGCCGGCGTAGGGGATGAGCAGAAGCGGCAGGTCGATACGCTGCTGCTCGCGCTCGGGGCAGAGGCCGTCCTCCACATACACCCACACCTGGTTCTTCGGCTTCCAGCCCTGGTCGCAGGATGAGAAGTCGCGCCTGGCGAACGAGTTCTGCGGGCGCAGCGCCGCCGCGTCGCGCAGATAGCCGCGGCCGTCGCCGTCGCCGTTGAGCCAGCGGAACACGCCGCAGACATGCGCCGCGTAGGGGTTCTGATAGTCGGCGGGCTTGAGCGAATCAAGGACGCCCGACGTAAATATGTCGAACATGAAGTATTCCTTGACCGTCGTCGCGAACGAGCCGTCCTTCATGGCGTTCTGCACGGCGACGCCGGTGCTCTGGCCGTCGCCGGACGAGTTGCCTTCGCTCTTCTCCTTGGCATATGCGGCGGCTTCTTTGTCCATGCGCTCGTCGGCGGCGGCGAGATCCTTGCGGCGTTCCCAAAGCCAGTTCTCCTGATGCTGCGCCGCGCGGTTCAACTCTGTGCGCGCGGCGGCGAAATCGCTTCGCGTTCCATAGCCGATTGCCTTGTAGAGGCAGGTGAAGATACGGTCCTGTCCGCCGCCGTCGTAGGGGAAAAACCTGTCGTTGAGCATCATCGCGTTGGCGGCGGCGGCGGTCTGCCCGAAAACGGACGTCTGGTCGTTCGCGATCATTATATCCTCGGCGACATCGAAGTTGTCGAGGGCTTTTTCGGTCTCGCCAGAGAGGTCGTAGGCCGAGGCGGCCATGAGCCGCCACATGAGACGGTCGCCGTTCTCCTTGGCGGCGAGTTCTTCCGGCTCCTTCGCGGCGGCGGCGTAGTTGCCGCCGGAGATGTTCGCACGGTAGTCGACGATCACGTCATCGACCGTGCGGCAGCCGGCCATCGCCAGCGCCGCAACGACGGGTATGAGCTTCTTCATATTTGGCTGTCCCCGGGTTTGATACATCAGAACGGCACGACCACACCGCCCTGTCCGTTGGACTTGATCGTGGTTGTTACAGGGATGTCGGCGGCAGGGCCTGCCGCAGGCACGGGAATGCGCCTGAGGCGCGCGCCGACCGTCACCTGCGAGGCGTCGCCCTCGATCACGCGCGCGTAGCTGAGCTTGGTCTGCACGCTCACGATCTCGGCGGTCGCGACGGGGATCTCCATCACGTCGATGACTTCTCCCGTGCGGCTGTCGGTCACTTCGTCGCCGAGCGCGCATACGGTAAAGCGCTCGCCGACCGAGAGCTGCCTGCCGCCCTCGCCGATGACGAGCATTCCGCTCTTGATCGCGGTCACCTCGAAAGGAAGAATGTCGTTCATCATACCGTCGCATATCGCGCGGGCGGCGGCCTCGGCGGTCGCCGAAATGAACGAACGCACATCGGCCGAGGCGAACTGCGCGGCGTCGAGGCGCACGGTGTCGGACCACTTGAGCTGGCCGGTCGGCGCGAGAAGGACGCGGTAGTTGATCTCGGCGAAGACATTCGGAGCGGCGGACATGGGACGGCCCGTATAGGGATTCACCGGCGGCGCGGCGACATCGCCAAGAGCCACTTCACCGACGACGAGATAGTCGGTGCCGAGCTTCTGGTTCAGGCGGATGGCGTCCTGCGGGGCGGCGTTGGCCGATGAAAGCCTCGCAAGCTCGGCGTTGATCTCGCGGTCGAAGCTGCGGTCGAGCATCGTGAACTTGCGCGTCTGCGTGAGGCAGACGTTGAGCTGGTTCGCGAGGGCGGTCGACCATTCGACGGAATCGACGCTCTGGCCGTACCACGAAAAGCTGCGGCCTCTCACGTTGAAGGTGGTGACGGCCATGCGGCGCAGGGCGTCGGGGTCGCGGCCGACGACATAGCGGCCGGGGAAGTGGACCTCCACCTCGACGCGGTATTTGCGGCTCGCCTCGTCGTAGACGTCGGAAAGGACCGTGTAGCTCGATATCTTCCCCTTCGCCCACTTCTGCATCGCCTTCGCGATCGCGTCGTCGGACTCCTGCTTCTCGGTCTCGTCGAGCGAGCCGTTGGTCCTTGTCGACACGCCAGAGGAACTGGCTGTCATGGCCGCGACCTCGGTGGACGACACCTGGATGCCGTCGTGCTGTTCGAGCGCCGAGACGAGAGCCTCGTTCACGGCGCCCCTGTATGTCGAGGCCACGCCGGTCGCGACGAGAACGTCATCCTTCACCTGGGCGAAAGCCCCGAGCGCGGCGAAAAGGCACGCCGCCGCAATCTTAAGCCTTGTCATAACGAGACGCCTTTCTTTTCGGAGTGGCAGATCAGAAGTCGTAGGTGCGGCTCGAGCGAACGCCGCTGTCGTAGGTTTTCTTCTGCTCCTGGGGTTTCGGCGCCTGCGGCCGCGGTCCGGAAAGAACCTCGTTCACCGCATCGACCTGGCCGAAGCTCCAGCGGCGCACGCATACCGCGACGCGCTGGCCCGAAGGATGCGTAACGAAGCGGTCGTAGACGGTCGTGCGGCCCTTCATTGTGTCGGAGCCGGTCTGCTTGATCTTGCTGCGGTAGATGTCGACGATCTTCGAAACATCCTCGGCGGTCGCGTCGCCGTCGGCCTTAAAGGTTATGGACGATTCGAAATCCTCGGAGAGGTCCGACTGTTCGGAGGCGTCGGCGAAGCTGTTGATGAACATCGTGAGGGCGGAGTCCGCGAGCGCGCGCGCCTGCTTCTGGGCCTGCGCCTCGGCGCGTTCGGCCATACGGGCGCTTTTGCCGGTGTAGGCCGAGCCGAACTGCCCGAAGCTGAGGAGCGCGGGGGTTCCCGTCTCGTCGAAGTAGAGTCTCACGCCGAACGTCTGCACCATCTCTTCGGCCGTTTCGGGCAGAGCCTCCTTGACGGTAAGACCTCCTTCGCGGCTGAGCGCCGGGCGCTTCTTGAGCCTGAAGGCGTTGGCGAGGGTCGTGCAGTCGGCGCCTACACGCACCACGACGCCGATGTAGTAGCGGCCGTCGGTTCCACGGGACTCGAACGTCTTGACCGGCAGGCAGCCGGAAGAGGTGTGGAGCGCCTTCTTGAGCGAGCTTTTCACGATGGTCTCCTGCGCGAGCTTGCGCTTCTCAAGAATCGGCGCGCCCTCGTAGCGCGACGGGTCGACGCCTGCGGCGGCGAGCGCCTGGTTGAGCTTCGCGTCGGCGAGCATGCCGATCTTCTCCATAAGGCCTGCGGGCGTCATCGTAGGCGGCACCTCGGCGTCGCTCGACTGGTTGCCGAAAGTCTCCATGTAGGCCGCCGCGGTCTCGCGTCCGAAAAAGTCCATGACATACGCGTTGAGCGCGTTGAGATAGGCGCGTTCGTAGGCGAAGGAGCGGGACTTGATGAACGTCGCCGATTCGACGCTCTGGTCGACGGCGGCCATTCCTTTATAGTATATGCTGCCCTTCGCGGTTTTTTCGCCGTAGGTGAAGCCGCGCTTCTCGGCGTATTCCGCAAAAGCGTCATCAAGGCTGTCCTTGGCATTCACCGTGACGGTGACATCCTTGTTGGCCTCGGCGCCGTCGGGCGCGGCCTCCTGCGCGAAGGAAACGGCTGCTGCGGCAAGCGCCGCGACTGCGATTTGAAGTTTCATTGTGGACTCCTTCCTTGTTTTGTTTTGCGTCGGATTTACATGATGTTGCGGCGGTCGGCCAGCTTGCCGACATGCACGCGCTTCTGCCAGAACTCAAGGCCCGTCTGAAGGTCGATGAGCGTGAGGTTGAGATTGTATTCGATCTGCATGTCGCCGTCGTCCTGTCGCAGATTGCGCTGGGTGAGGCGGCCCTTGAGGACGTACTGCGGCTCGACGCGAACCGTCGCGTAGGCGGCGGCCTCCTTGTTGTAGACGACGACTTTCCCGCCGTTGGTGAGTTCTTCGCGAAGCGACTGGCCGAGCGCCTCGGCGAGAGCTCCCGCGTCGCGTCCGCGCGAAAGCGTATCGTTCGTCACGTCCTCGACGACGACGACCGCCCTGTTCGCGCCGGGCTGCGTCTTGATGCGGTCCTGCGAGCAGATGCTCTGGATGGCACGCGAGACGGTGTCGCTTATATCCTCTTCAGAGAATCCGCTCACTGTCTGGCGCGTCTCGCCCGCTGCGTAGCGGCGGGTCGCCGTGGCACATCCTGTGAAACCGAGGGTGAAGGAGGCCGCGAGGGCCACGGTAAGGGTTGTGCGAAGCATGTTCATATTGCGTTTTCCTTGGTGTTGGTTGAAGTTTGGCAAAGCTTGCGAAAGCAGAGCCGCGCGGCGGCGGAGCCTTTTCCGGACAAAGCCGTTGATAGTTTACCAAAACCCCTTCCGGTCTGTCAAACACCGGCACCAATTCCCAATTGACAATTGGCAAAGCGTGGGCAAGACTTCGCCCAAACCGGGGACAGGCACTAGTCGACTCTGAAGCGCCCTTCCCACAGATTTCCGCACCACGGCCGCCTCCGGCGGAATATGCGGCCGAACGTCTCCTTGAATGTCTTTCCGAACTGGCTGAGGTCGTACATCCGCGAACGCATGCGATCAAGGATGACGTCAACCGAGTGACTGTCCCCGCGTTCCTGTCCCCGCCTGATCGGGACGGGGGACAGGCACTAGTTTTTTCGGGCGATATGCTTTCGGCGCTCAGTCGCTACGCTCCTTCACCCGAACCCGACCTTGCTTTAACGTTATTTCACAATGACAATCAGCCCCTTCTTCTCGTGCATCGACAGCCTGATGTAGTCTACGCCCACATAGGAACTCCCGCGTCCATTGTTGATCATGTTCAGCACGTTGTCAGCCTGAAGCACATCGTCCTCCAGTTTGATTTCATGTTCCGTCGCGCCAGACGCGAAGTTGCCAAGGCTCCTGCCGTTGAGAACGGGCGTTATCGTGTAGCCATCACCCGTGCAACGCCATTTGAGCTTCCAGCGGTACATCTGGCGCTGGCGCTCCGGAACAGAGAACTTCACGACAATGTTCGTGTACTGCAAATTGCCGCTTGAAGCCCCCTGCCCGAATATAATGCGCCGGCCGTCGAACCAGTTGCCGCCGACGAGGTCGTATGTGTTTGGCGCATCGTACTCTCGCACGAATTCATTAAAGGAATTGTCGCGTCTGCCGTACTGGAGCGAACCGCCGAATGCCAATGCATCGATCTTGAACGCCCCGGCTCCGCCGTCCGTGCGCACGACCGTGAGCGTGTTCGTCACCCCGGCCTGAAGAACATTCTCCGGCACGAACCAGTACTTCTCGCCGCCCGGCGAAACTGTCTTCCTGTCTATGACAGTGCCGTTCACCGCCACCTGGACGTCCGCAGCAGAGGAATCGGATGTCGACTTCAGCCTGAACTCCTCGTTCATCTCCGCCTCGCCCGTCGCATCCAGCGGAAACTTGAACGTCACGCTCTCGCCTGCCGAAATCGACTTCGGCACGTTCCATCGGTCGGCATCCACCACAACGTCGCCCGTTCCGCCGTGGAACTCGCCCACGCCGTCGTTCTCAACGCCCACTCGCCACAGGTCGGTGCGCGGCCACGCCACCGCCTCGCGCATCTGCGCGACCGTAAGCGAGTTCGTCCACGCGGCGAAACTCTGGATGCTGCCGCGGAAACGCTTCCATGTGTTATTGGATGTCCCCGTATAGGTGCTGTTCCATGCAACACGCTTGCCGTTCGCTTCTTCCGACACGAACCGCACAAGCCCGTTGTCTCCCGGCGCGAGATTGTACGCGGATCCGACCGTGAAGCTGTTCACTGTTGTCATGAACTTCGACGAAGCCGAACGCATGGCCTCCGTGATGTCTGCATTGCTGTTGGCACGGGAAACAAGCAGCGTCATCGTCCGCCCGCTTACACTGACAACGACGTCGTTCCACTCGCCCAATGCAAAGAACGGCGCGTTGGCGGCCGGTTCGGACATGCTGCTGCTCGACGGGGTCCATGCCGCGCCGCCGTAGAATATGTATGGACGCGCAAGGATTTGCCTGGTTGTGCCGCCGCCAGCATTGACGGTGCGCGTGAACTTAGAGCCGAACCCTAGCATAATGCCGTTCTTTGTCTTGCTCCAATGCCCAAGGCTCACGATCCACGAATAGTTCGTGTGCGGCTGGGTCAAGTCGGGACGAAAGCGGATGGCGAATGCGTAGTGCGCGTTCTCCGCCGTGTTGGTCATGCATTTCGAAAGAAGTCCGCTGATGTGGAACGACGACGAATCCATGTATCCCCAGCCGTTGGAGTTCGTCACGACCGTCGTCTGCGGAAAGTAGAGCGTCTGCATCATCCGGTCAACGCCGCGATACGGGAGCCGAACCAGTTCATTTGTGTAGATGATGCCGCTGGTGCCGAATGCATTTCCCACCGGCATCCATGTGCCGCCGAGCGCATCGCGCATTTCGCCCTTGTCATATATGCCGTTGCCGTTGGCATCCGCCGCCATGCCGCGAAACCAGAAGTAGGCGTTGCTGTAGATGTCTTCTGCCCGAACGGACAGACCGCCCAACGCAGCGATAGCCGCCGCGCATGTCATCATTAGTAGTTTCTTCATAGTTTTTGTTCTCCTTGTTCTTGTTCTCCTTGTTCAGGAGTTGGGTGTTCTCAAGTGGTTTTTAGCCTCAAATCGCAGAAATTGGATGTATGACGCGCCGCCGCGATGGATGCCTCAGAAATCGCGCGTATCGCGGGGCAAAGACCGCCTACAGCGCGTCCGTCAGGCTTTG
>DGVK01000086.1:0-125 GCA_002395905.1 Verrucomicrobia bacterium UBA4286 | reverse complement strand
GGGGGGGGGGGGGGGGGGGGGGACTTCCGCGCAAGCGCACCACGCAACGCGCATTCTCCGCGCGTTCCGTACGATGCTCTGGAAGGTAGCGTTCATGATGCGAATTATACCACAACTGTCCGCCG
>DGVK01000186.1 GCA_002395905.1 Verrucomicrobia bacterium UBA4286 | reverse complement strand
ATGAAGCGGCCGTTGATCTCGTAGATGATCTGGAGGTGGCGCGGGAGCAGGCGCTCCATCATGCCCACCGGCCACTTCTCGAGGGCCTCCTGCAGGATCGTGTGGTTCGTGTAGCCCGTCGAGCGGCGCGTGAGGTCCCAGGCCGTGTCCCAGTCGAGCCCCTCCTCGTCGAGGAGGATGCGCATGAGCTCGGGCACGACGAGCGTCGGGTGCGTGTCGTTGAGCTGGATGAACACCTTGTCCGGCAGCGCGTCCCAGCTGTCGTTCGTCTGACGGAATCGGCGCAGTATGTCGCGCAGCGAGCACGCGACGAAGAAGTACTGCTGGCGCAGGCGCAGCTCCTTGCCCTGGGTCGTGTTGTCGTTCGGATACAGCACCTTTGTGAGGTTCTCGGCGAGCACCTTCTGCTCGACGGCCTCGACGTACGAGCCCTTGTCGAAGTCCGCGAGGTCGAAGTCGTCAACGGCCTTCGCGCTCCAGAGGCGCAGCGAGTTGACCGCCTTGTCGTAGCCGACGATCGGGAGGTCGTATGGAACGCCCTGCACCGTCTCGGCGGGGATCCAGTACCACTGCTGCCGGCCGTGGTCGCTCCTGCACTCGACGTGTCCGCCGAAATGGACGTGCTGCGCGTACTCGGGACGCGCCATCTCCCACGGATAGCCGTCCTTGAGCCAGTTGTCCGGCTCCTCGATCTGGCTGCCGCCAACGATCTTCTGTCGGAAGATGCCGTAGTCGTACCTGAGGCCGTACCCCATGCCTGCGAGGTCCAGCGTCGACATCGAGTCGAGGTAGCACGCGGCGAGGCGCCCGAGGCCGCCGTTGCCGAGTCCGGCGTCGGACTCGTAGTCGCGCAGGTCGTTCCAGTTGATGCCGTACTCCTTGAGCGCTTCGCGGCAGAGCTGGTCGGCCTTGAGGTTGATGACGTTGTTGCCGAGCAGGCGGCCGATGAGGAACTCGAGCGACAGGTAGTAGACGCGCCGCGTGTTCTGCTGGTGGTAGGCCTCTTGCGTCTCCATCCAGCGCTCCACCAGCCGGTCGCGGATGGCGTAGGCGAACGCGGCGTACTGGTCGCGGGGCGTCGCGGTTCCTTCGTACTTGGCCTGGGTGTAGCGCAGGTGCCAGGCATAGTCCTGCTTCAGGCTCTCGACTGTCATCTCGACGCGTCTGTCGCGTCTCTTGTGTCCTTTGGTATCCATGTATTCTCTGTCTCCGAACGGGGAGATAGTATATCAAATCCTTTCCTGCCGTGTCGGTGAGAATATGGTATACTGTTTGCCGGCCTTGAAAGAAGGATCAGGATTGGAGTCCAAAACCAAAGGTTGCAACATGAAGAAAACGCTACTGGCGGCGCTTCTGGCGCTTGCAGGGACTGTTCAGGCGGCGAAGGTCACGTCCGTCTCCGTAAAGATGTCCGACGGATCGGACGTCACGGGCGACGTGACGGCGCGCTGCCAGGTGAAGGTCGGCGACGAGTATGATCCCGGGCAATGCGCGCGCGACGTGCGCGCGTTGCGCGACGCGGGCGAGTACGACAATATTACGGTCAAAGTCGAGCATGGGGCCAACGGCATCGACGTCATCTACGTGGTGACGCCCAAGCTGCGCTTCCAGGGACCGCTTAACGTGACGGGCAACGACTTCTGGTCGGTCTCCAAGATTACCTCGCTTTCCGAGCTGAAGGACGGTTACCCCTACGGCGAGGCGGACTTCGAGGCGGCGGTGGGCCGCGTGAAGCACGCCTACCAGAAGAAGTTCTTCCCCGACGTGAAGGTCGACTATCGCCTCGAGCCGATTCCGGACTTTCCGGGTGCCGTGCATGTGACGATGGACATCACGGAGGGCGAGCGCCGGAAGATTCACGACTTCACGTTCGTCGGCAACGATTCCGTTGACGCCGCCGACCTCCGCGCCACCTTCGACCAGTATCCCTGGTGGAACCCGCTCGGCTGGTTCAGCGACACGCCCGCCACCGAGCAGGACCTCGCCGAGGCGCGCGACAAGGTGGTGGCCTACTACCGCGACCGCGGCTACCTCGACGTCACCGTGTCGCTCCCGGAAGAGGTGCCCTATTCCGAAGGAAAGGTCGACCGCCAGTTCAAGGTCGTCGAGGGCGTGCAGTACAAGGTGGGACGCATGTCCGTCACCGGCACGAAGCAGTATCCCGCCGACGCGGTGCTCGCCGCGAACAAGGCGCTCGCCACGGGCGACATCGCGGGCGCGGCGACGATGGCCGAGGCCGCGCGCCAGATGGAGATCTTCTGCGGGTCTGGCGAGAAGCCCCTTACCGACACGCACGTCACGGTGCGCCAGCTTCCGTCCGGCGCGAACCCCGAGGTGGTCGACCTCGAGTTCGCCGTGGAGGAAGGCGTCCCGGTGGCCATCCACCGCATCCTCGTCCGCGGCAACGACTACACGAAGGACAAGGTGATCCGCCGCGAGATCTCGCTCTCGCCCGGCGACCCGATGCTGGCGGACAAGGCCGAACAGGGCAAGCGCCGCCTCGAGAACCTGCGCTACTTCGACCGCGTGCGGTACTACATGGAAACCGTCGAAGGCGGCGAGGCGAAGGACGGACAGCCCGAGCAGCGCGACCTTGTCTACGAGGTTTCGGAGAAGAACACCGGCAACTTCATGGTCGGCATCGGCGCGAGTTCCGTCGACTCGGTCTACGGCATGGTCGAGCTGAGCGAGTCCAACTTCGATCTCTTCAGCCCGTGGCGCTTTCGCGGCGCGGGCCAGAAGGGTCGCGTTCTCCTGCAGGCCGGCCCGCGCGTCCAGACGTACGAGGCGTCCGTCACGGAGCCGTACCTCTTCGACCGCATGCTGGAACTTACGGTCACCGGCTACCGCCGCCAGCGCTGGTACGACGACTACGACATCATCCGCTCCGGCGGCGCGGCGACGCTCGCGTACCCGGTCAAGTTCTGGCCCACCTGGGAGCCGTTCGGCAGGTTCGTGGTCAGGTTCGGCGGCGAGTTCATCGAGTTCGACGACGTGGAGAAGGGCCTGTGGACGTACCGCGGGCGCACGGTGTCGCTCCGCGAGGAGGATCGCAGGTACGGCGATGCGTTCGAGCCGGTGGTGCGCCTCTTCTGGGCGCGCGACACGCGCGACAGCTTCCGGATGCTGACGACGGGCGCGCGCACGCAGATCTACGTGGACTTCGCGCCGGCGGGCGACAACAAGTACTACCGCGCGGGCTTCAACCACCGCAACTACTTCAACGTGTGGAAGAAGTACAACCACGTCTTCATGGCCGCGTTCCGCGCCGAGACGATCGACGGCATCTCCGACGACGTGCCGATCTACGACCGCATGTTCCTCGGCGGCCCGCGCACGATACGCGGCTTCGAGTACCGCCACGTCTCGCCTTTCGCCAAGCGTGTAAGCGGGCACGACGATCTGCCGTGGGGCGGCCAGACGCTCTTCTGCGCCAACTTCGAGTATACGATTCCGATCGTGAGGATGCTGCGTCTCGCGCTCTTCTCCGACCTCGGTTCGGTAGGCGAGGACGAGTTTGATACCGATTTCAGCGACACCTTCGCGTGGTCCGCAGGCGTGGGCTTTCGCATAGATCTGCCGATGTTCCCGATAAGGCTGGATTTCGCGGCGCCTCTCAAGACGCCCGACGAAGCCGAAAAGGAAGTCTTTTCATTCACCGTCGGATACGACTTCTGAGTCGCTTCCGCTACAAAAGCAGTCAAAGGAGAAATACAACATGAAGAATCTTGCAATGCTGGCGGCGATGGCAGCCGCGTCCGTGGCGTTCGCCGACATGAAGATCGGCACTGTCGATATGATCATGCTCGTCCGCAACCATTCCAGCTACGAGCCCAACAAGAAGCTCTTGAACGACACCGAGAAGGACTATGCCAAGAAGGTCGACCGGATGAAGGCCGATCTGGACGACGTGCAGGAGGAGGGCAAGAAGCTCTCGGAGCAGCTGCGCAATCCCATGCTCGCGCCTGCGGCCAAAGCCAAGCTGGAGAAGGAGCTTCTCGACGTGCAGAACAAGTTCCTCTCGGGGCAGCAGGCAATAAGGAGCGAGATGGCTCGTTCCCAGCAGGATCTGCAGGGGCTTGAGACGCGTCTTCTAAAGGCGACGACAGAAGACCTCCACCGCCGCATAGACGCCTTCGCAGAGAAGGAGGGTTACGACCTTGTTGTTGATGTCGCTGCGGCGCCGTTCGCCAAGAAATCCCTTGACGTCACGCCGGAGATTCTGAAGGCGATGGGGGTCGATCCTGCGACGGCGAAGGGAGCCAAGGACTCCTCCGATGAAGGCAAGTGAACTTGCAAAGATTCTCGGCGGTACGCTTGAAGGCGAGGACGTCGAGCTTGTCGCCTGCGGCGGTCTTGAAGAGGCGCGCCCGGGCGACCTGAGCTTCTGTAAAGATCCCAAGCACGTCGCGCTCGTCCAGGAGACGAAGGCGAGCGCGGTTCTGCTCCCGCCCGACTGGACGCGCGGCGCGCCGTGCTCGGTCATACGCGTTGAAGACCCTAACCGCGCATGCATGGCGGCGGCGAAGATGTTCGCCCCGCTGGATCCTGTCCGCGCGCCGGGCGTTCACGCCAGTGCAGTTGTCGACCCTTCTGCGAAGATCGGCGAAGGGGTGCATATCGGTGCGTTCACAGTGGTGGAGAAGGGCGCTGTGATCGGCGACGGCGCTGTAATTGAAGCCCAGGTCTTTATCGGCGAGGGGTGCAGGGTAGGCGCGAAGACCCACATCTATCCGCAGGTGACGCTGCGCGAGGGGACGATCGTCGGCCGGGAATGCATAATCCACTGCGGCGTAAGGCTCGGCGGCGATGGTTACGGTTTCAACAACGGACGCCGCGATGACGGCTCTATATTCATCGAAAAAATACCTCAGCTCGGTATCGTTGAAATCGGCGACGGGGTCGAGATCGGGTCCAATACGACAATCGACCGTGCGCGCATCGGGCGCACATACATCGGACCGATGACCAAGATCGACAACCTTGTGCAGATAGGCCACAACGTCAAGGTTAAGGGCTATTCGGGCCTCATCGCCCAGAGCGGCGTAGCAGGCTCCACCGAGATCGGCTACGGGTGCCTCATTTGGGCGCAGGCGGGCGTGTCTGGTCATATCAAGATCGCCGACGGCGTTCAGATAGGTCCGCAGGCGGGCGTCTCGCAGTCGCTCGACGGATCGGTGAAGTATGTCCTCGGCGCGCCTGCCGAAAGCATGCGCGACTTCGGCGCGCGCACGCTTCTGCCGCGAACGGTGGCGAAGATCAAGGCCGAAGTCAAGGAAATCAAGGCGAAACTGGGTTGAAAAATGGCCGAGTCGATTGCAGTCTATCCGGGAACTTTCGACCCTATGACAAAGGGTCATTTCGACCTCATCACCAGGTCGGCGCGTCTCTATGACAGGCTTGTCGTCGCGGTTGCGGCGACGAGCTCCAAGGAAGGGTCTATGTTTCCCGCCGAAGAACGCCTCGCGATGATACGTGAAGACGTCTCCCGCGCAGGGCTGGCGAACGTGGAGGTGAAGGTTCTCGACACTCTGCTTGTCGATTTCTGCCGCCGCGAAGGGGCTCGTGTCGTGATACGCGGCGTTCGCGTATACAGCGATTTCGAGTATGAATTCCAGATGGCTCTTACAAACCGCCGTCTTGCGCCTGAGATCGAGACGCTCTTCATGATGCCGAGCGAGAACCTCGCCTACGTGACGGCTTCGACGGTTCGCGAGATATCGCGCTATGGCGGCAATACGGCGCCGTTCGTGACAGAAGCGGTCCAGCGCCGCCTGCTTGCGGTGCGCGCCGAGTCGCCGAGATGAGACGGGGTTCTGCGAGCGGCCTTGCGCGACCTCTCGCGCCGCGTTTCGCGGTGCTCGCCTTTACTGCGGCGTTTGCAGCCGCCTTCGCGCCGTCACATCTGCTGGGCGACTGCCTCGACGAACTTCTGCCGCGTCCGCGGACGGTCGTGCGTGGAATCAGTGGATGTATTAAAAACCCCGTTCTGCCCGGGTCGTATCAGCTCGTAGTGCTAGGAGGCAGACCGAGTATATACGCCAAAGACCCGGAAGGAGAGCGCTATGCACATATGACGTTCGCACAGCTCCGGCGGCTCGCGGACGCCGAAGGGAAGCAGGTGCCGGACTGCGCGATAAACGACTGGCCTGAGTTTCGCTGGCGCGGGCTTATGCTAGACTGCGGGCGCAACTACCAGAGCGTGGAGTCGATAAAGGATGTCATCTCGATGCTGGCAGCATACAAGATGAACCTCTTCCACTGGCATCTCACCGACAACTGCGGCTGGCGTCTTGAGTCGAAGCGCCACCCGGAGCTTCAGCGGCGCGACGCATTTACCCGACATGCCGGGCGTTTTTACACGCAGGCCGAGTTCAAGGAAGTCCTTTCCTTCGCGCGTGCGCGCGGCGTGACGGTTATACCAGAGCTGGACATGCCTGGGCATACGCTGGCCTTTCGCAAGGCGACTGGAATAAGATCGCTGGCGGATGAACGCGCGAAGATCATCCTCGGCGAATTGATCGACGAGCTTTGTTCGCTTGCGCCGCCCGAGGAGATGCCGATGATCCATCTCGGCACTGACGAAGCGCGCGAGCCTGGCGAGAAGGTGCCGCAGAGCCATCTTGACTACTGGGCGTCGAAAGTCACCGCCAACGGACGGGTTCTCGCCGGATGGAGCCCCGGTCTCAAGCTCCCCGGCCAGTCGGTGAAACAGCTTTGGATGGGCGCGAACGATCCTCGTGGAGATGAAACGCCATACATAGATTCGCAGAACAGTTTTTACATAAATCACGTCGATCCCGAAGAGCTTCTGTCGGTCGCCGCCTATCAGCAGCCGTGCCGCTGGGGGAAGAAGGCGGAAAAGCTCGGCGCGGAGATATGCGTGTGGCATGACGACTGCATCGCCGACACCGAGGATGTGGCGAGGATGAACGCGGTCTATCCGGCGATAGCGCTTCTTTCGGACAGCTTCTGGCGCGGACGTGAGAAAGACGAGCCGGGCCTCTACGCGCGGCTTCCCTCGCCCGATGACCCGCGCTTTGCACTTGCAGTCGATCTCGAAAGGCGTCTTGTCGCCCATCGCGACAAGGTTCTGGCAGGCTTTCGCCACCCGTTTCCATATGTCGCGCAGACTGCAATGCGCTGGCGCATGACGGACGGCGCAGGGAGAATCCTCGCTACGGACATCCCGCAGGCGACGGTATATCCTCGCCACTTCTGGTTTCCGCAGGGTGCCTACGCGCCGGGCGGCGAAGGAACGGTCGTCCTCGAGACATGGATCGAGAGTGGACGTGAAATCGAGTGCGGCGCATGGATAGGCGCAACGGGTTTTTCACGATCGGACGGCAGAGGCCGTGACGGCCCGACGCCTGCGCGCGGCGAGTGGAACAAGCATGGCGCGACAGTGGAACTCAACGGCGAAAGAATCGCACCGCCCGAATGGGTGCATCCCGGTCAGAAAGGAAACCCCTGCGAGACGCCGCTTGCAGACGAAGACTACTGGTATCGCGCGCCGACGCGGATATGCCTCAAGAAGGGCGTGAACCACGTCAAGCTCACTCTGCCGAAGAAGGGCGGCTGGAAGTGGATAGGGACTTTCGCGCCGATGCTCGGCACAAGCGACCATCCGCGCGAAGTTCCTGGCCTGAGTTATTCATCCGCTCCGCCTGTGCGCTAGACATGTAGGCGGCCCGTTTGACAGGCGGGGCGGCGTTATGTTATACTAGGGCAAGTTCAATAGTGCGAGTTAACTCGTCCACTCGAAGAAAAGGAATTCAGATGAAGAAAGCAAGGTTGGTCGCAATGTTCGTCGCGGTCGCGATGACGGCTGAAGGTCTGCAGGCTGCGCCTGCGGCGACGAACAGCAACGAGGTCGCGGATCTCGGCGTTGTTGTGGTGGAAGGAGCGGTGCCTTCTTCCTACCGCCCGGAGACGGTGAGCAGCGCGACGTTCACGGATGTCCCGCCGGAGAAGCTGCCGTGCGTTGTGGATACGCTTACCGAGGACTTCATTCGCGAGCACAACCCGACCGACCTGAACGATCTTCTGCGCCATGTGCCTGGAATCGAAACGGGCGGAACGTCTCTTCTTGTCCGGCAGCCCGGGCTTTTCACCGTGCGTGGCATGGGCGGTACCGAGCCTGCGATCGACGGAATGTTTTCAGTCGGGCGAGGGCCGGGCCTTTTCATGGATCCGTTTCTCATGGAGCGCGTAGAGATTGTAAAAGGGCCTGTGGCTTCGCTTTCGGGCGGTTCGGCGGCGGCGCAGAACGCAAATGGTGCGGGCGGCTCGATAAACATGTATCTCAAGGGCGCGCGCCTCGACAGGGATGAAATCAACCTCCAGGAGAATACTTCGATAGGAAAGAACACGTTCCGTCAAAGAGGCATGGCCGACGCGAACGAGACCTTTCTAGACGGGAAGGGGGCTGTGAGGGTCGTCGCGACGGCCGACTACTACGAGCCTGCCTACATCCATGAGGGCTCGCAGAAAGGTGCGCGCGGTCGGGAATCGTTCTCTGTCGCGCCGAGTTTCGTGTTCACGCCGAGCGACGAGGTGACGTTCGGCCTCAAGACGCTTTTCCAGTATACAGACGCGCCCAGCTATATCGGAATACCCGTCTTTCGAGGGCATCCCGGAGGCAGATACCGCTGGTACGAGTCGTCGTGCGTCCCGGGAGACCGCCAGCACTACGAAGGGATGATGCTCAACCCGTGGCTGGACTGGCAGGTGACCGACGACTGGCTTCTTAAGTTCGGCGGCGCGTTTCAGTTCGCGTCCATGGACCAGAGGACGCGCGAGCCTTACGCCGGTCGCGGGAATGAGCTTCTTGAATACTACAACACAGGGCTGTGGACCTCCGGGCGGAAGTACATGACCTCGAACTTTTCGCAGTCCAAGTCGCTATTCAGAACATACAATCTTTATGCGCGTTCGATATACGACACCGAGTTTTCCGAGAGCCTCAAGAACAGCTTCCTTGTGCAGCTCGACACGCGCTACAACGACGGATCGGTCTTTTCGGCGGCGACGACCCGATACGGCGCGACTCTGCAGGACTCCGTCACATGGGGCTGGTTCACGCTCCTCGGGGGCGCAAGGTATGACTACGTGCACCTTAACGAGAGCGCGGCGGCGCCGGGCGACGGCTACAACGCGGTTTCCCCGCGCGGAGGAATAAGCGTCCAGCCGCTCGACTGGCTGGTGTTCTTCGGCAACATCTCGCAGACGCGCACCCCGATGCTGGGGGTTCTCGGTGCCGACGGGAAACCGCTCGTCAAGCCGTGGTATGCGACCCAGTATGAAGGAGGCGTGAGACTGCGCACCGCAGAGAAGCTGTGGCTTTCGGTCTCGGCCTACAGGATCGAGCAGGAGAACCGTCCTTCGCAGATCGCGAACACCACATTCTACGAGCAGGAAGGACGCTCGACCTCGCGCGGCGCGGAGGTGTCGCTCTCCGGCGACATAACCGACGACTGGACGGTGATGGCGATGTATGCATACAACAAATACACCGACCGCACCGTCGCGCCGGGCGAGAAGGGGCGCGACTTCGAGCGCTATCCGGCGCACACGCTTTCGATGAGCACTTCGTACCGCGTGTCCTCCGGTCCGCTTTCGGACGTAGTCTTCGGCGGCAGTTTCAGGTTCAGATCGATGAGCTACGCGTGCGTGCGCGGCGTGTATCAGGATCGCAACCTGAGGTTCGATCCGTCGTATCTCGTGGACGTGAACGTTTCGATGCCTCTTTCGAAATTCGGCGGTCCCGAAAACTGGATCCTGTCGCTCGGGGTGAGAAATCTCTTCGGAGAAAAGTATTTCGACACGGCACGCCACTACTACGAGTGTCTTGTAGGAGAGCCGCGTACGTTCGAAATCGGCCTGCGCGCCCGCTTCTGATAAAGCGCGCCGTCAGGTTTTATGGTATAATCCTCATCCTATGAGTAATTGTATTGTCTTTGCGATGGGGATTATCCACGACTGCAATCCGCTTGAGATTGTACGTCATCCGTGGTTCATTTCCGCGTTTCTCGCCGGCGGAGGTGCGCAGTTGATGAAGTTCATCATCAACTGGTGGCGCACGCGCAATATAGAGCTGCGCTATCTGAAGACTTCCGGCGGCATGCCGAGTTCGCATTCCGCGCTTGTTTCGGCGCTGTCGACCGCGGTGGGATTGACCGACGGGTTCGATTCTTCGGAGGCCATGATCGCCGTTGGCTTCGGGCTGATCGTCCTTTGCGACGCCGCGACGCTCAGGCGCGCGGCCGGCGGCCATGCACGGCTTCTAAACGAGATCGTAAAGAAGCTGAGCGTCTCGGAAGAGCTCAAGATCGAGGCCGAGCACCAGCAGGAGATGCTCGGCCACAGCGGACGCGAGGTTCTCGCCGGCGTAGTCTACGGTATAGTCACGGCTCTTGTCGTGTGCAGAATATGGGATTTCTGGAAATGAAGAAGCGTCTTCTGCACTATGCTGTCCTCGCGGCAGTTCTGCTCGGCGTCCCTCTGGCGTGCTGCATTCTCGGGGGGCATCACGAACTGCTGGAGGGCGTGAAGAGCTTTCCGCCGAGAACGGAGGACTGGGGCTTTCACCCCGAGCTTCTCTGGAATCACCGCCGTCCTTTCATGTGGCCCGCTTTCATCGGCCTTGCCGTGTTCACGTTCATATGCCTCAGGCCGTTCCTGGCGCGCTTGTGGCGGTTTGCGGCGAGCAGAGGGAAGGCGTTTGGCGTTCCTTTCTATAAACCTGCGTGCGGCAGGTTCCCCTGGTGGGGGTGGCTTGGCGTCATCGTTCTCGTCGCAGGATGGACGCTTTCCTGGAACTACCGTTTCGGCTGGTTCCCTGCGCTTCCCGCGCGCGTCCAGGTCCAGCTCTCGTACGCGCCGATCTGGGCCGGGTTCATCCTCCTTATGAACGCGCTCTGCATGAAGCGCAGCGGTCATTCCCCGATGACAGACCACCCCTGGGCGTACGCGGCCACCTTTCCCGCCAGCTCTCTATTCTGGTGGTTCTTCGAGTATTTGAACAGATATGTATGGAACTGGTACTATCTCGGCATCGCCGAGCTCGGCGCCGTGGAATACGCCGTCTACGCGACGGTCTGCTTCGCGTCGGTTCTGCCTGGCGTGTGCGCGGTCGCGGCGTGGCTGCATACTTTCCCCGCCTTCGACGACAGGCTTTATCGAGGTATGTCTTGCGTAGACCTTCGCAGGCCGAAGTGGTGCCTTTTTCTGGGCGTGCTTGCGGCGGCGGGTTTGACGGGGATCGTTTTCGCGCCCGACTACACGTATCCGCTTCTCTGGATCTCGCCTGTCGCGGTGTTCCTGCTTGTGCAGTTCCTCATGCGCGAGAGGTGCGTGCTCGACCCGGTCGCGAAGGGCGACTGGTCGGTGTTCTTCCGGTTCGCGGTCGCGTCGCTCGTCTGCGGACTGTGCTGGGAGACGTGGAACTACTACGCGCTCGCTAAGTGGGTTTACGCCGTACCGTGGGTGCATCGCTTCCAGATTTGGGAGATGCCTCTTATCGGCTTCGGCGGCTATCTGCCGTTCGGCGTAGAGTGCGCGGCTGTGACCGCGTGGATACTGCCTGCGCTTGTCGGCGACCGGGAGAGTTGAGCCGACGGACGAAGGATTATGGTATAATATCGCGGAATGAAGATATTGGATGCTGATTACTTCGTAGTCGGTTCAGGCATGGCCGGGCTCATGTCGGCCCTGCATCTGGCGGCGTACGGAAAAGTCGTCGTGGCGACCAAGGGCCGCCTCGCCGACTGCAATACCAATTTCGCCCAGGGCGGAATATGCTGTGTGATGGACCCTGCGGACTCGTTCGACAGGCACGCGCGCGACACGATGATCGCCGGCGCGTGGCTCGGCAAGTCGCCTGTCGTCCACGCAATCTGCGAACACGCTCCCGAGGGGATACAGGACCTCATCGACTGCGGCGTGAAGTTCGCCTGCAAGAAGAACGGCGAATGGGATCTCACGCGCGAGGGCGGCCACTCGGCGCGCCGCATATTCCACGCGGGCGACATAACAGGCGAGCGCTGCGAGTCGGCGATGATCAGAACCGTCAGGCGCCATCGCGACATTTCCATACTTGAAAACACGATCGTCATCGATCTTGTTATGACGCGCCGTCTGGGGCTCGCGGGCGAGAACAGGTGCATCGGCGCGTATGTTATGGACAAGCAGAGCGGCGAGATATACGCGGTGCGTTCGCCGAACACGATACTCGCTACCGGCGGCTGCGGCAAGGTCTACCTCTATACATGCAACCCCGATTCGGCGACTGGCGACGGGATCGCGCTTGCGTGGCGCGCGGGCGCGAAGATCGAGAACATGGAGTTCATCCAGTTCCATCCGACGTGCCTCTATCATCCGCAGGCGAAGCGCTTTCTGATCTCCGAGGCGGTGCGCGGCGAAGGGGCGGTGCTCGTCGACAAGCGCGGGCGCGAGTTCATGAAGAAGTACGATCCTCGCGGCTCGCTCGCGCCGCGCGACATCGTGGCGCGTTCGATCGACTCCGAGATGAAGCGCACAGGCGACGACTGCATGTTCCTCGACATCCGCTCCAAGGGGCGCAAGTATCTCCAGACGCGCTTCCCCAACATCTACATGAAGTGCATGGAGTTCGGTATCGATATGGCGAAGGATCTCATCCCAGTGGTCCCGGCGGCCCACTACACTTGCGGCGGGATCCAGGCGACGATCGACGGGCGCACGTCGATACGCGGCCTTTCGGCGGTCGGGGAATGCGCCTCGACAGGTCTTCACGGCGCGAACCGCCTCGCCTCAAACTCTCTCATGGAGGCGGTCGTCTGCGCGCGCCTCACTGCGGCGCGGCTCGGCCCCCACCCCGAGAGCTTCACGCGCCGCGCGCCGGCCATACCCGCCTGGAAGACGGGCAGCGCCGTCCCGCCCGACGAGGCGGTGCTCGTCGCGCACATGTGGGACGAGATACGCCGTCTCATGTGGGACTATGTGGGGATCGTGCGCACAAACAAGCGCCTCGCGCGCGCCGCGCACCGTCTGAAGACTCTGCGCCGCGAGATACATGACTACTACTTCCGCTATCTCGTGACGCCCGACACTCTCGAACTGCGAAACCTCGCCGTCTGCGCCGAGCTTATCGTGAAGTGCGCCAAGCGCCGCCACGAGAGCCGCGGGCTGCACTACACGCTGGACTATCCGAAGATGGCGAAGCGGCCGCGTCAGACCGTAATAGAAGGATACAGAGGATGAACGACAACATACTCGAAGTCAGGGACCTCAAGGTCTGGTTCCCTGTGAAGAAGGGCGTGTTCGCCCGCACTGCAGGCTATGTGAAGGCTGTCGACGGCGTGAGCTTCGACCTGCGGCGCGGCGAGACGCTCGGCGTCGTCGGCGAATCGGGCTGCGGCAAATCCACGACGAGCCGTGCCGTGCTCATGCTCAACAAGCCGTGCGGCGGAACGATCAAGGTCGACGGCGTCGACATCTCGACGCTCCGCGGCAAGGACCTTCTCGAATACCACCGCAAGGTGCAGGTCGTCTTCCAGGACCCTAACGCGAGCCTCAACCCGCGCCACACGATATGCGACATCGTGACGGAGGGCATGGTCTACCACGGGCTGTGCACGAAGGTGCAGCGCGTCGACAGGGCCGTGGAGCTTCTTGAAAGCGTAGGCCTCGACGCGTCGGTCCTCTACCGCTATCCGCACGAGTTCTCCGGCGGACAGCGCCAGCGCATCTGCATCGCCCGCGCGATAGCGCTCAAGCCCGAGCTTCTCATATGCGACGAAGCGGTCTCGGCGCTCGACCTTTCCATCCGCGCGCAGGTGCTCGACCTGCTCGAAGGGCTGAAGAAGAAGCTCGGACTTTCATTCCTCTTCATCACGCACGACGTGGGTGTGGTGCAGCATGTGGCCGACCGCATAATCGTCATGAACCGCGGCCGGATCGTCGAGCAGGGAACGGCCGACGAGGTTTTGAAGAATCCGAAGGAGGCGTATACGAAACGGCTCATGGCGTCCGTTCCGCGTATAGGACACCCTCTGCCCGACATCGCCGACGACGCGGAGTGATCCGCGAGGCAAGGAGACTTATGGTAGTAGTGGACAAGGAAAACTGCAAGGGCTGCGGCCGGTGCGTCGCGGCGTGTCCGAAGAAGTGCCTGGCGCTCGGCGAAACGCTCAACGCCATGGGCATCAAGTCGGTTGAATACAAGGGAGAAGGCTGCATAAGCTGCGGGATGTGCTTTTACAACTGCCCCGAGCCGTATGCGCTGAAGGTGGAAAAATGACTAAGTTTGTCAAAAGCAACGAAGCGGTCGTGATGGGGGCGCTCTATGCGGGGTGCGACCTGTATTTCGGCTATCCTATAACGCCCGCGAGCGAGATTGCCCACGGCGCGGCGAAGTGGTTCCCCATGCTCGGCAGGACGTTCGTCCAGGCCGAGTGCGAGACGGCGAGCGTGAACATGATGTTCGGCGCGGCGGGCGCGGGGCGGCTCTGCATGACCGCCACGAGCGGCCCCGGCTTTTCGCTCATGCAGGAGGGCATAAGCTACCTCGCCGGCGCGGAGCTCCCGGCGGTGATCGTGAACGTGAACAGGGCGGGCCCCGGCCTGGGCAACGTCTATCCGGAGCAGTCCGACTACACGCCTGCGGTGAAGGGGGGCGGCCACGGCAGCTACCAGACCTTCACGCTCGCCCCCGCGAGCGCGCAGGAGATGTTCGACCTCACCATGAAGGCGTTCGAGATGTCCGCCAAATGGCGCACGCCCGCCGTGGTGTTCGCCGACGGACTCCAGGGCCAGATGATGGAGACGGTCAAGCTCCCCGAGAGGGAGCTGCCGCGTCCCGACTTCAGCGCCTGGGCCGCGCAGGGCGAGCCCGCGACGCGCGGCAATCTCGTCAAGTCGATCTATCTCGACGCGGCGCAGCAGGAGGAGTTCAACCGGCACCTGCAGGAGAAGTATGCGCGCATGGCGGCGGACGCGATGGGCGAGGCTTATCTCGCCGACGACGCCGAACTTCTCATAGTCGCCTTCGGCATTTCGGGCCGCATCGCCCGCACCACCGCCGAAGAGCTGCGGCGCGAGGGCGTTAAGGCCGGCGTGTTCCGTCCTGTGACGCTCAACCCGTTCCCGCGCGAACAGCTCGCCGCCGTCGCGAAGGGGCGCAGGGTCATGACGATCGAGCTTGACGCAGGGCAGTTCGCCGACGACGTGCGGCTCAACCTCGCGAAGGCTGGTCTAGGCGCGGAGGCTGCGTCTGTGAAGATGGTGCACCGCATGGGCGGCGAGGTCGTCTCGGTGGATGACGCGGTGAAGGCCGCAAAGGAGATGGTCTGATGGCGACGATAGAGCAGAAGGGCATGTACAAGGCCTTCCCGAGAAGCGGGAAGAACGTGAGCTTCACCCACTACTGCCCGGGTTGCGGCCACGGCATAATCAACAAGCTCATAGCCGAGGCGTGCGCAGAGCTCGGCCTGCAGGACAGGACGATCTTCGTCGACCCCGTCGGGTGCGGCGTGTTCACCTACTACTACTGGGACGCCGCCCACATATCCGCCGCGCATGGACGCGCCAGCGCCGCCGCGACGGGCGCGTGCAGGGCGCGGCCCGACGCCGTAACCATCGCCTACCAGGGCGACGGCGATCTCGGCGCGATCGGCTTCAACAACGCCTTCCAGGCGGCGAGCCGCGGCGAGAGGTTCGGCTGCATCTTCGTCAACAACTCGCTATACGGCATGACAGGCGGCCAGATGGCGCCCACCACCCTAGACGGCGAGACGACGACCACCACTCCGTTCGGGCGCGACCCCGCGCTCACGGGCCACCCGCTCCACGTGTGCGAAGTCTTCGCCCAGCTCAAGGCGCCCGTCTACATCGCGCGCGTCTCGGTGGCCGACACGCGCCGCATCATGCAGGCGAAGAAGGCCATCCGCAAGGTGTTCGAGATACAGCGCGACAGAAAAGGCTATGCGCTTCTTGAGATACTCGCGCCGTGTCCGACGAACTTCAAGATGGATCCGCTCAAGGCCGCCTCGTTCTGCATGAACGAGATGGAGAAGGAGTTCCCGCTCGGCGTGTTCAGGGACGAAGAGGCGAGAGAGCCGCTTGCGGTGCGCCCGGTGCCGCAGGCTTCGGGCTGCCACGACCTCTTCGCCGAGAAGGAGGCCGTCCCTGCGGCGGTCGACGATCCGGCCGTGGCCGAGCGCCGCTTCAAGTTCGCCGGATACGGCGGACAGGGCATCCTCTCGCTCGGGCTCTGCGTGGCCGAGGCCGCGCGCCTCGAGCGCCGCCACACGCTGTGGTTCCCGAGCTACGGACCCGAACAGCGGGGAGGAAGCGCCAACTGCTCGGTCGTCGTCTCGGGCACGCCGATAGGATCGCCTACGGTGGATCATCCCGACGTGCTCGTCTGCATGAACCAGCCAGCCTACGAACGCTTCGTCGGCGACGTGAAGCGCGGCGGAACGGTGATAGTCGACGAGACGGTTCCGGTCAAAGTCGCCCCGCCGGACGGCGTGAGGCTTATCCGCTGGCCCGCGATAAAGATGGCCGAGGAGTTCGGCGTGCCGAAGGCCGCCAACACCATGATGCTCGCCGCGCTCAAGAAGTTCAAGTGCACCGGCCTTTCGGACGGAAATCTTGAAAAGGCGCTCGTCGCCAGCTTCAAGAAGAAGCCCGCGCTGGGCGAGAAGAACCGCGAGCTCTTAAGGCAGGCCGAGGCGAGGGAGCATTCGTGATGACGGTGCGCCGCGTCCATTTCCACGTCAACAAGTCGAAGCCCGAGGCGAAAGCGGCCTACGAGTCGCTGGCTGCCGAACTGCCGGGGCTCGGCCTGGAGACGTGCGAGAAGGGCGCGGAGGCGGACGTCGTAATCGCGCTCGGCGGCGACGGCACGATACTCCGCGCCGCGCGAATCCACCGTGCGAAACCGGTCGCGGGCTTCAACCTGGGCGGTCTCGGCTATCTTGCAAGCGTCGAGCGGCGCGACTTCGCCAGGGCTCTGGCGATGCTGGCGGAAGGGCGATTCAGAATATCGCGCCGCACGATGCTCGAAGCCCGGCTCGCGGGCGGCGGCGACTGCGAACCCGCGCTCGCGTTGAATGACATTGTGCTCATGCGCCAGCTCTCGGGCCACGCCGCCGTGCTGGACCTCTCGGTCGACGCGCGCGGCGTCGCGCGGTATTTCGCGGACGGTCTTGTCTTCGCGACGCCAACCGGTTCTACCGCCTACTCGCTCGCTGCCGGCGGACCTGTCGTCATGCCAGATTCCGCCAGCTTCGTCGTGACGCCGATGAACCCGCACGCGCTCGGCGTGAGGCCGATGGTCGTGAGCGACTCCGTCGTGATGTCCGTCGCCGTCCGCGCAAGGGACGGCGGGCGCGACAGCCGCATAGGAGTCTACGCCGACGGCGAAAACGTGTTCGCCATCGACGACGGCGGTTCTGTGGAAATACGCAAGTCGCCCGAGTTCGCCGCGATAGTCGAGTTCGACGGACACGACCCTTACGAAGTGCTTGCGCGCAAGCTCGGCTGGAGCGGACATGCTAAAATGGCTTAGGCTTTTCCGGGCGGTCAATCTGCCGACCGTCCCCGGCGATGTGTTCGTCGGCGCGGCTGCTGTGGTCGCGGGCGCGGCCGCGCGAGATTGCGCCGGACTGCGGCCCGTCTGGTGGGCGGCCGGCGCGTCCGTCCTCATCTACATGTTCGGTCTCGTGCAGAACGACATCATGGGCGCGAAGACCGACAAGAACCGCCCGATACCCGACGGCGAAATCTCGCTTGACGCGGCGTATGCGGCGGCGGCGGCATGTCTCGCGGGTGCGGCGGCCTGCGCATACGCGGGCGGTCTCTTCTGCGGCGGATGGTGGCGCGTCGCGTCGCTTCTTGTCGTATCGATCACGCTTTACAACCGCTTCAAGGCGTGGTGGATGATGGGTGTGTGCCGTGCGTTGAACGTCTATGCAGGCGCGGCGGCGGTCGGTGGCACGAACCTCTGCGCCGACATGCTTGCGGTTCTGTGGTGGCTCTACATCTCTCTTGTGACGCTCTATTCGGAAGGCGAGGAGGCCGACCCTGCGAAAAAGCGCCGCGTCGGCTTTCTCGTCGGCGCCACCGTATATCTGCAGCTTTCCGCGCTCATCGCGCTGAATCTGGTCCATCGCTGGTCTGCGCCGATGCGCACGCTGCTCGTCGCAGGCGCATTGATGCTCGCAGCCCTGCGCGCGGCGAAAATGCTCATGCCGAAGGTAAGCGCCTCGTGACGTGCGCGGCGTTTTTGAAGCCGCTCGCCCAAGTGGGGAGTCTTGCCCACGCTTTTCCGAAGTCTTGCCCACGCTTTTCCGAAGTCTTGCCCAAGCTTTGCTAAAGTCTTGCCCAAGCTTTGCTAAAGTCTTGCCCAAGCTTTCTCGAAGCCTTGCCCACGCTTTGCTCAAGCCTTCTGTTCAGGAGTGTTCGTTCCTGTATTCACGCATGGACATGCCATAACGCTTTTTAAACAGGTTCTTGAGAGCGTTGGCGTTTTTGAAGCCGCACAGATCAGGTATTGCGCCGATGGCGACGCGTGTGTCTTTGAGCCGTCGCGAGACCTCGGCGAGCTTTGTGTCGGTTATGAGGCGTCCGACGGATTCCTTCTGCGTCTCACGGAAGCGCAGGTCGAGGAGCGGACGCGACACGCCGAGGTGCGCGGCCACGTCGCCGGGCGTGATACCTTCCACGGCGTGTTCCTTGATGAATTCCCTTGCCCGATCGACGAGTATCTGCGCGGGCGGCAGATGCGGCATCGATTCGCGTATGACGATGCGGCTCACGCCGAAGAACACATGACGCTTTCCGAGGGGCTTGCGGCTTTTGATCATCTTGTCCAGCAACGCGGCGGCGGCGGCTCCCTCCGCATGGAAGTCGGGCTCGATGCTTGAAATACCGGGCGAAACGCTGTCGCAGATGTACGGGTCGTTGTCTATCCCGAGAAGCGAAATCATGCCCGGCACTTTCAGTCCGGCCCTCTGCGCCGCGGCAATCACCTCTGTCGCGCGCATGTCGTTTGCCGTGAGAACGGCGGCGGGATATTCAAGATTCGCAAGGAATTCCGCAAGCGGCGGCGCGTCTCTGTCGACGTCGAGCCCGGACGGTTTGTAGATTTTTGCCTGGCCGAAGCCTCTGGCCGACACCGCCCTGCGGAAGGCCTCCTCGCGGCGTATAGACCATTCGTGACCGCTCCTGTCGTTCACGTATGCGAAGGTTCGGTATCGACCAGATTCGGCAAACGCTTTCAGTGCGCACCGGGCGATTTCGTCCGCGTCATTGCGTATTACGACGAGGTTGCGGCTTCTTCGCGCGAGCTGCGGCGGCTCGTTCTCCATCACGACCACCGGACACTCCGCCGAGGCGAGCGCCTTTGCGACAGCCGCATCATGTCGCCCAGAATAGATCACGCCGTCGGTGATTGAAAGTGCGTCCGCGTTTTTGAAGAAGGAGGTGATTTCATCCTGCGCTCGCAGGATGCGCAGGTTCCAGCGGCGGACGGCGCCGAGATACGAGAAGAGGCCGGCGAACTTGCGCTGTCCGGCGGTCTCCGCGAGCCTCAACGCGACGACTACATTCGGTATGCGGGTTTTCACGGCTGTATATTATACCTGATGTGCGCCCAAGGCGCAACTGGTTATCTGCAAAATGACAAATCTCTTGTCTGCATTGTGATATGTGGCGGCGCCTTTTATGATACAATACACGCTGCGATGGTCAAGGTCGAGTCAAAGAACTACAAGTGGATCCTGCTCGCTCTTCTTGCGGCGACATACTTTCTCGCCCAGGGGACGCGGCAGATATTCAACTCTGTGCTGCCGCAGATAAAGGCGGATTTCACCGGCATGGGCGTCAACGACGCCCAGCTAGGGCTTGTGGGCAGCGCGTTCACGCTCGTGTTCGGTCTCGCGATACCGTTCGGCGGGGTGCTGGCGGACGTCTTCAGCCGCAAGTGGATGATCGTCGTCGGCACGCTGCTCTTTTCAATCGGCATCTTCACTTCGGGACTCGCTTCAAGTGTAGGAATCATCATAATCGCATACGGGGTGCTGAACGCGGTCGGCCAGGCGCTTTTGCCGCCGTCCAATTCCTCCCTCATCGGACAGTTCCATGTCGAGACGCGCGCCACGGCGTTTTCGATATACCAGATTGTATTCTATGTCGGCATCGTGGTGTGCAGCTGCGTTTCGGGATGGCTTTCGGGTCTTGGCGCCGGCGGCTGGCGGAAGGCGTTTCTTCTTTTCGGCGCGCTCTCGGCGGCGTGGGCGGTCGCGCTCGCGTTCCTTCTGCGCGACACTCCGCAGCCGCAATGCCACGAATCCGGAACGTCTGCCGCAGAAAGGGAGAAGGCGTCCGTGCGCGAGGCTCTCGGCGCCGTCGTGCGCAAACCCTCGGCCCTTCTGCTGATGGCGGGGCTCGGCTTTTACTTCTACGCCAAGTACGGTTTCAACACATGGATAATCGCGTATCTGCAGCGCGGGTTCCCGTCGATGACGGCGGCGTCCGCCGCGTTCCACGCCGTATTCTGGTTCTATCTCGGCGCGACAGTCGGCGTGTTTGCGGGCGGACGTTTCTCCGACAGGCTTGCGGTGTGCCGTCCGCAGGTCAGATTCGACGTCAATATCGCCGGTCTTTCGCTCTGCGTCCCCGGGCTTCTTGCCGCCGCGTTCGCGCCAACGGCCGCGCTCTGCATCGCGGGCACCGCGCTATTCGGGTTTGCGACCGGGGTCTATGATTCTAACATCTACGCTTCGCTCTTCGAAGTTGTGAGACCGCGCTGCAGGGCGGCGGCGGTAGGCGTGTTCGGGTGCGGCGGCAGCGTGATCGGCGCTTCGGGACCGGCCGTCCTCGGCTGGATGAACTCGTACTTCTCCATGAGCATGGGAATCGCCTCGCTTTCGGTATTCGCACTCGCCGGTGCGGTCGTGATCTGCGTTGCACGAATCTTCTTCTTTGAAAGAGACAAGGTGCAGGATGTTTAACCACGGAATACACGGAAGACACGGAATTGTCGCCTTGGCGTTTATCGCTGGGGTTGCACTGTCGTTCTGTGTCAAGGCGGCGGAAGCCGTGCGCGGCGCGTATCCCATCCTGACGACGCCCTATCTCGCCGACGGCTCGGTGGATTACGACTCGCTCGTCAAAGAGGCTGAGTGGGTTGACGCGGCGGGTGTCGACGGCATCATCTGGCCGCAGTCCGACGATTCCGTCGACCTGCTTACGACGGACGAGAAGATGCGCGGGATGTCCGCTCTCGCCGAAAGGTCGGCGGCGTTCAGTGCGCGGCTCTGCCTCGGCGTGCAGGGACGCGGCACAGAAGAGATGCTCGCGCTGGCGCGACATGGCGAGGAGCTTGCGGCGCGTCACTGCCGACGCATCGTCTTCATTTCGCGCCCCGCCGACGACTGCCGGACGCAGGAAGATTTGGAATGCTGCTACGAGGCGCTTGCCGCCGTTGCAAAGCGCCCCGTCATCATCCAGACCTACAACGGCGACAAGTGCCCCGCGCCGACGGTCGAACTCCTTGTGAGGCTTGCGACGCGCCATCCTGCCGTATACGGATGGATCAAGGAGGAGGTGCGCGACGGATTCGAGGCGAACCGTCGCATGAAGGCCGAGCTTGCGGCGCGGCCTCCGCTCAAGACAATATTCAGCGCGTGGGGAGGCTGGCAGTGGCTCTACCAGGCGCGGCGCCTCGGCTCGGAGGGCGTCATATCCGAACGCGCCGCGCTCGCGCCCATGCTCGCCGAAATCTGGCGCCTCATGGAGGCGAAGGACGCGACGGGCGCGCTTGATGCGGCGTATGCGCGGTATCTGCTGGCGATAAACATGATGCAGACGGTGCCAGGCGACCTGCGCGGCTACCAGCTCGTCTTCTTCAAGGAAAAGGGGGTTTTCAAGACGACCGTCTCGCGCGTCTGCGCGGACAAGGCGAAAGATCCGTACAAATGGAAACTCGAAGTCCTTGAAGTCGATGACGGCGTAAAGGCGGAAGTGATGAGGAGGTGCAGTGTTGAAGGACGTTGATTTCACAGGCAAGGTGGCGGTCGTGACCGGCGCGGCCTCGGGCATGGGGCTGATGACGGCGCAGGAGATGGCGCGGCTCGGCGCGAAGGTCGTGATGTGCGACGTGAACGCGGCGGCTCTCGCGGAGGCTGCGGGCGAAATCGGCGGATGCGCGTTCGCGTGCGTCGGAGACGTGCGCCAATACGCCCACGCCGAAGACGCCGCGAAGACGGCCGCGTCGCTCGGCGGCTGCGACATCCTCGTGACGTGCGCGGGCGGCAACGAGGCGCGCTGCTGCAAGTCGAACGTTCCTTTCTACGAACAGCCGGTCGAGGTTATCGACTGGGGACTTGACGTAAACCTGAAGGGCGCGGTCTATTTCGCCCGCGCTTTGATGCCGCAGATGGTAGAGAAGAAGAGCGGCGTCATATGCTGCCTCGGCTCCGTGACCGGCTTCGAGGGCGACGGCGTGGGGACGATGTACGGCACGGCGAAAAGCGGGCTGTTCAATTTCGTGAAAGGGCTTGCCCTCGCCGGTGGTCCTCACAACGTCCGCGCCGTCTGCGTGACGCCAGGTCCGGTCCTTACCCGTGCCGCGATGAGCGGCATGCCCACGGCGCTCGGACGCGCCGCCGAGACGCACGAACTCGTCGATGTAATTCTCTTCATGTGCAGCGAAAACGCCTCGTTCATAACCGGCTCCAACCACGTCGTGGACGGCGGCCGCCTCTGCATGTATCAACCATACGTTGCCCCAAAGGAGACTGCGAAATGAAAAAGCCAATTGCCCTTGTTGCGATTGTACTGTGCTTCGGACTGAAATCCGAAGCCGCCGATATCGACCGCTCGCTTATGAGCGACGCCTACTGGAAGATATGGAACGATGCCGAGCAGGCGCGGATCGACGCCGATATCGAGAAGAACCGCAAGGCGGACGGAACGTTCGATGTCGATGCGCCAGATGGGGCAGCGGTGCGCGTGGAGCAGCTGACGCACGACTTCCGCTTTGGCGCGCACATCTTCAACTTCAACCAGCTCGGGAAGACGGAATACAACGACGCCTACAAGGCGAGCTACGGCAAGGGCGGTCTCTTCAACCAGGCGACCGTCGCATTCTACTGGGTGGACTACGAGCCCGAGCCGGGGAAACTCCGTGCGCAGGGCGCCTACGAGGATACGGAGGCGTACTGGAATTCGCTTTCAATCGAACAGGCGCAGCTTGATCGCTTCTGGCGCCGCCCTGCCCCCGGGCCTGTCATCGATTTCCTCAAGTACAAGGACGTGCGCATCCACGGCCACATACTGATCTGGGGAAGCGCCAAGCCGTATTGGATCTACGACTGGTATTGTCCCGAAAGCGAGAAGCGGAACCTCGACCTTCTCGGCATTCCGCGCCATTCGGACTATGCCCAGCACGAGCGTGCGGGCGCGGGCGAGCACCACGGATTCCAGAAGCCATGGTGCAAGGCGTGGGCCGCCCTGAACGACAAGATGTCCGAGGAGGAGATCGCCGCGCAGATGCCTGTTTTCGCTAAGGAGATGCGGCGCATATTCCGGAAGCGCGTCATGGATGTCGGACGGGACTTCGGGGCGGTGGTCGACAGCTGGGACGTGGTCAATGAAAGTCTGAGCGACTGGAAGCGCTACGGGAAGGCGCGCACTGGTCTTCCTGTCTGGAAGACGAAGCGCTACGGCATCATGCCAGGCGACTATCCGCTGAACGCGCTGTTGGACGCCAAGGAGGCGATGAGCCCGTCCGCAGACCTTTGCATCAACGAGACGACCGGCGGCGTCGGTCCGCAGTTCCTGCAGCAGATCCAGCAGCTTGAGGAAGAGGGCGCGAAGATCGACGTCATCGGCTGCCAGATGCACATCTTCGACACGAATGCCTGCATGCGCCTCGCCCAGGGCGCGACGGATGTGCGCTGGGTCGGTACGCCGAAGAAGATACGCGAGACGCTCGACGTCATGGCGCAAACGGGACGTCCCCTGCATGTCTCGGAGGTGACGATCGCCGCGCCTGGCGAGGACGCGAAGAGCCGCGGCATCCAGGCGATTCTCGTCAGGAACATCTACCGCGCGTGGTTCTCGCATCCGAAGACAGCGGGCATCACGTGGTGGAACACCGTCGACGGCGGCGGTGTCTACGGCGAACCGCTCGTCTCTGGGCTCTTCACGCGGGACATGAAGAAGAAGCCTGCCTACCACGCGCTCGACCAACTCATCAACCACGAATGGAAGACGACGCTCGACGTCAAGGCGACGGGCGGCAAGGTGGCTTTCCGCGGTTTCAAGGGCCGCTACCGCCTGACGTGGAAGGGCGCGGACGGCAAGCCGCATTCCAAGCTCGTCGATCTGAAGTGACTCTAAACTGCAAACACGAAAGGAACAAACAAAGTGAAGAAACTGATGATGGTCGTTGCCGCGGCGCTTGTCGCCGTATCCGGCATTGCCGGAGAAGTCAATCTTCGCGATTGGCTTATTGCGAAGGGCGTCACCGTCTCTGACTGCGTGTCGGGTATCGGGCACTACGCCGACTACGGTCCACAGAAACTGTTTGACGGTCAGGGCATGGATGGTCAGAAAAACACGTCGTTGCGCTGGTTGGCAATGTATAGTTTCGCATCGAATTCGTATGCCCAGATTGAGATTCCGCGGTCGGCGTTGCTCGCCGCCAAGAGGGAACTGGTCTTGAGGAAAGTTCGCCTGTGGCGCAACATCAACGGTAATGATGGTATAAATCGTGCGCCCAAGACTTGGGTAATCTATGGCTCGAACGACGGTGTTGACTGGACGGAACTTCAGCGTCAGAGCGATGCCGTGACATGGAACGATAGCACAATCAACCATGAGGTCTCTTTGCCGAATAACGTCGAGCCGTTCCGTTTCATCAGGTTCGAGCCGATTACTTCGGATTACGCCTACAACTGGAAAGTCGGGCTTCACGAACTTGAATATTTTATGGAGGAGGTGCCGCACAACCCTAGCGTCAATCTGCGCGAATGGCTGACGTACAAGGGAGCGACGGTTGCGGACTGCGTATCTGGCGAAGGCCATCACTCTAACTACGGACCTAAAAATCTCTTCGACGGCGTGAAAGTCGCTTATACGGAGCCAGATGCCAGGGCGAATCGCTGGCTGGCAAATCAGTCGAAAGAAGGCGATCCGACGGCATACGCGACGATTGCCGCGCCGGATTCGCTCTTTGGCGGCAACGTTGACGGTCTCGTTCTTCGCCGCTATCGTATCTACCGTTATTCAAGCCTGTCGGACGCTTATTCGTTGGACCGTGCACCAGCAAAATGGATTATCTATGGGTCTAACGATGGCACGACGTGGGATGTTGTGGACAATCATTCCGAGGCGGCCGACTGGATGGAACCTGGAATTCGCTATCTGGACTATGTTGAGTACGAAGTGCCCGCATCTGGGCGCAAGGCGTATCGTCAGTTCAAGTTCAAGCCTACGGCGTCGCGCTGGGAATGGGACAAACACGATAGCAGTGGAGTGGATTGGCGATATGCCGCGATGGAACTCGAGTATTTCGTCGAAGAGGCGGCGCCGGTCGTGAATCTGCGCGATTATTTGACGGGAAAGGGAGTGACAGTTGCGGAGTGCGTTTCGGGCACGGGCTATCACAACAGCTACAAGCCTGAAAAGTTGTTTGACGGCGATATCGTCACGGGCTCGCCTGCAGGGAGCATGCCGGAACGATGGCTCGCCGGCGAGAAGGATTGCGCAGCTGCCAGCGCAACGTTCGAGATTCCAGCACTTGCGCTGCCGACCGGCAAGAAAGGCCTCGCGGTGAAGGGAATTCGCCTGTGGCGCAACAGGAACAACTTCAACACCAAGGACGGCGTTTCGCGCGCGCCGAAAACATGGGTCTTCTACGGATCCAACACCGGCTTGGATGGAGACTGGGCGGAGATACATCGCCAGAGTGAACCTGTAGAATGGACTGATAGCATGTGGTCGTTCGATGTTCCTTTACCGGATAACGACAAGCCGTTTCGCTTCATCAAGTTCCATCCGCTGTCGTCGAATTATGGCGGGGATTACAGGGTCGGACTTCAGGAGCTTGAATATTTCGTGGCGGAGGTCGAGCCCGACACGGTCGTCGTCTGCGGCTCGCTAGGCGACGGCGTTGGCGATGTGTCGACCGGCTACGGACGCGTTGCGGGGCTTTCGTCCGGCGATTCGCTGACCGTGACTGCGGCTTCTTCTTCCTACGCGGACGGAGTCAAGTATGAGGCGACGGGCTACACTCTCGAAACCTCGGCGGACGGCGGTCTGACATGGGGCGCTGCAACAAGCCACAGCGGTACTTCCGTGACAATCACCTATGACGGGACGCTGACGCGCATCACATGGCAGTGGTCGCCCATCGCCTACAAGCTGAACGCCCACGCCGACGAGGGCAACGAGACCGTGACCGTCTCGCCAGCCTCGGCAGACGGCTACTACGCGGCGGGGACTGCCCTCACCGTCACGGCGATCGGCGCGACATCGCCGACCGTAACGACGTTCAGGGAATGGGACGTTGTGCCTGATGGCGCGGTGACGAACGGCGCGACTATCAGCTTTACGATGCCTGCTGCGCCGACGGAGGCAAACGCATCCTTCACGCGTCCATGGACATATATCGCGCCGGGAGCCATTGCAGGTTATCCAACATACAATGCTTTCGCCGCAGTGACAGACGGCAACTGGCTCTTCGCGCTCGGTTCGATTGACGCTAATGAGGTGAGCGACGAAAAGTATTTCAACCTTAGAGACTATATTGAGGGATCTGGGAGACTTGACATGACAACGCTTTATTCCGACGTCGAATCGGAGGGAACCAGACTCTATCCTGTGCGTGGCGTTATGGGAGCGGCAATGCAAAGAGCCGCATCATTCTACGCGTCTTGGAAGGATGGTCGTCCGAAGGTGACTTCTGTCATCGTGCCGGCCGACATCCTGGACGTGGAGAGCCGAGCCTTCTGGACCTGTTCAAATCTCACGAGCGTCGTGCTGAGCGGAACGCTTGAGAAGTGGAACATTCTTTCGGCTGAAGCGTTAGGCGCGTTCGGCAACTGCCCGGCGCTGACGAACGCGACGCTCCATGGCGCGACGGCCCTGCCGCACCACATTTTTGCAGGCAGCGCGCCAGAGGTGATATTCGACGGCAATCCGCCTACGACGGTAGGAAATGGCTGGGCGAACGACTGGAGCCTCGCTGTCGGATGCCCGCGCAGAGAACTGGCGGCGTGGCGCACCGACTCGCGCTTCACTTCTCTTGCCGCGATAGAGGATGTTTCGTCCAAGCCTAACTATGCCGCGATGGTCGAGCGCTACGGCAAAGACCTCGTCGGCGCGTGGGACGGCAAGTGGCTTTTCCGCTACGGCAATCCATCAGGCATGGTCATAATCCTCAAGTAGTGAAACGAACAATGCTGCGCAATTCGATAAGAGCGGTTGCGGCCATCTTCGCTGCATCATTGGCGGTATCTACCGCCAGATGCGGCGAGCTGACGCCTTCTCGCCCGCTGATGTCGATGCGTCTGAGGGCGAACGACACCGACATGAAGGAGGTATGGAGGACCAACTTCAAGGCGATCGCGGAGAATCCCGGTTGCTGCGACGAGATCTGGTTCTCGACCGGCACCGGGGCACCGACGCTCGACTGGCACCGTGCGCGCGCCGAGGTGCTTGCCGAGGCGGTCAAGGATGCCAAGGCCGCCGGAATCGTCCCGTCGCTCCAGTTTCAGGCCACGATAGGTCATGGCGACAGCTTCGGCACGCCGGAGATGTTCGCCATGAAGATGTGGACCGGCTGGACCGACTGGAAAGGAGCCGAGATGCGATACTGCAACTGTCCGCGTCAGGACGCTTTTCTCAAGTATCTCCGTGACGTCTCCGCGATATATGCCAAGGTTGGCTTCGCGGCACTCTGGATCGACGACGACCTTCGCATCAGATACCACCGCCCGGCCGACAACAACGGAAGGCATGTCGGATGCTTCTGCAATACGTGCGTTGCAGCATTTAACGCAGAGACAGGCGGAACGTGGACACGCCAGATGTTGGCCAAGGCCGTCGAGACGGATGACGCTCTCTATGCGAAGTGGCGCGCCTTTTCCGTCCAGGGCATTGTGCTTGTCGCGAAGACTGTGGCAGAGGGCTTCCGTTCGGTTTCTCCCGACACGATGATGGCGCTTCAGCATGCGTCGGGCGTCGACAGCGACGATCAGGTCGGAGAGGTCCTGAAGGTGCTTCATGCCGTGACGGGCAAGCCGGTCGGGTGCCGACCGGGTGGCGGCTCCTACTACGACGACGATCCGAACATCGTTGTCCTCAAGAGCATAAACGCGGCGGCGCTGCGCAAGCGGATCGGGGATCCCGACTACGTCAAGGTCTGGACGCCGGAGATCGAGAGTTGGCCGCGCACATACTACTCGCGTTCGGCGCAAGGCGTTCTTGCGGAGGGCTTTTCCGCGCTCATGTACGGCTTCAACTCCGTAAGCTTCTTCGTCTCTAACGGCGCTATGGAGGATGCATCCCTCTACGGAAGGACGATGTGGAAGCCTCTCGCCGAGGCGTCGCGCGTGCTGCGCGGCTATGCGCGCGTCACGGACGGCTGCGAGCCTGTCGGCTTCACCATGCCTGTCGAAAAGAAAATCGGCGTGAGGAACATGGCCATTCCCGTCATTTCCGGCATCGGGCGTAGCGTGGGAGAACTCACGAAAGATGAGGTCGGGAAGAACGCGAACCTCCTGACATCGGCTGACGTGCAGAAGTTCCGCGACGGGCTGGACAGGCGGGTTGGCGGACTGCCCGCCGTCGTAAAGTCGCCGTTCATGGGTCTTATGCAGGTACATGTCGATAAAGACGGTGCGCTGCGAAGTGTTGCGCTTATGAACCTTAGAATCGGCGAGCAGGGTCCTGTGCGTATTCTTCTGCGCGGCGTTCCGTCGGCGTGGAATGGAGCGGCGGTCTGGCGCGAGATGCGGCGCGAGCCGGTGACGCTCAATATCGAGCAGGCGGGCGGCGCGACATACGTCACGGTTCCTTCCGTCGGCGCATGGAACGGCGGCTACCTGAGCGGTGCCGAAGCGGTTTCGCGCTTGCAGCATTGAACCGCAAGCGAAATCGATGGGGACAGACCTCTGGGGTTGGGTCTGAAATGATGATGATTTCGATGTTTCTGGCGAGATAATGGCCGCGCTCGTTTTGTTCGCCACGGACACACCAATATTTGGTATAATATGCGCCGTGAAGTGAAAAGAGGTAAAACCATGCCAGCAGTAAGAACAATCACGCGTCCGCCGTTATCCGATAGTGTGGTGGTGCATATTCCAAAAGAATATCAGTCGTATTCCTTGGAAATTATCATTGTTCCTGTCGAGAACAAAGCTGCAAAGCGAAAGTATGATTTCTCTGACCTCGTAGGCCGTTTGGAATGGCGCGGCGATGCCGTGGCCGAACAACGGAAAATGCGCGATGAATGGTAGGCGATATCTACTGGACACAAACGCCATCATTCAGTTGTTGGCGCACAATCCGCAACTTGAAGCGATTGTCGCAGATGCTGATTTCATTGCCACGTCCGTAATTTGCCAAATGGAATTCTTGTCGTTTCCCCAACTCAGCGTGAACGACAAGAATCTTTTTCTATCGTTCGTATCGCGGGTGACGGTTTATGATGTAATGGCCAATGACGTTGCTCTTACGCGTGAAACTGTTTCAATGCGCACCAGTTTTGGACTGAAGCTACCAGACGCCATAATTGCCGCAACGGCGTTGGTGAACAATTGCGAAGTCGTGTCTGCTGATGGACATTTTCGCAAGCAGGATCGCGTTAGGGTAAATACTTATCAGCCTCTTTGAACTTGATGAGACGACAGACCTCTGGGGTGGGGTCTGAAATGATGATGGTTTCGATTGACGTGCGCGGCAGATTCGCCATGCCAATTGTATTTACAGGTGAGCGCGCGGGACGGATTCATGGTATAATTACACCATGAGTATGATTTTTCTTTTGGCGGCGGTGCTTTCGCTGGACGGCGAATGGCGGCTTGACTATTTTCCTCAGCCGGACGACGGCGCGGTGCGCGAGGTTGCGTCGGTTCCTGCGGACGCGAGGTCTGTCAAGGCGACCGTGCCCGGCAACTGCGAACTTGACCTCGTGAACGCGGGCATTCTGCCACCGCCCGAAATCGGCCTCAATGTCCTTGAGCTTCGCCAGTACGAAGGATACCAGTGGCTCTACACGAAAACGTTTGTCGGCCCTGCGGTCGGGAAGGGCGAGCGCGCCCTGCTCGTCTTCGAAGGAATCGACACTCTCGCCGACGTGTTCCTGAACGGCGAAAGAATCGGCTCGACGGACAACATGCTGATTCCGCATTCCTTTGACGTCACGAAGCGGCTCAGGGACGGCGAAAACACCGTGCAGGTGCTGATCCGTAGCGTGATGTGCGAATCGCAGTTCCAGACGATCGGCGAACTCGGATGGTCGATGGGCGATTCGCTGGCGGACGCTGAACCGTTCCGCAAGGCCGGGCACATGGGCGGCTGGGACATCTTTCCGAGAGCGTTCGTGAGTGGCCTTTGGAGGAGCGTGCGCCTTGAAGTGCAGCCGCCCGTGAGAATCGATCAGACCGCATGGATCGTCAAGTCGCTCGACGTAGCCGGGCGGCGCACGGACATGATGGTTACATGCCGCGTACAGGCGCCGTTCAGCCGTCTCGGAAATGCGACAATCCGTTACGCCGTGTCTCGCGGCGGCAAGGTGGTTGCGGAGAGGACGCGGCGACTGGACACATACCACAACATCGCACAGTTCGGCGCGTCTGGCATCGAGCTTTGGTGGCCGAAAGGCATGGGTGAACACGCCTTGTACGACGCGACCATCGAGATCATGGACGACGGGGGCGAACTCCTTGCGCGGCATTCGGAAAAGATAGGATTCCGAACGATCAAATTGGAGCGCGACGATGTTTACGGGGCGGACAGACCAGGACAGTTCCTCTTTCGCGTCAACGGTGAGCCGTGCTACATAAGAGGCTCCAACTGGGTTCCGCTCGATGCCCTGCACGGACGCGACGGCAGGTTCATGCAGTCCACGCTCGAGCTGTTCGACGACCTCAACTGCAACATGGTGCGCGTCTGGGGCGGCGGTGTGTACGAGCCGGACGGGTTCTTCGACTTCTGCGACGAGCACGGCATAATGGTCTGGCAGGACTTCATGACGGGCTGCTCCGCTTTCCCGCAGAGCGACGATTACGCCAAGGCGACCGAGAGGGAGGTGCGCGAAATCGTCCTCAAGTACCGCAACCGAGCCTCGCTTGCGATCTGGAGCGGGAACAACGAGAATGACGAGGCATTCCGCTGGAAGCTTGGCGGACTCGCCCGCGACCCGAACCGCGACCGTAACAGCCGCACAACGATACCGAACGTACTTTTCGAGTTTGACGTAACACGTCCGTATCTGCCTTCCAGCCCGTATCGCTCGCCCGACGTCGTGAAGGAGGTGGCGAAGCCTTCCGAGGATCATTTGTGGGGGCCGCGCGCCTACTACAAGACAAACTACTACACTAACTCGCCTTGCTGGTTCGCCAGCGAAATGGGATATCACGGCATGCCGAACCGCGAACTTCTCGAACGCGTCATGACCAAGGGATGCGTCTATCCGTGGAAAGGCTCGCCCGCTCCCTTCGAGAAGGACCACAAAAAGCTCGAGTGGAACGACGAATGGCTCATCAAGGCGTCGAATCCCCTCATGCGACGCGACAGCGGACTTATGCGGCGCAACGACCTCATGACGAACCAGGTGCGCCTGATGTTCGGCGGCGTCGACACCGACCTCGATACATTCATCGCGCAGTCGCAGTTCGTGCAGGCCGAGGCGATGAAGACGTTCTGCGAACTCTTCCGCTCGCGCAAGTTCACGCGATTCAACGGACTCATCTGGTGGAACGTGCGCGACGGATGGCCGCAGCTTTCAGACGCCGTCGTGGACTACTTCGGCGGGAAGAAGCGTGCGTACTACGCGCTCAAAAACGCCCAGCGCGACCAGATCGTGTGCGTTGTGGACGACCACACCGCCTGGGCGGTAAACGACGCACGCCGTCCGGTCAAGGGCCGTGCCGTCTTCACCGACGCGGAAACAGGCGAGCGGCGACTGGCCGTGGACGACTTTGAAATACCGGCAAACGGGAAACTCGCTCTGGGCTCCGTGCCGTTTGAAGGGCAGGGCGTGGTATTGATCGATGCCGTTCTCGACGGACAGCCTTTCAAGAGTCACTTCCTCTACGGCGAGCCGCCGTTCAACTGGCGGTCGATTTGCCGTTGGCTGCGGAACTAGTCTTGCGGCAGTGACGGATACGGCACGTAGGAACGATGTCTTAACGTTTCTTGCCTCCGAATATTGTATTCTATATCCGCCTTCGCATAAAGCGGGGCGGAAAGGAAGCAAAATGCGGAATAGTGGAAAAACGTGTATTTACAGGTTTGTTGTCCATCGCCGACGTGTAGTATAATGAGCGCATGAAAGATTCGCTTGAGGAGCTCTATTCGAGAAACCCGTGCCTTGAACAATGCAGGGATGCCGTCGCCAACGCTTTTAACGTGCTTCTCTTTGCGTTTCGCTCGGGTGGCAAGGTGCTTGTGTGCGGCAACGGCGGAAGTGCGGCGGACGCAGAGCATATCTGCGGCGAACTGCTGAAGAAGTTCAAGAGGCATCGTGGCGTTCCGGCGGAGGTGGCGGCGAAACTGCGACCGGAACTTGCCGCGAATCTCGAAGGCGCTCTCCCGGCCATTTCTCTCGTCTCGATGAGCGGAATCATCACCGCGTTTGCCAACGACGTTTCATGGGAGACTGCCTTCGCGCAGCAGGTGCTTGCACTTGCGAAGCCGAACGACGTGCTGATCACGCTTTCAACGAGCGGCAACAGCGCCAACTGCGCTGCCGCTGCGGAAGTCATGAAGGCCGTTGGAGGAAAGACGATAGCCTTTACTGGTAAGAATGCGTCCCGTCTCTCGGAAATATGCGACGTCACCATTCGCGTCCCGGAAACGGAAACGTACAAAGTACAGGAGCTGCACCTGCCAGTATATCATGCGCTATGCGCGGCAATCGAGGAGGAGATGTTTGGAGAGTTGAGAGTTAAGAGTTTGAAGTTTGTGGAGGATACTGGAAAATGAAACTGAAAATAGGTTTGGATATTGGCGGAACGAAGTGCGCCATATCGACCGGGGAGTGCGAAGACGGCGCGATAAAGATACTTTTGCGCGAGGAGTTCCCTACCGCAGGACTTTCCTGGCAGCAGGTCCTCGACGAGTTTGCAAGGCGAATTGAAAAACTGGCGGAAAATGGACATGCGACATGCGACGACCGACATGCGGTGGCGGCGATCGGAATCAGCTGCGGAGGTCCGCTCGATTCGAAGCGCGGCGTCATCATGTCCCCGCCGAATCTCCCCGGCTGGGACGACGTGCCGGTGGTGGACTTTTTCAAAGAGCGGTTTGGCGTTCCTGTCTCGGTGCAGAACGATGCCAACGCCTGTGCGCTTGCGGAGTACCTCTACGGCTCGGGGCGCGGAGTCAAGAATTTGGTCTTCATGACATTCGGCACGGGCCTTGGCGCGGGAATCATCATAGACGGGAAGCTCTACTCCGGAGCGAACGACAACGCGGGCGAGATCGGGCACA
Organism: Verrucomicrobia bacterium UBA4286; assembly: GCA_002395905.1. Classification (GTDB taxonomy): domain Bacteria; phylum Verrucomicrobiota; class Kiritimatiellia; order RFP12; family UBA1067; genus UBA1067. The sequence continues at coordinate 5,017 of DGVK01000186.1, read as the reverse complement.
TTCGCCTTGCTCCGACTGGCCCTGTCGGATACAACAAGGAGGGGAGCGCCGAAGGCTTTTGCTCTGGTGCCGGAATAGCGCGTCTCGCCAAGATCAGGAAGGGGCTCGATCTTACGACAAAGGAGATGTTCGCGCGCGTCCGCGCCGGAGACCCGGACTGCACGGAGGTCTTCCGGGAGTCGGCCGAAAAGCTTGCGGCGATTCTTGCGTTCACAATCGACATCCTCAATCCTGAGGTGATTGCGCTCGGCGGCGTGTTCATGCGGAACGCAGACCTCTTCATGCCGATAGTAGACCCGATCCTCAACCGCGAGGCCCTGCCGCTTGCGAGGAAGGTCTGCCGGATTGTTCCGGCGGAGCTTGGCGAGAACATCGGCGACTATGCCGCGCTTGCGGTGGCCGGGGATGTCGGGTTGAAAGTTTGAAAAGTTGAAAGGTGGAAAAGTTGAAAAGTTTAAAACGATACACAATGCTTCCGCTTCTGGCGGGGTTCTTCGTGATGGGCTTCGGGGACATCATAGGCACGGTGATGAACCAGGTCAAGGCCGAGTGCGCGGCGAACGCGGACGCGATTTCGTGGCTGATGCCGATATTCGCGTATGTCTGGTTTCTCGTCGTTTCCATCCCGACAGGCGTCCTCTCCGGACGCATCGGACGCAAGAACGCCGTCCTCGTATCACTGGCCGTGACGGTCGCTGCCATGATTGTGCCGATTTTCGCGAACGCGGAAAGGTGGTATCTGTATGTTGTCGCGTTCGCGTTTGTCGGAATCGGCAACACCATTATTCAGGCCGCTCTCCCGGCGCTCATGTCCAATGTCGTAGAGCCGTCCCTGCTTGCGAGCCGGATTTCGCTTGGACAGTTCGTGAAGGCCGTTTGCGCGGCGCTTACGCCTGTCTTTGTGTATCTCACGGCGACAGCCTTCGGAAACTGGAAGTTGCTCTTTCCGCTCTATGGAGCGTTGACTGTCGTTGCGGCGGCATGGCTGTGGCTGACGAAGATCCCGGACGAGCGGCATCAGAACCACCAAACTACCCAACCGCCAAACCACCCAACCACATTCGCCGGATGCTTTGCGATGATGAAGGAGCCTTATGTCGCGGCGATGACGGTTGGAATCCTCTTCTCCGTAGGGGCGGACGTAGGGTTCTCTGTGGCGATTCCAGAATACCTCAAGAACGTTTTCAAGGTGGACGTAGACCTCGCCGGAATGGGGCCTACTGTCTATTTCGTAGCCAAGACAATTGCGGCGTTCGCAGGGGCAATCGTCTTTGCCAAGATCTCGGCGGCGAAGTGCTTCCCCTGGTGCATGGGAATCGGCCTTTTGGCGACGGCGGCCATTCCGTTCGTGCCCTCGCCTTTCGCATTTCTGTCGGTCGTCGCGTTTGTCGCATTTTTGACGGCCAACAGCTTCGGGATGTGCATGGGCCTTGCAATCGAGCGTTTTCCCGCGAAGGCGAACGAGATTACGTCCCTCATGGTGATGGCGATCGTAGGCGGAGGGATTGTCTCCGCGCTCCTCGGATTTGCCCAGTCCGTTTTCGGACCTGCAGGCATAGTCGTGACGCTTGGGCTGTGTATCGCATATCTGTTCGGGCTCGGCCTGTTTGCGTCGAGACGGCGCGATTTGGTAAAATAGATTTCCATGAAGGGGCACAAAGAGATTTTCGAGGCATTGCGGCGCGAGATTCTCGCCGGAAAGTACGATTCCGACAGACATCTGCCGAGCGAAGCCGCGCTTTCGCAGCGCTTCGGGGTGTCTCGTCCGACGATAAGCCGCGTGACGCTCGACCTCAAACGCGAGGGGCTTGTCGCCACGCGCAGGGGAGCTCCTACGACAATAACGCGCTATGCCCTCAACGCGACGGGTGCGCTTGGGCTTGTCGTGCCGGGCGAGGGTTATGCGGAAATCTTCAAGCCCCTGGAGAGGCGGCTTGCACTGCTTGCCGAACGATCCGGATGGGATCTCATCCACGGCGAGATAAAGAGCAGCGACCCGAAGGTCCGAGCGCGCGAAGTGCGGCGTCTTGCGTACCAGTTCTCGAAGGAGCATGTCGCAGGTGTGTTCTTCCAGCCGCTTGAGTTCATCAAGGACGCGCCCAGGGCGAGCGGTGAGTCGGTCACGTACTTCGACAAGGCGGGAATCCCAGTTGTCCTTATCGACTATGACATTGCTCTTCCGCCTGCGAGGTCCCGTTACGATGTCGTCGGCATAGACAATGTTGCTGCCGGACTCACGATCGGCAGGCACCTCGTCCGCACGGGTGCGAAGCGAATCGCCTTTCTCCACCGCCCCAACGCCGCGCCTACCGTGACCAACCGCATGCGCGGCGTTGCGTCCGCAGTGATCGAGAGCGGCGGAACGTGGTCGTTGAAAGACAATGTCCTCGTTGCTGAGCCGGGAAACCACCGCGCCGTGGCGAAGTTCCTTGCAAACGGCGTTCCGGATGCGTTTGTCGCAGGGAACGACGTTGCCGCAGCGGCCCTCGGCAAGACACTTGCGAAAATAGGGCATGGCGCGGAGAAGATCCGGCTCGTGGGCTTCGACGACGTTGAGGTTGCGGCAAAGCTCAAGATCACATCGGTTCGCCAGCCGCTCGACGCCATTGCCGAGATTGCGCTTCAGACCCTCGTCTCGCGCATAAAGACGCCGGCGCTTCCGCCGCGCACCATCCTTCTCGACGCCGAGCTTGTCGTGCGGTAGAGAGGGCGCGTTTATCTCTGACAATCGGCGACGGAGAATGACGAAATCTGCTGTGTGTGTCGGCAGATTTCGATGGAATATGCCAAGAGTGGTGGCATATTCCGTTGACGGATAGGCGCAAAATTTGGTATACTATGTACCGAGAAAGGAGAAAAAGGAATGTTTATCGAACGAAATCTGAAGTTGGTCGATGTCTTGAAGAGGAAGTCGGTCTTTTTGTTCGGTCCGCGTCAGTGCGGGAAGTCCTCGCTTGTCGAACATGAGCTTGCCGACGCGCATTTGTTCGACTTGCTTTCCTCAGATACGCTTATTCGCCTTTCCAGCGACCCAGGCTACATCGAAAAGACATGCACGGACGGACGCATAATCGTAATCGACGAAATACAGAAGTTGCCGTCCTTGCTGGATGAAGTCCATAGACTGATCGAACGGCGCGGTTTCAGGTTCTTGCTGACTGGTTCAAGTGCGAGGAAGTTGAGGCGAAAGGGCGTCAATCTGCTCGGCGGGAGGGCTCGTGTCAAGCGCCTGCACCCGTTTTCCGCATCGGAGCTCAAGGATTTGTTCGATCTTGACAGGGCGGTAAACTACGGGCTTCTTCCGCCCGTCGTATTTTCCGACGAGCCGGAGGAGGAGCTTGCCGACTACATCGACGAATATCTGCGCCAGGAGGTCATTGCGGAAGGTGCCACGCGCAATCTTCCCGCATTCAGCAGGTTCCTGGAGGTTGCGGCGTGCACCAACGGCGAACAGATCGACTACTCGGCCATTTCGCGCGATGCGCAGGTTCCGCGATCGACGGTGCAGGAGTATTTCAGGATTCTCAAGGAAACGCTGCTGGCGGACGAGGTGCCGGTATGGAAGCGGGGCGCAAGGCGAAAGACGGTCGAGACTTCGAAATTCTATCTCTTCGATTCTGGTGTTGCCCGCCGCCTTTCGCGCAGGCGCGAGACTACTCCGGGATCCCTCGAATACGGACATCTTTTCGAGACGTGGGTGCATCATGAGCTGAGGTGTTATCTTGATGCACGAGTCCGCGACGGCGAGATTGCGTATTGGAGGACGCCTGCGGGCGTCGAAGTTGATTTTGTTGTCGGGAACGCCGCAATTGAGGCAAAAAGCGCGGATCACATCGACAATCACGACTTGAGGAATCTGAAGGCTATTTCAGAAGAAGGACGTTTCGACAGGCGCATCATCGTCTGCCGCGAACCGAAAGCCGCGCACGTTGACGGCATAGACATCCTGCCCGCTCGGGAGTTTGTCGAAAGACTGTGGAATGACGAGCTATTGGATGCATTGTCTTCCGCTGCACTCATGAACTGAGAGTCTGGAAGCGGAATGGGGACGGGCCCCGCGAAACGCGCGTTTTACAGGGCTTTCCGTGAAAACCAACTGGGGACAGTCACTAGTTGACACGCAATACGGAAGCCAACATGATTATGCCATGTTCTGTGAATGCATATGGAAGGTATCTTGTTCCACCGCGTTTTGAGGTCGCAAATTGCGACCTCAAAACATCAATCCCCGTTTCCTGCCCCTCGGCATTGCGCCGAGGGGCTTTTTTTGTACCCGCTTTCCCCGCCGCCGGGTGGCGCCGGGGAAATCGCAAACACACAAACCCGCCAGAAAGGGCATCACACACGAAAGGAAAACACGATGACGAAAGTTATCAACAAGCAGCCAACAGAACCCTCGCGTGCGCACGCGCGCGTGGACTGTACACAGTCAAGTACACAGTCGGGGTTTATAAATAAACCTGTATGTTCTCAGTCCACGCACATACGCGCGCGTGGAAGGACAACCATACAGTAGTCCTTCGGGGTTTATAAATAAACCTGGTAGTCCTTCCATGGGCGCGCACACGCGCGTACGCGAAGAAGGCCGCGTGAAGGTCGCAAACAAAGCCGCCTACTTCAAGGCCTGGCGCAAGGCCGTGTTCGGCGGCGATTTCGACCCTGTGCGCACAGCGGTGGATGAAGCGGTAGCCGCATTCAGCTCGCATAAGCCGGCGGATGCACAAGCCGGAGACGGAGGGGACGTTCCGGACGATCTGCCGCAACCGGCACTGCAACGGCGTCCGGTACTGGTCGATCTTCGACATCGCGAAGCGCGAAAATCTCTCATGGGAAAGCGCCGAACGCCGATATTTCAGGCACTTGAAGCGCATCCATGAGGTTTTCGGTGTCAGTCAGGTCGGCTTATTATGGAGGGGCGATGCGATTGCGGAGAGGTTCCGCAGCGACATTCGCCCTTTCCGTTTCCATCCAGCGAAAGGAACAAAGCAATGAAACTCACGAAGGCACAGATCAAGGG
>DGVK01000104.1 GCA_002395905.1 Verrucomicrobia bacterium UBA4286 | reverse complement strand
TTCGTGGTTGCGCGCAAGCGCACCAAATGAAATGTTGCCATTGTTGCCAATCCCAATTCCCAGTTTCCAATTGGCAACATTCACCCCGACAACATTCGCCCCCTATTGACATATGCGACAGGAAATAGTATACTTCACACCTGTTTTCGGCTTGGCAGGTTTGAAAACATCGTCGGAGCGTAGCGCAGTCTGGTAGCGCGTTTGGTTCGGGACCAAAAGGCCGAGGGTTCAAATCCCTCCGCTCCGACCATCTCCATCGCCCCGCCACATACCATCCACCTCACCCGTAAACCTCGTCATGCGAGCCGATGTCATGCAGGATGATATAGCTGTCAATCACCTCGACGCAAAGCACAATTCTATAGGCGTAGTTGATGCTCACGGCCTGCTTCCCGGCAAGCCGCCCCGACAGAGCGTGAAGCCGAAGTCGCGGCGCGAACGGATTGGACGCGAGCTGTTCAAGCGTCTCATTCGTTGCTTCGCGAAGTTCTGGGTGCGCCTTTGCAAATCGACGGAAAGCCCGCGCGAAGTGCGGTGTCTGTCTGAGATTGTACATCTCCACATCTCACTCGTCAAAAGCGGTCATAATCTCCGCAACGGTCGTCGGGGTGGAAAGCCCCGCGCGATACTCCGCCTCAGACTCCAGAACGCCGTTGACAAACGCCTCGTGGCGCATACGCCTGAAATCGTCCGCGAAAAGCACGACATACTTAGGGGTGTTGTTCGCAATGACCCACACCGGGCCGTTCTTCAACTGCTCGTTCAGCGCGCTCATTCCGCGCCGCTTCACTACCTGTGCAGGCATTGTCGCAATCATGTTTTCACTCCTTCAAGCGTCTTTGGTGCTGAAACAGGCGCTAATTATAGCACACATCGGGACACCAAAGCAAGGGGAAAACGTTACACAGATTCCACAAGATTCCACGTCTCAGCCGCGGCGCTCGATGTAGAAGACCTTGTCGCCGACGCGGCAGCGCGGCGTCTTGAGCGTCGCCCAGGTTCCGCGCCCGGCGCGCTCGAGAACCTCGTCGTCGCGGCGAAGACCCTCCACCTTGAGCTCTACGACGCCCGTCGTCGGCCCGTGGATCTGGACTGTATCGCCGACCGCGAGTTCATGATCCTGCACCTTTACCTGGGCGATTCCCGCCTTTATGAAGTAGTCCGCCACGATCCCTATATGGCGCTTCACCGTCGTCGCGAGCGAGTTTTCGCTGTCCGTGAACTGGTCGGCGCCCGGGCGGCCGAAGTAGAGCCCCTTCGAGAATTCGCGGTGGAAGACGGTTTTCACGCTCTCGACGAGCGTTTTTGCGAGCTTTTCGGTGTATTCGCCCGCCAGAACCGCGTCCACGGCGCGTCGGTAGGCCGCCGTGACGGTTCTTACATAGTCGGCGTTGCGCGCCCGCCCCTCTATCTTGAAACTGGCGATTCCGGCGGCGATAAGTCTATCGATGAAGCCGAGCGAGCAGAGGTCGCGCGCGGACATCACGGTGTGGGGCTCGACGATGAACGCGGTGTCGCTTTCGTGGACGGGATTCCCCGCGTCGTCTTCGAAGAAATCGACCGCTTTCACAAGGAAGCGCCGCCGGCACGGCTGGTTGCACTCGCCGCGGCACGCGCTTTTCCCGAACGCATCGTGGCTCATGAAACACCTCCCAGACTCCGCCACGCACTGTGCGCCGTGGACGAAACACTCTATTTCGACCGACGGCACGGCGGCGGCGATGCGCGAAACCTCCGAAAGCGTGCATTCGCGCGCCAGAACGACCCGCGCCGCGCCCTGCGAGGCGAGAAAGCGCACGGCCCCGGAGTTGGAGGTGGACATCTGGGTAGAGACGTGGAACACCGCGCCGTGGCGGCGGCAGAGCGATATCACGCCCCAGTCCGAAACTATGAAGGCGTCGACGAACGGCTTCGCGGCGATGATCGTCCGCTCCACCGCCCCGGTCTCGTCCTCGAACATGATCGCGTTGAGGGCGAGATAGGCCTTCGCGCCGCGCTCGCGGCAGCGGCGCGCGATCTCGGGTAGGTCTTCCTCGCGGAAGTTCACGCCGCTGCGCGCGCGCATGTTGAAAGTGCCGAGGCCGAAGTATACGGCGTCGGCGCCCGCGTCAAGCGCGGCCTGCAGGCAGGTGAAGTCGCCCGCAGGCGAAAGTATCTCTGGTTTGCGCATGACGCATATTATACCATACACGCCGCGCCCGCGCCGCGACACCCGGCGCGGCTCAGCGGAAGTCTTCGTCGGCGAGCTTGTTGAAGCGCTTGATGAGGTCGATTTCCTTCGGGTCGTAGGGCCGCAGCGACGGACGGTACAGGTCGTGGAACCACTTAGTCATATCGTAGCTCCTGCCGCGCTCGGTCCCGTTCTCGATCTCCTTCCACATCGACTCCCACGGCTCGTAGGTCTGGTATTTGCCGGCGACGAACCCCCAGCATGTGCAGCCGACGCGCTCGATGTAAAAGAGCGGATACGCCGAAAACACGTCGTTGTTTACAATGCGCGCAAGCCATTCGGTGTTGACCATCGGGCGGCCATAGCTCTTGCGCAGCAGGCGAATGACGCGAACCTGCCGCTCGTAGTCGCCGTAGCAGTGGTAGGAGATGATGTCCGAAAGCCGCCCGGCCCACACCTGCGCCTGGTTCTTGGCCTTGCCGTTCGTGCCGTAGTCGCCGGTCCAGAGGTCGGCGGCGAGCGGCTGCCTGGGGTCGATACGCCACGCGAGCGCGAACAGCTCCTTCATCGGCTCCACGCTCGCTTCGCCGCGGTTCGACGCGCCCGGCTCGTTCCAGAGGTTCCAGAATAGAATGCGGTCGTCGTCGCGGTATTTGGAAAGCAGCTCTTCGCACATTGCGAAGAATCTGGGCTTCAGCTCCGGGTCGTCAACCTGCGAAAAGCCGATCTCGCCCGGAAAACTCCCGTGCTGGCTCTGTTTGCGACCGCCGTGATAGCCGATGTCGTATGTCTGCGGGCCGGGCTTCGGGAGTTTCCAAACCGACTTTGGTCTCATGCAGTCGTTGCCGAGAACGACTATCGCGCGCATCTTGTGCGCCGCCATGATGGAAAGGCAGCGCTCGAAGCGCTCCATGAAGCCGTCATGCTCCTCAAGCCAAACGCCGAAGCCCTGCAGCTCCACGAGAATGCGCAGAGTGTTGAAGCCTATCGACTCCGCGACGGCGAGCTCGCGGTCCATCTCGGCAAAGCGCTCCTCGCAGCCGAGCTCCTGCCACTGGTCCACGCGGTTCGCGCAGCTGGCGGGCATGTAGTTGCAGCCGCGAATCCACGGCTGGGCGCGATACCACTCCCACGCACGATCCTTTGACCAAGGCTCCTGCCGCTCGGCGAAGAGCGGCAAAGCAAGCGCGGCGGCGGCAAACAGGAACACGGCTTTCATAGTCGGCACAGAATATTTCATAGTCATCGCAGTATGAGAACGAGGCCGCCAGGCACCTTGCGCATGAAGGACGAGACCGGCTGCACGCCAGGACGGAAGCGCAGTTCGTCGATAAGGCCATTGATTTTCTTCCCGCCTGTGCCGATTGAAAGCGTCGTGCCGGTCGATGGAAACGCGAGGATGCCGTCTGCGCCATCCTTGCCATTGAACACAAGCGGACTGCCCACGCGCTCGTAGTCCTTGTAAAGCGTGAACGTCGTGTTGGCAGGCGTCGCGTCAGGATGAGTCTCCGCCACAAGCGCCAGATGATGCCACTTGCCGTCGGCAATGCCAGACTCCGCGATGGTGGCAAAGTTATGATCCGGGCGATATATGTCTTTCCACGATCCGTCGGGCGAAACATTTGCACCGAAGCGCAGATTGCCGTCTGACGTGTAAAGCGCCCAGCTAATCGTACCCGTTCCTTCATTCGACATCATGCCAAGCCGAAGCAACATGGCAACATCGTCGATCGAATCGTACTTGGCGAACCATTCGGCGGTGAAGTCACGGCACTCCAGAAGCGAGTTGTGCGGATACACAACGCTGCCGCCGTCAAGGCTGAGCGCCTTTGTTGATGTGTAGTCTGCTTTACCGTCGCCGTCGAGATCTATGCGGCGGTTGACATCCACAAACGTCGGCGCGGAGGAGCCGCCGCCGAGCGTGCCGCCCACGCCGGCCGGTGCAAGCACCGCGTCCTGACCTGTCGTATAGTTGCCTTCGAACTTCGCAAAGAGCGCAACATCGGATGAAACAACCTCGCGCGTCGTAAGGAATTCGCCCGCCTTGAGTGCGCGCCGCGTGATCCTGAAGTCGTCAAGCATACCAGAAAATCCCTGCTCCTGCCGCCCCATACCGCCGAAACTGAACGGCGTCGTTGTGGTGGTTGCCAATGTATAGGTTTGCGATGCAATCTTGCGGTAGTCCAGAAATACAGAAAACGCACTCTGCTGTTTGTCGTACACGAGCGCATAATGATGCCATTCGCCGTCGTCCACACGGTCTGAAGAGTTGAAGTCCTGATAATCCCCGATCGCAGGAACAAGGCGTGTCAATAGCTTACCGTTCGCCTGATTGATCATGATCTTCGCAAACGTGTTGTACAGGAAGGTGTATGAGTTGATGCTGTTGCCGCTGGAAACCTTTCCATCGGTCTTGAAGAACCATTCCAGCGTAAAGGAATCATCGGCCAACCCTTTGCCCTCGTACGGGATACGAACGACATGCCCCTGATACTTGCTGGAAACGAGCGCACGCGAGAACTGCATGGACGAAGCGTCAAAGTAGCTCGTCGTAGCCAGATAACCGTCACGCAGATTCCCGTCGATAGCGTCATTCGCGACTGCGGGATATGGGACGCTTGAACTCTCGTTGAAATACCAATATGGCGTCCAGGCGGCGGTCGGCGCGGCGTTCAAGATTCCATGATAGATGTTCTTATAGTTGCTTTTGCTGGGAGAGCCGAACCAACCGCTGTCGCCCATAGGGAGATACACGAGCGTATCAGCGTCAACCGGTCCTGCGGGCAGCGGGCGCAAAAGCTCGTCCGTCGCAAGTGCCGTATTTGAGATGCGGAACTCGGCAATGTCGCCCATGAATGTCTCGCGCGATGTGGCTGTTCCACTATTACGGTACATGTCGGCGCCGATGGTGAGCGGGAAGCCGCCGGCAGGATTAAAGTAGAAGCCATAGTATGATTCAATGGTGCCTGTATGCACTTCGGTATAATCGAGTATCAGTTTTGCCGTCGCGCTCGAACCGTCTCCCGCACCGTCAATAACAAGCGCCAAGTGATGCCAGGTGTCATAAGTATAATTATCCTTGTTGCCATTTGCGGCATTTACTGTAACCTCACTACCCTTTGCTCCTGCTGAAGTTTTTGTAACCCCACGAAACCACGGGCTTAGCTTTGCGGTTGTGCCACGGTAGAACCCGAACTTCCACCCTTGCTTCTGATCCTCGCCAAAATTCAAAAGAGGAAAGAGCGCGGGTGTGCGACTCGCAGCATCAGCAGGAATCTTGAAGAACACTTCGCATGTGAAGCTCGTGAGATTCAATAGAGGAGTGGCGTTGGCCTTTTTAAGCAGAACCATTTTTGCTGTGCTTTGGTTGCCAGTGAACGAAAGGGACTTGACCGGCCCGGGATACGACTTGCCCGACACAGGGTCGATAATTCCCGTTCCTTCGGGGAACGCATCGCCCGGAGACATCATCGCATCGTCAGTTTGTTTGTCGACTCCCTGACCCCAGATGATGCTCTTCAGCGTACCGTCCATCGTGCCGGGATTTGCCTTGTTCTCGACTTTGGCGGTGTCGCTTTCGTCAAAGCGGTACCAAAGAAGAGTTTCCGCGTTGGCGCCAATGGCGAATACGGCCACTGCAAGAAAGACGGTCGACCGGACTGCGGCTGCATGTTTCTTCATAGACAGTTCCCTTTCTTTTAACTAGCTTGCGCATATTATAGCATATTCACCCGCCGTAAATGTGCCCGATTGGGCACGACTTCATACGCAATCGGGCAACATGACTGCGGGCGGCTGCAATATATGGTATAATACGCGCATGAATGTGGTTCTGTTCTTCCAGTCGACAATGCGCAAGAGCTGGCGCGAGAAACTCGCCGGCGCGTTTCGCTTCGCCCGCGAAAGAGGCTGGCTTATACAGGTCATCGAGCGTTCGGCGACCCCCGCCGCCATCCGCAACGCCCTGCGCACGTGGCGCCCGCTCGGCTGCATGGTCGACCGCGCGCATTCATGCGGCATGCCGCCGGACGGCGTCTTCGGCGACATGCCTGTCGCCTATCTGGACCAGGACCCCTCCCATCCCAGCCCGAAACACTCCTGCGTCCTCCACGATTCCGCCGCGACCGCGCGCCTCGCGGCGAAAGAGCTTCTCAACCTCGGCTACAAGTCATGCGGATTCGTCGGCATGCCGCAGCCCCGCTTCTGGAGCCGCGAACGCGCCGACGCCTACCGCGAAGAGGCGGTAAAGGCCGGCTGCACCTTTTCGGAGTTCGCCGGCGAGGACATCGTCTCCTGGCTTTCGACACTGCCGAAACCTTGCGCGGTATTGGCCGTGAACGACTACGCCGCGCAGCAGGTCCACCACGCCGCGCAGACCCTCGGCCTTGAAATACCAGACGACATCGCCATCGCCGGTATCGACAACGACGAGCTCTACTGCGAGGCGATGAAGCCCGGCCTCACGAGCGTCGCACCCGATTTCGAGGAGGCCGGCTACCGTCTGGCGTCGCTTCTCGCCGACCAGATAGAGAATCCCGAAAAACCGCCGGTCCTGGTGAAATACGGCCCCAGCAAGCTCGTGCGGCGCGGCTCCACGAGAAAGATAGTCGTGGCGGACGTGCGCGTGAGACGGGCGCTGGAGTTCATAAGGCGCAACGCCTGCAGCCGGTCGCTCGGCGTGAACGACGTCACGAAGGAGATGAACTGCTCGCGGCGCCTGGCGACGCTGCGCTTCCGGGAGGCCGTGGGCCACTCGATTGTGGACGAGATCCACGACGTGCGCTTCCAGTATGCCTGCAAGCTGCTGGCCGAGACGGATCTGGCGACTTCGGTCGTGGTCTCCGAGTGCGGCTACGACTCAGAGTCGTTCTTCAAGAAGTACTTCAAGCAGCGCACCGGTCTTTCGATGAAAGACTGGCGCGCCACGACCTCCACGCCCGCCGCTACTTCAAGATAAGCATCAACCCCGACGAAGATGCAATCAACTTCAGTTGGTTGCCATACTTGACTACCTTGACTACCTTGCACCTCGAAACCGGTTCGCCCGATTCATCGACAACGGTTGCATTTATGGCATCGCCGCCACTCAGCTGCGTTGCGGTGAGCAAGGTGTATTCTCCAGGATTAAGCCGTCCGCCGAGGACTTTAACCGTCACGTTGCACTCGCTGTCCAAGGTCACGGCGTGGTCGATATCGATCGCGTCAACGACCGTTGAACCGCCTCCCTGCGCCAGCACCCGGAACATCATGGCAGAGCCGCCGAAGACGCCGCCCGTGAAACCCGGACCGAAGGCGGGCAGATTGCGGAGCGCAGCACTCTTGACATTGCCCGCACCGGTGACCGTCGCACCCGAGAGGTCGCTGAACTCGCCGTTCATGTCGCCGAACCACTTCGCCATAAGGTATTTCTGAACCGTCAGCCTCTCTGCGTCCGCCAGCGGTGTCGAGTAAATGACCGTTTCTGCAATGTGTTCATAGTTGAGCTCCTTGTTATTAGGGTTGTAGTAACCGAAGAACAGGCCATCGGTCGTTGTAAAGCCGTCTACCGTCTCAAAGCCCAACACCTCGCCGCGACCGTTGTAGCCATCAGAGGCGCCGTTCACTTCCTTGGTGTCGAGCCATGTATGAGTCACATCCGTCGTGCCGCTGCCGAAAATTGGTTTTGTCCAGTCGGCGCCATAGGCTTCGCGCGCTTTCACCTTCCCGTCGAACGAAACTTTGTCGCCAACCGGGTTCCCGCCGCCGATAGACGAGTCAAGCGCCATGAACAGTGAACGGAAAGACATCTTCTCTGAGGTTGCCTTAGATACGTCCTTATCCGGAAGTTTATGCGACCGAAGCGTGTTGCCGGTACTTTCGTCTGCATCGTTCTTACTGAAGTCCATCCACTTCATCGTCGGCGCCATCCCGGACGCGCCGGCGTATGCTGTTTCAACCATAAACGGATAGCGTCCGTTTTTCCCGCTGATACCGCTATTAGACTGCATACCCATCCAATATGCGCCATCGTTCTTGTCGACACCGACGACCGTGCGCGAGTAGAGGCGTGCAACGCCGTTAGTCTGGCCCTCGTTATAGTCCACCGCTCCATCGAGGCTCGGATCGAACCATGCCACTATCTTATCCTGTTGCGGAAGCGCCCATTCGTCGGGCGGCGCCGGGCGGTCGGATACGACAAGCGTCTTTCCCTCTGCGATATCGATGGTACCCCTGTAGTTGCCCGCGAGAGTCATTTCGGACGGCGTCGCATATGAAACGTAAGAACCGGTTATGTCGTCCGTCGCGTAGTCGTCGATCTTCACCGTCGTGCCTTCTCCGCCAGAAAGTTCGGAGAAAGACTCGGCCCCGCCACGGAATGAGTGAGTGGACTTAAGCCCCCACTTTTCTGCGAGATATGCCTCGCACGCCATGCGCTCGTCTTCCGAAGGCGCTTCATCGAAGAAGATGACCTCAGCGTAGTTCTGACCACCGTAGTTAGCACTCTGATGGTTGCCGAGACCGTTAATGACGATATTCGTCGCAGTCATATCGATAGAGACAATCTGCCAGCCGCCGCTAGGGTGATCCGTTCCCGGCGCAACGGATACGCCATCGACCTTGAAAGAACAACCAGAGTCGTAATGCGTCCAGGCGTCAGTTGTTTTTCCGTTCTGACGGGCCAGATTGCCGTTGCCTGTTCCGCTCGCGCCGCCCAGGATGGCCTTGCCGCCGCCATTCTGCGAACCGAAGACCATGATGCAGTATTTGGGTTTGAACGTAGTCGTGCTGCCCGAAGCCCTAGAATCCCCTGTCGGCGTAGCGTTGTTCCACACCCAAAGGCGACGTGCCTCCGTGGCGGAAGCAAGGTTACCGTTTGAATCATACCTCACTCCGGCCTTATTGCTGCCGAACGAGCCGAAACTGAGGTATGGCAGCCCGTTCAACCCGTTCTCGACAAGATACGGCATAACCTGGATATTGTAGTCGGCCTTCATCTTGGTATAATCGGTTGAGTTGTCCCAGATGCGCTTGTTGTACAGCGAAATGCCGGAACCCTCCTTCTTGTCCTTCCAGCCGATTACGATCTGACTGCCGTTGAATTCATTTTTCGCGCCAGACCACCCGAAAGCTGTGTTGGGGTCAAACGAGAAAGGCACGATGGTGTCTGTTTCGGACGCATCAAACCAGTGCGACACCTTCTTCTGCCACGAATTGTCGGGAGCAGGCTCGTTGGCTGTGTTTATCGGAATCGACACAGGACTTGCGCCGGAGGCAATGTACGTCCTGCCGCGGAAGATAAGATTGCAGGGCGCAGACGTGTCAGGCTTGAAGACAACTTCTCCCACGCCCGTAACCGGCGTGAAAAGGCGCAGTTCGTTTGCAGTGTTGCGGCAGAGGACGCGCGCGCCTTTGCCTCCGAGCACTATGCTGAAAGCTTCGTTGAAGTACGACTTCGTGCCTGACCAGTTCCAGTCATAACTTCCGCCGCGAGTCGCCGTAAGCGCAGGCTTGAGAGCAAGCGTCCGCCCCGGCTGAACCGTAATCTTGCAACCGTCAGGAATCGCACTGCGCATCAATACAACAGCATCGTAATCAGCAAGTTCGAACGACGATCCAAGTTTGAGAGGGTTTGAACCCTGCAACGCCACCGTTGCGCCGGCGGCAATATCAAATGACCCGGGAAGATTGCGAACCGTGGTCTTGCCGATCAGGTGAAGTTTCCCCTCGGCCTTTTCGAAAGACATATTGGCGACATCCACGACAGGGTAATGGAGGTTGTCAGTAGGATTCGCCCAGCCGATATTCACCGTGCTAACGTCCTTGACAACAACTTCGATGCCGCTGTCGGCGGCCAGACCGCGATGGAACAACACTTGATCCCCGCCTTTGTAGCCGGTTGGTTTCTGGAAAACAACAGTACCGCTGCCCTTGAGATATACAAACGCATAGACATTGCCGCTTGCCGGGAAGTTCATCGTAGCGCCGGCGTTGACTGTCAGCTCGACCTTATCTGCATTGTGCTTGCCCTCGAACGTAAAGATTTCACCTGACTCAACGGAATACTGGGTCATTTCGGCGAAAACGCCGTGAGAAGCGCAAAGCAAGACTATTGCGGAAATAAGCGAACAAATCGTCCTGTTGCAAGTCGATGTTTTCATGTTGTCATTCCTTTCTTTTTCGAGAATGTGATACTATTATAGCATACATTGGGCGCCATATAAAGTCCAATCGGGCAAAAATCGCATAGCGTAATCGGCAATTTCATATGCCTCAGAACATAATGCCGTTGCGCATGAAATCAGGAATGTTCCGGTGGATGATGCCGTTGCGGTCCTGAACCGGATCGTTGCGGGTGAGAATGTATTTCGGGTAGTTGTCCCTGATTTTTTCCAGCGGCGCGTATTCGCGGTCTTCCGTCTTTCGGTCGCCCATCATGGACATGCACGCCTGCACGTATGCATATCCCGTATCGCCTCGACGGAGAATGAAGTCGCATTCAAGGGTTCCGATTCGTCCGATGCTTGCCGCATAGCCATGCGCACGGGCATAGGTGTAGATGACGTTCTCAAGAGCGGGGCCGTAGTTGATCCGGTTGTCGGTGTTGGTGGCGAAATAGAATCCGAGGTCGGAAAGGTAGTATTTCTGCCCACCGTTGATGGATGCGCGCGATTTAAGGTCGAAGCGGTTGCATTCGTAGAGGATCTTTGCGTCTTTGAGGACGTCAATGTATCGGTTCAAGGTTTCGCGTTTGACGTTTGTGCCCGCTTTTTCAAGCGCCGCAAGGATGCTGCCGAGGCTTGTCGTTGCGCCGAAGTTGTTGATAAGGTACGTTTGCACCTTGCGGAATGCAGGAAGTTTGCGAATCTTGATCCGGCGTCGGATGTCCTTTTCGAAGATTTCGTTTACAATGCCTTCTATATATGTTCTCCGGTCGTCTGGAGAATCGTATTGCACCGCCTTTGGGAAACCGCCTCCACGCAGATAGGAATCAAATTCGTCCACTATGCTGGCGGCTATGCCTTTGCCGAGAAAGGTCTTCATGCCGAGGTATTCGTCGAACGTGAGAGGGAACATCTCGAATTCGAGATAGCGTCCTGTCAGCTTCGTCACAAGCTCTCCACTCAGAAGATAGGAATTGGAGCCGGTGATGAAAATGGAATGCCGTCCTTCGTCCCGAAAGGAATTGACGACTTCCTCAAACCCTTTGACATTCTGAATTTCGTCGATGAACAGATATGTCATGCCGGAGGAAGGGGTTTTCTCGTCAATGAGTTGTTCGAGTCGTTCCGGCGTTTTCACGCTTCGATAGGGACGGCGGTCAAGGTCAAGATAAACAATGTGTTCGGAATCGACGCCCTTCTTTTTAATCTCTTCGGCAATCGTAGACATCAGACAGGACTTGCCGCAGCGCCTGACGCCGGTTATGACTTTTATGATTCCTGTATCATCATAAAAGCCGCGAATCTTGCGAAGGTAGTTTTCTCTCCTATAGAAGTTCATGGGCGGAAGTATAGCATATCCGTGGCGAAGAAGCAAGTTAAGGGGGTAGTTTTTATGGGAGACGCGGAAATTACCCCCTTAACTGCCTTATAACAGCTTGTCGATTCCGTCGCGGGCGAAGATCGACGGACAGTATCTCTCGTTTGTTTCCTTGGCGATTTCGCCGCCAAGTCTGACTTCGCGTCCTGCAATGCTCGTCACATTGACCTTGCCCGTACCCTTGGGCGCCATTTCCACATTGGCCCAGCCGTCCGGCTCGACGATTCCCCCCTTGGAGGCGAGCGCTTCCGCATGTGCGATCACGTCGTCAAGTCGCTGGACTGCGGCTTTGTAGCTTGCTTTGGAGAGACGCGGCTTGATGGATGCGAGATAGGCATCGCGCTTCGGCCCTTCCTTGAGATCGACGAGCGTCTGGTATGTCTCGCGGTCGATCTTGTCCGGAATGGCGAGCGTCTGCATGCCCGTAATGTCGGCAAATGCCTTTACCATCGCCTTGTTGGCGATTTTCGTGGTGTCGATTGTAATGAGCCCGTTCTCCCCGACGGTTATGCCGGGATCCTTGAGAAGCCTTTCGTACTCCGCCTTCGCGTTGCGCGAATCGATCTTCTGCGCAAGTTCATTGAGGAGAATGCGGACGTCCTTCGACTTTTTAGCGTCGAACTCGAACTTCATCGCCCCCGTGCGGTACTGCGAATAGCCCGCATCGTTGTCGATGCCTTTCACCGTCACCTTGAGCGTCTCTCGATCGACATGTATGAAGTAGTTGTTCCAGTGGCGGTCCGCCTGTCCCGTCACGAGGTCGAGCCATTGCAGACGGTTCAATTCACGCATGATTCCGGCCTTGACCTTCTGCTTGTCCGAAGGCGGAAGACGCTTCAAATCGGCGGCCGACATGCCCGCGTCAGGCGAGCCGGACGACTTGCCGTTGACGAACGAACATGCCGTCATCCCCTTCGCCTTCTCCATATAGAAGCCGAACACGCCCTTGTGGGTGCCGACGGAGTAATCCACGATGAGGTCGCCCATGCCCAGCGCCTTGGCGGCGTTCTTCGCGGCGATGTTGAGATTTACCGTCTCCTGCCCGAGGTCGTAGCTGTGCCCGCTTCCGACGGCGAGGTCCGCGAGGCCCGTGCGGCTTTCGGTTTCGCCCTTGAATACGACCTTGACGCCGTCGCTGCGCGTCAGTTCGTAAACCGAGCCCGCCGCGCCCTGGCCGAGATTCCGCTCGCCCGTTATGTTGGCGTCCTCGTTCGCGGGATTCACGTCGGAATCCTCGAGCCCCCTTGCGCGGGTCTCCACTATGGAGGAGACGGAAATGGTTCCGTTGAACACGCCCATCGCCTCCGCGCCGGTGAAAAACTCTTTGTCGCCTTTATAGACGTTGCTTACCGCTTTGAAGAAGCCGACGACCGCGGGCGACGCGCCGCGAAGACGCCTCACCATTGCGTTGTAGTTCTGCCTGCTGGGGGAAGGCGACAGTTCGACTGCGTTCGCCTTGCGCGTCAGGCTGATGGATTCCTTGATGATTCCGTTGATCTTGTCCTCGAGTTCTTTCGATCCAGGCGCGGCGGCGGACTTGTCGCCCGTCTTTTCATCAGGCGCGTCGGCCTTGTCCATGGCGTCGAGCGCGAGTTTCGCGGCGGCCTTTATGTCATCCATCACCTTGTTGCGCAGGATGAGCAGTTCCGCATGTTTCGGATAGTCCGAAGCCTGGTGTATTTCCTCCGATTCGTCCGCGTAGAAGAGCGACTCCATGGTGGTCATGTAGTTGTCGAAGACCTTCTCCAGAACCGCGCGCTTCGCGCTCTTGAACATGTCCTCGACCTTGCCGACTTCCTCCTCGAGCGCCTTCACGATATCCTTGGCGACCATCATCCGCCCTTTGCCGACATCGATGCCGTTCGTGCGGATATCCTGGAGAGCCGCCTTCATCGTGGCGATGTCGCTCTGGAGCGCCTTGTACGCGTTCGAATCGAGCGATGCGGACGGATTGTTCCTGAAGGCGTCGATCTTCTCGGCGACCGGGCGGAGTTTCCCGGCAACCTCTTTGCTGACGGTGGACAGCGCGTCCGTCGTGCCGTGCATCGCGAGCGCCTGGCGCGGCAGAAGCTCGTTCACCTTGGCCTTGAGAATCGCGGCGATTCCGGGATCGGGGATGTTGCCCTCGGCCGTCTGGTACAGCGCGAACTCCCTCATCTGGCGGGCGAGATGGTTGATCTCCGTCCCGCGGCGGTCGCACAGAAGCTGCATGTCGAACACGGCGTCGAGCAGATTGGCGTCCACGCCCTTGAACCCCGGATTCGCCCCCTTCATCTCCGCTTCATGGCGCGACATCGCGCCGAGGCTCTTGCCCAGCTGGGAGAAAAGGTCCGAGAGATCTTGCTGGGCTTTGATCGCGGCGAGCAGGGCCTTGCCGGTCTTTGTCTCCGGGTCGATGATCCCGTCCTGGTTGAACGAGGCGGCGAGCTGGCTTCCCGTGAATTTGTCGAGCGCCTTGAGCGTCTTCGCCGCGGCGTTCGCCGTTTTTTCGAGCAGCTTCAGCGAATTCTTGTCGAGCGCGCCGTCGTTCACCAGTTTCTGGAACGTGGACTTGACCGTCTTGCCGTCCAGACTCTTCGTGGAAGCCTGCGCGGCCTTCATCAGCAGCACGTCGAGCTTGGCCGCCATCTCGCCGGCGGCCGCGAGCTCTTGCTGCGCGCCGGTCGCGCCGGCATCGCCCTGCACCTGCGCCGGAGCGGCTTTCTGCTGCTTCACGGCGTCCACGCCCCGAAGGAAGTAGTCGAGCGAAACGTTGTTTATGTTCGTGTTTATGTTCTGCAGTGGCATGGTGGTTTGGTCGTTGGTTGTTGTTCGTTCTGTTCAACCTGAGTACACGCAATTCCCGGAAAGGTTACGGCCAGATTACGACCAGCTGCTCTTTTTCGCCGCCGAACGTCGCGTCCATGCGCGCGACAAGCGGCTCGAAACTGTCGCCGGAATCGATCTCTTCGCCGTTTTCGCCGGTCACCGAATAGCCGGGGCCGGACTGGTCGGCGAAGACGGAAATCGACTTCTCGCCTTCTTGAAGCAGCGTGCCGGCGTCGGACGAAGACAACATGAGAATCGCGAGCTTGATCGCCGCGCCTATCCGGGCGGTATCGAGCTGCTGTTCCTCCTCGTCGGACAGCACGCGCGCGAACGGAAGCCGGAAGTTGATCTCCAGATCGTCCGACCGCCATGAAAACGCGAAGAAGCGGCTCTGCACCCCGTGTCCCTCGACAAAGCTGACGAGCCCGTCTTCGGTCTCCATCTCGGCCATAGCCTCCTTAAGCCTTTCTATCGTTTCCCGACGCCTTTCTTTCATTCATCGATCCTTTCTTGCCAGCCAGTATCGGCGGATTTCATACATCTCCCATAGCGATATACCAGCGACATTACGGCGAATATTATACCATAATTTCAGCGGCAACACCTCGCAGCGGCCCTTTCCGCCCGCCCATCCTCGGCTGAAAACGCCTTATCAATCTCACGCGGGCCGTCAACCGCCTCGCCGATGCGGTGCAAAGCGTTAAAGAAGGGAAAGAGGAATATTCCCCCCAGACCCCCTATAAGGAGAAAGGCAAGAAACCAACAACAACAACAACTACGCGTGCGCGCGCGAGGTTTGTGAAGCCCTCCGTCGAAGAAGTGGCGGCCTACATACGCGCGAAAGGCTACACCTTCGACGCCGGCAGATTCTGAGAACCAACTGGGGACAGTCTCCGCTTTTCCTTTGGGACACGGCATATTTTTTTCGGAAACTCATTTGAGCCAATAAAATCAAGGCCAAGGATAACATTGCAGCACGTCGGTTGCGACCGCCGCACCTGACGGATTTGAAATATTCTTTCTTGATATATGTGGGCGGCGATTGCGGCGCGTTGAGGGCGAAACCCGTCCCGCGTACGCATCGCCCCGCCTCTTTCACAACCACCAAACCGAAAGGAACAAAGCAATGAAACTCATGAAGGCACAGATCAAGGGAAAGCAGGAAGCGCTCGTCGGAAAACTCGTAAATCCTGTCGAAAAAAGATCCACCACGGGCGCTTGCGCGCGACCACGAAAGCCGCCTGAAGCGGTACACGAAAACGCCTGCTTCGCAGGCTGCACGAAACTCTGCCGTC
>DGVK01000113.1 GCA_002395905.1 Verrucomicrobia bacterium UBA4286 | reverse complement strand
TCGCCCCAGTAGCGCTGGCGCGAGAAGAGCCAGTCGCGCAGCTTGTACTGCGTCTTGGCCCTGCCTGCCCCCTTCGTTTCGAGCCATTTGATCATCGCAGGCCGCGCCTCTTCGACCGAGAGCCCGTTAAGAAAGCCCGAATTCACCATCACGCCTGTCGCGATATCAGTGAACGCCTCTGATCCAGTATAAGGAACGCGCGACGAATCGGCGTCGCCGACGGTTTCAGACCCCGCCTTGGCGACCACCTGGAATATCGGCAGATTGAACACTTTTGCAAAATCGAAGTCGCGCTCGTCATGGGCGGGGACTGCCATGATCGCGCCTGTGCCGTAGCTCGCCAGAACGTAGTCTGAAATGAATATGGGCAGTTCGTCGCCGTTCACGGGGTTGACGCCAGTCACGCCTTCGAGCCGCACGCCGGTCTTTTCCTTGTTGAGCTCGGTGCGTTCGAGGTCGCTCTTTGTCGCGGCCTTCTTCTGGTAGGCCTTGACCTCGTCGGCGTTCCTGACCGTCCCTTCGTCGAGCCATTTCGCAACAAGCGCGTGCTCGGGGCTTAGCACCATGTAGGTCGCGCCGAAGAGCGTGTCGCAGCGCGTGGTGTAGACGGTGATCTTTCCTTCCGCGCCTTTCACGCCGAAGTCGACGAGCGCGCCGGTCGATTTCCCGATCCAGTTGCGCTGCATCTCCTTTATGCCCTCCGGCCAGTCGAGAGTGTCGAGGTCGTTGAGCAGGCGCTCGGCGTATTCGGTGATCTTGAGCATCCACTGGCGCATCGGCCGGCGTATCACAGGATGGTTGCCCCGCTCGGACCTCCCGTCGATGACCTCTTCGTTCGCAAGAACCGTTCCGAGCGCCGGGCACCAGTTGACCGGCACTTCAGCAACGTATGCAAGCCCCTTCTTGTAAAGCTGCTCGAAAATCCACTGCGTCCAGCGGTAGTACTTTGGATCGGTCGTGTTCACCTCGCGATCCCAGTCGTAGCTGAAGCCGAGCGCGCGTATCTGCTCGCGGAAGCGGTCGATGTTCTTCTTCGTGGTGACCGCGGGGTGGGTTCCTGTCTCGACTGCATACTGCTCCGCCGGGAGGCCGAACGCGTCCCATCCCATCGGATGAAGGACGTTGAAGCCTTTCATCCTCTTGTAGCGGCAGAGGATGTCCGTCGCGGTGTAGCCCTCGGGATGGCCGACATGAAGCCCCGCGCCCGAGGGATACGGAAACATGTCGAGGCAGTAGAACTTCTCGCCCGGTGCGGACGAGTCGGTCTTGAATGTTTTGTTCTCCAGCCAGCGCTTCTGCCACTTCTTTTCGATGGCCGAGAAATTGTATTCGCTCATTACTTCTGCTTCTGGTCTTCGGCGTGTTCTGCGATGGAGCGGGCGATAAGGCCCGAAACATCATTCGTCGCCGCCGCGACGCCGGCCTTGACGGCGTAGTAGATTGCCTTGTGTGACGAACTGCCGTGGGTGATGATCACGGCGCCTGGAACGCCCAGCAGGGGAGCCCCGCCGTACACCTCGGGATCCATCTGGCTCTTGAGCGCGCGGAACGCCCCTTTGAGGAGCAGCGCGCCGAATATCCTGAGCGGACCCTTGAAGCACTCGCGCTTGAGCCAGTAGCTTATCGCGCGCGCTATGGACTCGGTAGTCTTGAGAACCACGTTCCCGACGAAGCCGTCGCACACCGCGACATCGATCTGGCCCTTGAAAAGGTCGTGGCCCTCGATATTGCCGACGAAGTTGATATCCTTCGCCGCCTTGAGCTGCGGGAAGGTCTCCTTCGTCATCTCGTTGCCTTTACAGTCCTCGGTGCCGATGGATATCAGCCCCACCGTCGGCGTCGTGCGCCCGATGACGGCGCGCGAATACGCATTGCCCATCAGTCCGAACTGCACCAGCCAGTCGGGGTGGCAGTCCATGTTGGCGCCGGCGTCGAGCAGCAGCAGCGGACGGCGCGGAATCCTCGTGGGCAGTATAGTTGCGATCGCCGGGCGCTTGACCCCGGGTATCCTGCCGAGGTTCAATATCGCGCTCGTCGCCACCGCGCCGGAGTTCCCCGCCGACACGAACGCGTCGGCGCGGCCTTCCTTCACAAGGCGCATCGCAACATTGATGGAGCAGTCCTTTTTCCTGCGGACCGCGTCCACCGGGCTCTCGTCCATCTCCGCGACATCCGGCGCATGCACGATCACAAGCGTGCCGTTCTCCATCGCCTTCTGCGCGGCGGCCTTGAGATCGCGCGGCAGTCTGTCCAGCTCGGCCTGTATAGGCGCGAGCTGGCCGACAAGAAGGATTTTTATGTCGGGTATACCTGCGGCGGACTCCACCGCGCCGACGACGATTTCGCCGGGGGCGCGGTCGCCGCCCATCGCATCGAGTGCTATACGTGTCATGGGCTTTTCTCCGGCCTAGACGCGCAATCGCCTGCTCACTCGGCAGAGACTGCTACGACCTTGCGGCCGCGGTAGGTCCCGCACTTCGGGCACGCGCGGTGGGCCCTGACGGGCGCCCCGCACGCCGGGCACGTCGCGACCTCGGCGAGGATGGGCTTTTCGAGCGATGCCACGCGCTGGCGCTTGCGCATCTTCGACACTCTGTTCTTAGGACTTGCCATGTTTTCTTCTCCTTCAGCTTTCTTCTTCTGTCAACGGTTCACCTCCAACCCGTCCAGAGCCGCCCAGCGATTGTCAGCCGGCGGCTCGGCCGCCTTCTGCTCGATTCCTGGACACGCCTCGTCGCAGACAGGGTATGTCGGTAAAGTGAGTATTATACTCTCTCTTGCGTCCGCCGTCAAATCGGCCTCCTGCTGGTTTTCGGCGATTTCGACCGAGACGGTGAAATCCTCGACTTTTACCGTCGTGTCGAAATCCCGTCCGCAACGGCTGCACACAAGGTCGAAATCCTGCTCCAGACGGCCGCGCACGAGAAGCTCCGCCCCGAAGAGCTGCGCGGTGAGAGAATAGCGCACGCCCCCGAACGGCTTGACGAACTCCTCGTCGAGGTCAATGATGTCGACCTCGCCTTCGAACGTCTCGCCCCCGGGCTTGAGACGCGCCACGTCCACAAGGAGCCTGTTTTCCATCTCAGTCGAACACCTTTACGTAAGCTTTGGACTTAAGCCTGTCGATCCATTCCGCATAGATCTTCGCCGCCGCCTCTTCGCGCACGTTCGCCTCGATTCGCCCGTAGGCCTCGGCGAAGGTCATGCTGCGCGTCTGCGACTCGTCGTCCTTTCTTACAAGGAAGTTCCATCCGTCAAGCTCGATCCACTCGCTGGTCGCGCCCTTGGAAAGACCGGCGAGCGCCTTGCACACCTCGGGGCGGAACACGTCCTCCGGCACGACATCCGCCCATACGCCGCCCTCCGCCGCGTGAGTGTCGGCGGAATAGGCCTTGGCGACCTCCTCGAACGGACGGTCCTTCAACAGCGCCGTTATCTCGTCGCGCTTTCCGGCGTCCTCGGGCTTGAGAAGGATTACAGAGACGGTGGTCCTGCCTTCGGCCATGTAGCGCTCGGGATTGCGCGCGAACTCTTCGCGCATCGCGAGCGGCGAGGCAGTGACATTCTTGTCCACCATCTGCCAGCGCATCGCATTGACGATCATATCGTCCAGAAGCCTCTGCCGCCATTCGGGATAGGACGACTTCTGCTGCGCGAGAGTCTCCATGAGCCGGTTGCGGTCGCCGTCGAACACGCGCGTTATTATGTCGCGTATGCGGTTTTCGACAACCCATTCCTGAATGGTCATCTTCGATTCCCTGGCGGCTTTGAGGATGAGCTTGCGCTCGATCATCTCATCGAGAACCGCTTTGTAGCGGTCCGGCGAAAGCCCTGCGCGGCGCATCTCGGCCACGACGTCGCTCTTGAGAATCGTGGCGGAATCCACCTGCGCGGCGACGCCGTCGACCTCGATCGCGCCGCACGCCATCGCGCCAGCCGCGGCAACCGCGGCGAAAAGGCATTTCAATACTTTTTCTTGCATGGTTGGACTATTATACCATAATCCGCACGGCCCTGCTCGCACGGCGCGCAAGATCCGCGCTCAAGATCATGCGGCGCCGCTCATGCAGACAAGGCGCGCGACGGCCGCCATGAAGCCGAAGATCGCGACGGCGGCGAGGAATGTGAGCAGCACGCCCCTGCCTACGTCGCGCCCCTCTGCACGAACCGTCCGGCGGAAGCGATCCACCGTCGCGGCGCTCTCGGGCGGCGTCGCAAGCGTCGTCGCGAGCCACACGACAGTCGTGACGGCGATCGTCCACAGGAGTTTCTGCCAGAAGAGAAGCGGCGTGTCGAAGAAGCGCGGCCAGACGAGCTGGAAGAACACCGCGCATACTATCGACGCCGTCATGGCGGCGATCTCCGTCCAGGCGTTGATCCTCATCCAGAACCACCGCAGCAGGAACACAAGCCCCGTCCCGGCGCCTATCTGGACCATCATGTCGAACCCGGCCTTGGCGCTTTCGAACACAGGCGCGAGGATGCACCCCGCCGCCATCAGCGCAACGGACGACGCGCGCGCGACGAAGATCATTTCGCGGTCCTGTGCGTCACGCCTTGCAAACCGCTTCCACAGGTCGTTCACAATGTAGTTCGAACCCATCGAGAGGTGTGCCGCGATGGTCGAGAACAGCGCCCCCATGAGCGATGCCGCGACGACGCCCATCCATCCGTTCGGCACGACCTTTATCATCGCAGAATACGCCATGTCATCCCCTACGAGCGCGGGGTCGACGCCAGGGAAGGCCGCCCTTATGGAGTCGAGATCCGGGAACACGAGCAGCGAGGCGAACGCCGCTATGTACCACGGCCACGGCCTCAACGCGTAGTTCAGCACATTGAAGAAAAGCGTCCCGCCGAGCGCGTGGCCCGGAGTGCGGGCCGTCATTATGCGCTGGACTATATAACCGCCGCCACCCGGCTCGGAGCCGGCATACCACACGTTCCACCATTGCACCGCAACGGGGATTACGAACACGGCGATCAACGCGTCGGTGTTGGAGAAGTCGGGAAGGAAGCGCGTGCGGGCGACCACCTCCGGACGGCTCATGAGCGCGCTCCATCCGCCGACCGACGGATGGTTCACGCCGTAATACATCACGGCCAGCGCACCAGCCATCACAACCGCGAAGAGGAAGAAGTCGGTGTAGATCGTGCCGCGTATCCCGCTGAGGCACGAATACGCGAGCGAGGCGACAGCCGTCACAACAAGCACCGTCGAGGCCGACACGCCGAATATCACGACGCCGATCTTTATCGCGCCCAGAAGAACCGTCGCCATCACGACTAAATTGTATATGACGCCGAGATAAAGCGCACGGAACGCCCGCAGAAAGGCCGCCGGACGCCCCGAATATCTCAGTTCGTAAAAAGCGATGTCCGTCGTCGCCCCCGAGCGAACCCACAGCCGCGAATACACAAACACCGTAAGAAGCCCTGTGAGCAGGAACGCCCACCACACCCAGTTGCCGCTCAATCCGTCGCGGCGGATTATTTCCGTAAACAGGTTCGCCGAGTTGGTGGAGGTCGTCGCCGCGACCATCGAAACGCCTATGAGCCACCAAGGCATGGACCCCGCCGACTTGAAATACTCCGACGAATCCTTCGACTTCGACTTCAGAGAGGTTATCGCGGGGATCGCCAGAAGCACCGCGAAGAAAACCGCGATGACAGCACCGTCAAGCCAGTTCAACGACATAACCGTCCTCCTTTGCCTTTGCAAAACATTCTTCGGGGATGCGGGTCGAACCCGCCCCCATCCAGCCGCCGTCTACATCCATCATACCGCCGTTTATGGTGTAGCCGCCGGTCACCGCGGGGTTGACCGTGCGTATGCGGCCGCCCCATCCTCTGCACTCCGTGATCGAGCTGTCGCCCATCCACGGCAGCTGGTTCTCGCGCTTCGCGCCCGGCACGAGGTAGGGGCCCTCGATCATCGGCGAAGGGGCTGTATACCACTTTGAAGAGCCTGCGACCTTTATGCCGTACTCGACACCGTTTCCGCCAGCCGCGGTGAGGAAGCCTCGCCGGCCGCGCTTCTCAAGGCCGAGCAGGAACGCGCGGCACGACGCCTGGCCGAAGTTGTGGGTGAAGCGGTCTGTCCCGGCGAAATATTCCATGA
Source organism: Verrucomicrobia bacterium UBA4286 (assembly GCA_002395905.1). Taxonomy (GTDB): domain Bacteria; phylum Verrucomicrobiota; class Kiritimatiellia; order RFP12; family UBA1067; genus UBA1067. Next base: position 1,655 of record DGVK01000113.1, on the reverse strand, counting down.
GCTCGCGCGCGTTGCCGCACTTCATGGCGAGCGGCGCGACCGCCCGCGTGAAGAGCGCGTCGATCGCCTTCTGGCAGGAGTGGAGCTCGTCACCCATGCGCCGCGCCTCGGCGAACAACGCGCCGAGAGCGAAGCCGCCGCAGTCCTTTATGACACGCACAAGGTCGGTGAAAAGCGTGTCGCCGAGCCACCGCAGATTCGCCGCAATATCGTCCGAGTATACGCCCCAGCCGCAAAACCCTCCGCCGAAGCGTCCCTCGGCGGGAAACAGCCCCGCGCGACAGTCCACCGACCTGTCCTCCACGATTATAAGCGGAACAGACCTCGTTATTATTCCATAGCCGGAGCCGTCGGTCGCATAGTCGCACGCCGCCTCGCACTTCACCACGCCGCTCTCAAGAAGCCGCCGCGCCTCGTCCGCGCTCTTGGCCCACCCCTCGAAAAGGCACGCTTTCTCGACGCTGCGCCGGTGCGCGCCGCACATGCGGCCGTATTCAATCGGCGGCCCCGAATGAAGAACCGTCTTGTCGGCGAGACCCAGGAACTCGCCCGCCGGCATTACATCGACCCAGTAGGGGTCGCCCCCTTCGCGCAGCTGCTCAAGCGTCATCTTGCAATCTCCTTCAAATGTTCAGAAACCGTGTGAAGGGCAAGGAACAGTTTCTCAGGCATGCCGCAGCCGACATCCTCTATGAGCCGCTTTGCAAGCGACACAGGCTCGTCTTCCACCGGGACGCCGGCGCGGAGATATTCTGCAATGCGCCGGCCGTAGAGCTTTACGCGGTCTGCGCTGTAGCGTATAGCCGCGGCGGACGCCTCGCGCCCCTTTATCACATCGCCGATCCCGTCGTAATCATGCCCGCAGACGATGTTCTCCACCGGTTCGCGGCCGAGCTTCTCAAGTGTCGCACGATATGCCGCAAGGTCGCGGTAGAACGCGACTCCCTGGCATACCGTCCCGTTCGCCTGGAGCGAATCGCCGGTGAAAGCGGACCCCGTCCGCGTGTCGATCCACACGAGGCAGTCGTCGTCATGGCCCGGCGCGGCGACGACGCGGAAACGCCCTTCGAGCAGTTCACCTTCCGAGAGCAGGAGATCGGGTTCCACCCCCTTGAGATACGACTGTGGCGGCGGCGAGTTGTGCGGGAAGCGCGTCCTCACTCTGACCGCAACCTTCACCGGGTCGCGCAACGCATCCGCGGCGGCGGCGAGCGTCGCCACCTTCACGCCGAACTTCTCATGCAGCGAGTGATGCCCGCCGATGTGGTCTCCGTGAACATGGGTGCAGAGAAGCCAGTCGATATCCGACGGGGCAAGCCCCGTTTCGGCAAGCGCGGGAAGAAGACACTCCTCCGGTTCCAGATGGGACGAGTCGATCAGAACATTCTTCTCGCCTCTGACAAGAACAATACCCGTCCACACCGGGCCGAAGGGAACCTTCAGCAGATATGTGGCCGGCAGCACTTCATTGAACACACACTTCGCTTCCATTAAAACCTTCTCCGTTAGTCATGTGTGTTTATTATACCATATTTAACGGAATAGTGTGGACACTCCGCGTAGTTTCACCCTTATTCCGGATTTTTGCGATAATGTAGTAGAAGCAGGATGCGCTTGTGCGCATGCGTGTTCGAGAGAGTGTGTGTCCTGTCAAC
>DGVK01000138.1 GCA_002395905.1 Verrucomicrobia bacterium UBA4286 | reverse complement strand
GCCGCCCAGTTCTCGAACGCCGGTTCGTAGACGGCGCAGAGCGCCTTGAATAGTTGCGTATCGACACAACCGTCGCGGTCTACGCCTATGTGACGCCATTTTATCTTGCGGGCGCGGGATACGTAGACGTCGGTTGTGAGATACAAACCCTCGCGTATGGCGGCGGCCGCGAAATAGTCGAAGCGCTCCATGTTTGCAGCATCAAGAGTGACTCCATCGGGGCTTGATTCAACCATTCCCGCGTCATGATGGTGGATGCGAAGAGTGTTGTAGCCCAGCCGTTTGAAACGCTTTACGAGAATCTCCGCAAGCTCATGGTCGGGAAAGTTCGCGGTGCCGCACAGATTGAGGCCGTAGAACTTCTGACGCCGCCCGGGGAGGCATTCAAACTCGAAGTGTCCGTCGACGTTCTTGAGCCAGCCGTGCTTTCCGGCCGGGGCGTCGACGAAGCCCATCCTGGAGAAATCGAGCGCACTCCCCTCAATGACATCTCGGCGATAGTCGACAGGAATCCACTCCGATCCTGCCGTCACAACGTATGGCCTAGCGTAGGCGGCAACGATCGGCGACGACGATCTTACGACGAATGACAGCGAAAAGGCGTCGCCTTTCGCCATCCTGCGGAAACCGAGCCGGCCAAGCCTGAAGCAGTAGGTCGCGCCCCACCGCCGGTTGTCCTGCACGAGATATTCCACAGTGTTTGTCGAGACGAACCTGAGCGGAGGAAATCCGTTGCCCGGCACAAGGCCGAATGACGCGCAACGTCCGTTGGAAATGCGTATACCGCCGTCGGCCGGCTTTGAGAACGTCCCCTTCGCGTTCTCTGTGCGCCACGCACATCCTTCGACGGCGTCCGAAGGAAGCGTCATCTGGCAGCAGAGAGATTCAATCTCGCAGTCTGCCGTCGCCGCAAGATTCCAGTCGATGCGAACGGCGCCTTCTTCAAGCTGAGAAAGAGCAAGCGTGCAGTCTGCGTATTTGACGCCGTTTCGCGCCATTCTGAAACGGGCGAGGCCGTCGCGCCCAAGTTCATAACCGCCGCTGCAGGAAGCGGATATCCATCCTTTAAGGAACATCACCGGCTGCAGCACGCAGTCCGTCTGCGCGCAGGAGAACTTCACGGAGCCACCCGGCATAAGAGTTGCGCCAAGCTCGGCGGCGCTGGCCCGTGCCATCGCGGCTAAAAGCGACGCGGCGGCGAAGACAAAAACAAGAACTTTAGTTTTCATGAACGGTTTGCATTCTGTGCTTTGGAGGAGAATTCGCACAACACGATGTAAAGTGAAACAGGCAAAGCGACCGCAAGCGCAAGCACAAGAGCCCCGGCCGAGCCCTCGGTTACGATGCGCCACGGCACTGCGAAGTAGCGTGGCATCCCGCTCCATACTGCAGCCGTCCTGCCTGCCGCGACCCATCCGAAAAACGCGCCTGCCGGCAACCCGATCGCGATTCCCGCAAGAGCCGTGCGCAAGGCAGAGGCGGCAAGCCGCGCTGCAATCTGGCCCTTGGTCGCGCCTATCGCCCTCAACACGGCGTGCTCGCGGCGGCACGCATCAGCCTCCGCCACGAGCATCGCGACGAACCCTATCGACAGAAACGCGAGAAAGACGAACGGCACACGCGCGGCCTGTCCGATAAGGTCTGTGCCGTGCGCCATGGTGCCTTCGGCTATTTCATCGCGCGCGTGAAGTCTCACGGTGATATCCGAAGGGTCGCCGAGCGCCCGGCGCACCGACTCTTCAACAAGGCGTCCCGCCTGGAACGCACCGTGCTTCGCAAGGAACGCGGGCTCGTATTCGACCCATAGGTGGGTCATGCGAACCATCGACGACGGGCGTGCGTCGCGCGACTCTATCGTGTCGAGCGAAACGAAAACAGGTCCGTCCGTCATAACAGGCGCGCCGTTCATTCCTCGCACAAGGCCGCGGCTCGTCACCATATGCCAGTTTACATCCACCACTCCGGCAATCGGCAGGCGCGTCTCGGTTGCCGGCGAGCCGCGACCGCCACCGCACATAACAGCCAGTTCGTCGCCCTTGTGGAGATTGTGCGCATTGGCGATCATGAGCGAGATTACGCACGCACCGTTCTCGGCGAGAGCTCTGGCGCATTCGTCGTGAGATCCTTCGACGAACCTGAAGCCGGGAAGCCACTCCGCCGCAAGAAAGAGCGCGTTCGGCGCATAACGGGAAGCGCGTGCGCCGGCAGACGCGCGGATGCCGTCTTCCTGCGGGAACATGAGCTGAAGCGGATAAAGCTCGCTGATGCGTCTCACGCCGTCCAGCCTCCTGAGCTTCTCGACATCGAACGAACTCGCACCCGACGGAAGAAGGGATATGATCGCATCCGGCCATTCGGGCGAAGGTACGAAGCCTCGCATGAGGCTCGCGCCCCACACCTCTACCGCCACGAAAGCGGCGAAACCAAAGGCGAATGCAACCGCCATTCCCCTGCGGCGCGATGAAGGACGCGTCGACGCGGCGTCCATTGGTCTTACAGACAGCGCCGGACCGAGAGCAAAGAGAACTGCAAGAACCGCGACCGCAAGCGCGACGACGGCCGTAACCGCGACGGCGCGCCAGTCGAAAGCCGCGCCGACAGGGAAGGCCGCTCTGTCGCACGCCACATACACTTTGAGCGCGACCGCAGACCCGAACGCACCCAAACCGAGCCCGCATGCCGCCGACGTCAGCGACTCCAGCATGACAAAACGCACAACGCCCAGCCGCGACAGCCCGATCGTGCGCAAAACCGCAAGTTGCGGTCTGTTTGCCTCGACCGAAAGCAAAAGCGAATTGACAAGCAACGCAAGCGCTGTGAGAACCGCAGCAATGAGCATGAGCGGTCTCGCGTAATCCATTCGGCGCTGCTCGTCGCTCTTGAACATCGCGACAACAGTATCAGACGAAGGTGCGAGCACGCGGTCGCCCTCCACCGGTCTGCGCCACATTGAAATCGTTCCGCGCCTTTCGCCGGAAAGCTTTTCAAACGCGGCGGCGTTCGCGAATGAATCAGGGAAGCCGCGAGGGAGTTTCGCCTCGGCCAGCAGCCCGACAAGTCTGGCCGAGAGCGTTCCACGCGCGCCTACGAACTTCACCTGGTCGCCTATATTTACACCCATATCACGCCCGAAGCGCTTAAGAGTGTTGGCGGTGCATACAAACTCCGCCTCGGACGAGGCCTCGTCCACCCAGCGCCCTTCTGCAAGCGGCGCAGACACGTAAGGGCTTTCTTCCGGCGCCTTTGCCATTACAGAAGTCATGGGAGGCCCCTGCAGAACCTTCCCGCCCGGCCGGATGTCAAGCGACAGACCAACGACTTCCATCCTTAGATCAGGGCTTGCCGTGATCGGAACCGGCGGCTTTTCCCGCTCCTCCACGTCTCCTCGCGAACCGCGGCGCATCCCTCCAGTCCAGCCTTCTATGCGCCACGCCGCCCACGGTCTCGACGCCGACGCCGCGAGCGCAGGCGCCTGCGCGTCGTTGGTCGCCGCAAGGGAAAACATGAAGACGACCGCCCCAGCCGCAGCGGCCATGCCCAACGCGGCGCAGGCGAACCTCGCCTTTCCGTGCCTTAATCCGTCGAACACAAGACGCGGCACGACGCCAAAAACAGATCCGGTCGTCATGGCTCGAAATCAAGCGAGGGCGCCACGTCGAGGCGCATCGCCTCCGCACCGGCTTTGTTTCTGCGGTAATAGGCGAGCGCCGCTATCATGGCGCCATTGTCACCGCAGAACTTCGGCCTGGCCATGAGAAGCTGGATTTTTTCGCGCCTGCACGTTTCGTCGAGAGCCGTTCGCAGACGCGAATTGAGCGAAACGCCTCCGCCGACAATCATCGCCTTGAAGCTGCCGCGCCTTAATGCCGTGCGCGTGCGGTCGACGACCGCGCCGACGATCGCCTCCTGGTAGCTGGCTACAACCCGGGGGATTTCGCCGGCCGCCGCAAGCGCCTCGGCGCCGCCGTTCTGCTGCACATATCTCAAAAGCGCGGTTTTGAGCCCCGAGAAAGAAACGCAGCACTCAGCCGGAAGGCCTGCAAGCGCCGTCACGCCTTCGCGCGGCCGCCCCTTGGGAAACGGTATAAGATCTGGCCTGGAGGCGCCGCACGACTCGAAGTATTCGCGGGCGATCCTGTCGACCTTCGGTCCTCCCGGATAACCGAGGCCGAGAAGTTTCGCCGCCTTGTCGAACGCCTCGCCTGCGGCGTCATCCAGCGTCTGGCCAACTACTTCATACACGCCGTAGCGCGGCATTTCCACCCATGTCGTATGACCACCGCTGATGGCAAGGCCGAGCGCCGGCATGCATTTGAGCGGATCGAGCGGACTCTCCGCCGCGGCGTCCGGTTCCGCAAGAAACGGTGTATGCAGATGGGCTTCAATATGATTGATTCCGAAAAGCGGGACACCAAGAGATTTTGCAAGACCTTTCGCGGCATTCAACCCGACGACAAGCGCCGGCGAAAGCCCCGGCCCGTAGGTGACAGCCACGGCGTCTATACGCCCGGCGTCGGGGTCCGGCGCTTTCGCCGCCTCGGCGAGTGCCGTGCGGACGACTTCCGAAATCTTCTCTATGTGGGCTCGCGATGCGATCTCCGGCACGACGCCGCCGTATGGCACATGCAGAGGGATCTGCGTGTAGACCACGTTTGAAAGAACCGTGCGGCCGTCTTTGACGACCGCAGCCGCTGTTTCATCGCAGCTTGTTTCTATTCCAAGTATGTTCATCCCGTCCTACCAGAATTTCCACCAGGGATTATCTTTCGGCTTCACCCCGCCCGACTCCTGGTACATCTCTCTCACACGCTGCGAACCAGCCGTCTCCGGGTCTTGTATGAGTTCACGTCTGAAAAACTCTATTCCGTCTGGAACCGACCAGAACTCGCTTCTGATGAAGTAGTCCGGATCGACTCTGTGAAGAACGATAACCTCTCCGTTTGTCATTATTGATATCGTCGGCTTGGTTATCTTCATCATCTCCCCGAGGTCGGTGGTCTGCCACTCCCTGGTGCTCACCCCGCCGTCGCGCGCCGTGAAGAAGAGATGGTCGTGTCCACCGCGGCTCCACTTGAGAAGGTCGAACTCGCGCGTGAGCCCCTCGTGGTTGGAGAACATCTGCAGCGCGTTCGTCACCTTCATTCCAGGCACTACGTCGAACGCACGCATCTGGCCTTCGTAGCGCATGCCGCCGTGCACCAGAACCGGCCGCGCGAGGTAGCGGCCCGGACTGCGCAGGGCATAGCGGTCTCCAAGGCGTGTCGCGAGCTTGAGCCCTTCGTTGGGACGCAGGACGAACGGCTTTACAAACGGCCCCTGGGAGGCGCGTTCCATCTGACGCATTTCCGGCGAGCGGTACAGTTCTACGAACAGGCGGTCTTTCGACTCTGCATAGCCGACGCTCAACTCGTCCGGCGAGACGTTCATAACGTTGATGACGGCGCCGATGCTTTCGCCTACGACGAAATCGAGATTGTCCAGTTTTAGGCCCACGGTTATCTCGCTTGTCGCGGCGCCTGCGCAAGCCGCGACGGCAGCGATGAGGAGTGCAAGTGCTCGTTTCATGGTCTCACGTCCTTCTTTCCATTCTATGTTTCGAGAACGAGCCCGTCGTAGGCTGGCTCGACGCCCTTTGGAAGCTTTGACAGCCACTCCATATGGCTTAAGTCGTGACACATGTGTGTAAGGAACGCACGCCCCGGCTGTATGCGCGATATGTACCCGAGAGCCGCCGCCATGTTGAGGTGGGTTGGATGGGGACGCTCCCTCAGACAATTCAAAACAAGCGTATCAGCACCTTCAATACGGGCGACAGTTTCGTCGGGAATCTCGTGGCAGTCGGAGATATACGCGAGTCGCGCGCCATCAGGAGATGTGAAGAGGTATCCGCAACAAGGGAACGAGTGCTCCACCGCCAGCCGTTCGATCGCGACATCGCCAATCGTGAACGGCTTTCCGTTGGATACAAAGTTTATCATGGGACGGAAAAGCCCCATCTCGTTCTTGCGGTTGGAGATATATGGGAAGATGCGGTGCATCTGCTCTATGGTCTCGTCCATGGCGAAACAGCGCATCGGCGCACCGCCGTTCAAAGTGTTGAAGCGCCTCAGATCGTCGAATCCCGCGACATGATCCATGTGGGCGTGGGTGAGGCACACGGCGTCCACGCGGTCCACGCCGTATTCGATGCAAGCTTCTCGCATCTCCGGAGGCGTGTCGACCAGGAAAGCGACTTCCCCGGTTCGAATCAGGGCGCCGCATCTGCGGCGTCTGTCGCGCGGGTCGCCCGACGTGCAGACCGGGCACCTGCACCCGATCTGCGGCACGCCTACGCTCGTACCCGTTCCTAGGAACTGAAACGTCACTTGAAGAACTCTTCGATCTCCTCGAGCGTCCTGCCCTTGGTCTCTGGCATGAAGAACGCCGCCGTGATGAAGTAGATCACCGTGAAGAACGCGAGAGTGAAGAACACCCAGGCGTAGCCGACTTTGTCAACCCACGGATAGAACAGGGACGCAATAGTCGTCGAAACGCCCTGGTTGATGAGAAGGGCTATCGCCATTCCGTTCGCGCGTATCCTCGCAGGCATCAGTTCGGAAAGCGCCAGCCACACGCATACGCCCGGACCGGACGCGTAGAATCCTATGAACACCATGAACGAAATTGCAGTAGCCCATCCTGTTATCTGCGACGGTGCGCAGATGCCGTGCTCGATAAGGAAGAAGTTCGCACCGACGCCAGAAAGTCCGACGATGATGCCGAGCGTGCCCATCTTGAGAAGGAACGTGCGACCCTTTCTGTCGACGAGCGACACCGCCAGGACTGTCATCACAAGGTTCACAATCTTGATTGCAGTGTCGGCGTAGTTGCCTACAATACCAGGAAGCCCCGACTTGTTAAAGATGTCGACGGAGTAGTTGAGCACCGAATTTATGCCCGTCGCCTGCGTGCAGGCGAGGACTATCACCGCGAGGCAGAACGGATAGATGTACTTCTTCTGGAAGAGGCTGTCCTTAACGACCGTTGAATCCTCCTTCTTGGATTCGACAACGCCCGCCGCCTTGTCGGCGCGGCGCTTGAGCCATGTCGGCGACTCCTTGAGCCCGAATATGCCGAAGAAGAATATGACGCCCGGTATCGCCGACAGCCAGAACACTGTCTTCCACGCCACAGCCTTCGTCGCGAGGCTTACGGCCTCAGCGTCGGCCGCGCCGAAGAACTTGGTTACGCCCACGCCGACAAGCGCCATGAACACTAGACCGATCGTGAGAAACAGCTGAAAGAGCCCCGTCCCCTTTCCGCGGCTCTCGGGCGGCAGACACTCTGCAAGGTACATCGGGATTACGACGCCGAGAAGTCCCGCCGAAGCGCCCTGCACGAACCGGCCCGCAACCATCATGCCGTAGGCGCCGTCGGAAAGGACGATCATCGGTATCGATACGAGAAACACCACCGAGCCGATGAGAATCGCCTTCCTGCGCCCGAGCCACTCGGCGAACACGCCGGCCGGAAGCGAACCTATGACAGAACCGAAAAGCACCGCGCCGACGACCGTCGACAGTTTCGCGTCTGTGAAATAGTTCAGCGCCTTGATGTACGGAAGCGCCGATGCAATCGCACCGACATCTATGCCGTAAAGCAGGCCGCCGAGCCCGGCCATGGCCATCAGATATTTTATGTACCCCTTCTCTGTCATGTCTTGCCTCTCTTTCTTTTATGTGTTGCCGGTCGGTGTAACCGAAATCTAGTGCAGGTTGATCGCCTTCTTGAGCCCGTCTTTGCCGAAGCCGGAAGTCGGCGCTGTTATGTCGGCGTCGATGACCTCCACCTGCTCGGAGTCGATCCAGAACTTGATCTTCCTGCCGCGCACCACCTGGTCCTCGGCCTTCGACTCGTCGCGCACCTCCGCCGCAATCCCGTTGCCGGAATACAGAACGACCATCCCGCCCTCCTTGTAGTAGGAGACCTTGGCGCCGTACGCGCGCTTGGTGTCGTTGGTCATCGCGACGTTTCCTATCGCAACAATCCGCCGCACGTCATTCGTGCCCGACATGAACACATAGGCCTTGTCAGCATGGAGCTGATACTGTTCGTCGTCCACGAACACGTTCTTGTTGAAAAAGACGATCCCCTCCTTGCGGTCGTAATAAGTCGTCGCCGAGGTGATGCGCGCGGGCCTGGACGTCGCCTTGCGCTCCTTCTTCACGTCTGCGGCCGCCACATTCCCGACAACAGGCAATGACGCCGCTTCTACGGCGTTGGTCGCCACCGGCGCGGCAGAGTCCCCGCCATCCGCAATCGTCAACAGAGCGGCAAAAACCACGCAAATCGCATAAACTGTCCTTGTCATGGATTGTATTATACCATATTTGCCGGAAAGAGGCGCTCGAGAATCTGCTCGGCCGGAGTGTAGGCCTTTTTCTTCGCATTGCAGTCGCGGCAGCACGGCACACAGTTGCCGCGCGTCGATCTGCCGCCTCGGGCGACCGGCACGACATGATCCAGTGTAAGTTCGTCCGCCGGAAACTTCCTGTGGCAGTAGTGGCACTCGCCTTTCGCGAGCTGCGCGCGCCACCAATCGGTGGCGCGAAGCGCGCGCGCCCTCTCACGCTCGCGCTTGACATGGACGGGGTCTGGATTCAGATCGAGCCAGTCTTCCATCCGTCCTCACGTCTCCTCGATCATGAACTTGAGCACGTATTCGCCCGCGCCGAGCATGTCGTCGTCGTGCGGACGCGAACGCCAGCTGTCGTCACCGCCGACGCCCATCTGGGCCGCGTCGATATTGACCGTGATCTCGCCCTCGTCTTCGAGATCCCACTGGTGCTTGGCGCGTTCGAGCGAGAGCTGCGAATATGGCCACGCGTTGAAGCCGAACGGCGCGTTCATCGCCGTTATGCGCACGCGCGCGCCATCGTCGTTGGAGAACTCCACCCAGCGGCAGCCCGTGCGGTAGCCCTGCTCGCCCGGCTCTGTGTAGTTGTCGGGGTTGAGGCGGTTCGAAGGATATTCTATAGTCCCCGACTCGCCGGCAATCCCCTTCACCAGACCGACTTCCGCCTCGTACACGCCGAGCAACGCGCCAGTCGAGCGGTCGCTGTAGTTCTCCCACGGCCCGAACCCGTGCCACTTGACATGCGAATAGCCGCGAGGCAGCGTGAACGTAACGCCTGCGCGCGGCAGCGGCGGCAGATCGCCCTTCGGAACGGAGAGCGTCCACTCGATGTACTTGCGCTTCGGGTTCAAGGCGTCGGCCTTGGCCGAAAACGACACCTTCACGCCCTCAGGCATCGTCTGGTACTGCGTAGCATCGCGCCACACGTTGCAGATTGACGGCATCTTCCAGCCGCGGTCGTTGTCGGTCGGCGCGCGCCACAGATTCGTACGCATCCCGAGCGCGTCCGTGTTCCCGCCGACGAATCTCTCGGGGGCTGTCCTGGGGACGAACGGCTTCACGAACTGGTCGTGGGCGATTTCACGCTCACCATTGCAGAAGCGGAAGGTTATCGATTCGCCGACGTCGCGCGCACCCGTTTTGAGAACCTTTACCGTGTCGGGCGCGAACTGCGAAAGGTCGAGCTCGCCTTCGGCGATCTTGCGGCCCTCGCGCTCGATCGTCCACCACCCTTTCACTCCGTCCAGCGTGAGGAACCGCCAGCCGTTGTAGACCGTCGCCTCGCCGCTCGCCCAGTCGTAGGCGTCGACGCGGATCGGCTGGTAGGCGTGCTTTATCTCCCACGCGCCCGGATGAGGCTCGCGCGTCGCGTCAACAACGCCGTTGCAGTTGAAGTTGTCGTCGTTGGGCTTGTCGCCGAAGTCGCCGCCGTACGCAAGCCACGTGCCGCGCCTGTCGGTCTTCCACACCGCCTGGTCGACGAAATCCCAGATGAAGCCGCCCTGCATGGACGGATACTTCCTCACGAGATCCCAGTAGTCCTGTATATCGCCGTTCGAATTGCCCATCGCGTGGGTGTATTCGCAGAGCACCAGCGGCTTCTTGGGATTGTTCGCAACATATTCCTCAACCTTCCACGGCCGCATGTACATCGGGCAGCGTATGTCGGTGTTGTCGCCGTCCTTGGCCTGCTCGTACTGCACGGGGCGCGTCGGGTCGAGTTCTTTCATGGCTTTGTATTCCGCCGCGAAGTTCGGGCCGTCGCCGGCCTCGTTGCCCATCGACCAGATGACGATCGAAGGATGGTTGCGGAAGGTCTTTACCATGTTCACGCCGCGCTCGACGTGGGACTTGAGGAAGGCGGGCTTCTTCGCATAAGTCCCTTCGCCGTAGCCTGCGCCGTGAGACTCGATGTTGGCCTCGCAGACGACATATATGCCCTCGCGGTCGCAAAGCTCGTACCACGTCGGGTCGTCGGGATAGTGGCATGTTCTAACGGCGTTTATGTTTAGTTCGTGGAAAAGCGCTATATCCTTCTTCATCCCTTCCAGCGACACCGTGTAGCCCGATCCCGGCTCCATCTCGTGGCGGTCGGTTCCCATGAAGAGAGCGCGCTTGCCGTTGATGTAGATTACGCTGTCCTTGATCTCGACCTTGCGAAACCCGACCGTCGCCGCGTACCAGTCGCCGCCGGGCAGCTGAAACGCCTCGTAATACAGGAAAGGCGTCTCGCACGACCAAAGTCGCGGCTTTTCGTAGCGCTTCTCGAACACGCTCTTGCCATTCTCGTCGCGCACGACGAGAACACCCGCGCTGAAGTCGTCCGCAAGCGTCGTCTCGACTACAAGATCCTTCGGAGCCTCGTCCTTTTCGGCAACGAGCCACACGTCGCGGAAGATTCCCGACAGTCGCCAGAAATCCTGATCCTCGAGGAATGTGCCGTCGCAGTGCTTCAAGACCTCAACCTCAAGCATGTTGACATCGCCGGACTTCGAAACATAGCTTACAAGCCCGCCGCCGAACTTGACGTAGGGCGTTATGTCGAACTCCGCAGGCAGACGGCTGTCTTCCGAGTAGCCGACCTCCTTGCCGTTCACGCGGACGTACATGGCCGATGAAACGCCGCCGAAATGAATCACGATGCGCCGCCCCTTCCAGTCCGAAGGCACGCAGAACTCGCGCTTGTAGAGACCTACGGGATTGCGGAACCAGTGGCTCGTGTAGTCCACCGGCGGCTCAAGCATGGGATTTCCCGTTCCGTCATTGCGTATGGGGAAGGTGACATTCGTGTAGAGAGGCGGGTCGTACTCGCCCTGCAGCTGCCAGCAGCCGGGAACCTTGATCGATCCTTTCTTCTCCCAGTACGGCGCGTCGACGGTATGCTTCCACTCAAAGTCCCACGTGCCGTTGAGCGAGCTGAGCCACTTGGACTCCGTGCGCGGCAATTCGCCCCGGGCGATCATTATGGCCTTGGTCGCGCTCTCGCACGGCACGACGACGGCGCGCGCGGGAAGACGGTTGATGGAATTAACCTCGGGCGTGGCCCAGGGCGGAGTGGTCGCGGCAACCGCCGCGAACGCGATCAAAGCGATGCTATGCATTCTATTTCAACCTTTACATCTTTGGGGAGTCGTGCAACCTCGACGCAGCTGCGGGCGGGTTTCGTGTCGCCGAACATCTCGGCGTAAACACCGTTGAGCGCCGCAAAGTCGTTCATGTCCTTTATGAAGACCGTAGTCTTGACGACGTTCGCGAGCGTTGTTCCCGCAGCTTCGAGGACATTCTTCAGATTGGAAATCGCCTGGCGCGTCTGCTCTTCAATCGTCACCGCCTCTATGGTGTTCGTCGCGGGGTTGATCGGAATCTGGCCCGAGCACCACACAAAACCGCCGGCCTTCAAAGCCTGGCTGTAAGGACCGAGCGCCTTTGGCGCCTTCTCTGTAGACACTGTTTCTATCATGCTAGTCACTCCCTCGTTGAATGGAGCCGGGTAAGGGACTCGAACCCCTGGTAATTCCTCATTACAAATGAGGCGCAGTCGCCACTGTGCCAACCCGGCGAAGAAAACGGCGCATATTATACCATTATTTGCCTGTCGCCGTCTACCCCGAAAATTCTTGGAGGTTCCCCAATTTTTTC
>DGVK01000170.1:9283-9651 GCA_002395905.1 Verrucomicrobia bacterium UBA4286 | reverse complement strand
ACATATCCTCTGCTTGGCCAATCTGCAGCGTCCAGTCCTCCGCGAAGGGAATCATACGAAACCTTCTTGGGCTTGAAGCTGGTTCCTGCAGTGCCGGAATTCAGACATTCATGCTGCGCCTCGGTGTACTTGAAAACACCCACATAGAAGTCACTTGTAAATGTAACTGTGCGATGGTTCCAGAGAGAGGCGTATGTGTTTGCAGAGGAATCCAAAAGGCCGAAAACATCGGTAAACGCCGCCTTCTCCTCGCCCAGCGTGTACGTTCCGGCGGGGATGCGCCTGAAGACCATCTTCGAAGACTTGTGCTCGGCGGTCCAGCCGCCAGATGGCGGCTCCGCCATGAACTCGTAGCCGCCGTTCACGAG
>DGVK01000170.1:0-9129 GCA_002395905.1 Verrucomicrobia bacterium UBA4286 | reverse complement strand
GGATCCCACGTAAGGCGGCGCTGTCCGGGCGCGACGGAGAAGAGCGTGCCGAGGCGGTACGGCGCGGGATGCGCATCCCACGTCGCCGTCACCTCCACGTCGTTCGTCTCGCCGGAAAGGACAAAATCCACATCCACCTTCTCGCTCCACGGCCAGCGCTGGTTGACGACTATATGCGAAATCGCCGTCTCCGCAAGCACGGGAAACGATACGGACAAAATCAATGCAGTTAGCGCCTTATACATCTTTTACGTTCCTTTGCCATCTACCTGACGATGATCGTAAACCCCATGATTACCGGCCACGCGATGTCGTAGCCCGACTCGCCGGATTCGCCTCGCCATGCAGGGTCAATCGCATATACACGCGGATCGCGGACACGTTCCCATTCCCGGGTTCCCGGATTCGCGCGCACGGTTACCGGACCTCCCCCCGCGCCGTCGACATACGCGAGCGTCGCCGTCTCGCGCGAGACTTCCGCGCCGCCCGCCTTCTGCACGAGCGACACTTCCACTATCGTCTCGCGGTCATGCAAAGGCTGAGCGCAGAATCCGCGCGTCTCCTCCGCGCCCCGCGCGACAGTGACCGTCGAGACGGCCGCGGTGATCCTGTTGGAAAAGAGAAGCGTCGCGGAATCCGCATCGTCGTTCCACGACCAGCAAAGGGGCGCAGATCGATCGTCTACCGTCATCCATAGGCGCATGTCGGACATGGTGCGCACAGTCACCGCAAAGCACGGCAGCGCAAAGAACAGGATAGCGGCAGCGGCGAGGCACGCGAGAAAAGAAGGTGCATGCACAAGCAGAGCAGCGCATGGGACACCACTCCTCCGCGGAGTGGTTATTTTGGGCATGTGAGTTATATCGAGACTATGCACTTTGCGCCTGCCATTCAACTTTCCCCTTTTTCAAGTTTGCGTTGATATTGTATCATATTCTCCCCCGCCCATGTCAACACCCCGCGGAGAAATCCATGGCAAGGGGATGTGAAAATTTCGTGGTCGCGCGCAAGCGCAATCCGGCATCCGATTACAATTTCATGCTATTCGCGAAACTGTCACAGAAGCACTCTATGGGAGGCTACTGCATAAGGCACGCCGAGCCGACGCCGTTCTGGTGGTCGTTGGACCGGTCGAACCACAGGTTCAACTTTAGCGACAATGTGCGCTTAACCGTCTTCGTCCCCTCCTTCACGGAAACAACCGGCGCGAAGCCTGCGTATATCACTCCGCTCGACAGCGCCGAGACATCGGCGAACCCCGCCGCGCTCACGGGAATCGCACCGAGCTTCCCGGCGACAGACGTAGACCCGTCGGCCTTGAGCGTGACCGAAATATCCGCCGACTTCGCGTCCTGCGCGAACGACAGCGTCCAGCCGCCGCCGTCCGCCACGGTCGCGGCAAAATGCCACATCTTGTTCGCAAAGGCGTTTCGCTGCGCGACGACCTCATATCCGCGGCTTCCGCCGGCCGGAGTGAACTCGCCGGTGAGCTGGACGGCGTTCCATGCTGCGGCCGCATCGACGACAATGTTCAACAACTCCCCCTTCTTGGTGGAAAGCGCCGCCCTGCACAAGCCGCCGTCCGCCTCTTCCCACCCCGTCCCGCTGAACGACACCGCGCCATCGGCGGTAGTCACTTTCGCGGAGAGCCTACCAGTCTCCGTCGCCGTAAACTGCAGCGTGCCGAGATTCTCCGCATCGGCGCCGGTCGAATCGGCCTTGACGAATCCGTTGAAAACACCGACTGCACCTTCCGGCGGGGCGATAATTTTCAATGTTACAGTCGCGACCTGCCTCTCGCTGCCGCGCGTGGCGGTGAACGTCACGGTGTACGACCCTGTCTTTGTAGGCACGCCGGAGATCGCACCGGTGCTCGCATCATACTTAAGCCCCGACGGGAGTCCGCTCGCGGACACCTTCCAGCCGGCGCTCGACGCGGTGCAGTCCACCGCCGCAGCGGGGAAGGATACGCCGGTCTGGAACGCGCCGTATGCGTCAACCGCAGGACGCAGATTAGGCAGCGCGTCGCATGTGAAATTTGGGACTGTGAGGAGGAATGTTCCCTTTACTGCCTTCTTCACCGTTGTGTTGGTGGCCGACACGGTTACAGCGTATACACCGGGCTTCGTCGCCTTCCCGGTTATGGAACGCGTCTTCGAGTCGAATTTAAGGCCGGACGGGAGCCCTGAGACCGACAGCTTCGGGAGCGACGGCGACTCCACGCAACGGCCAAGGTCGATGGAGCACGTTCCGTCCTGTGCAGTCGTGCAGTCGCTCAAGTCAAGCACGAGGCCTGCGGCGTCTTCCTCCGCGCTGACGAACCTCGCGTATATCTCCCTCGTTGCGGCGCGCGCGACCTCGTCGCTGCCGATGGCTGTCTTGAGCGTCGCGTTTCTGTAGTCCGCCCCGTCGACGGCGGCGACCGGCGACGAAAAGCCTTCTCTCTCTTCGTAAGCCTCGTACCAGCCGGCGAATATGCGGTTCGCGGCGGGCGTCGCCTTGAGCGTCGTCGTTGAGCCGGGACCGAACATGCCGCCTCCAGCGAGACTCTTCGCGCCTCCCTCTGGATCGACGAGCGCGACGGTGCATTTCCTTACACGGTAGTTTGCGACAACCGGATACACCTTCGACAGCAGACGCGTGTTGTCATGGGTTTCGTCGCCCAGAGGCACGCCGCTGTCCACCTCGACCTCTCCGTCGCCGACAGCCGTTATGTATTTGTAGGTGTGGTTCGGCGACGAGAAAAAGGGGGTTTCGGAGAAGTAGCCGTTTTCCCACGCTGCAGGATCGTCCGCATATTCAGGCGCTTCACCCCAGCGGCCTGCGCGTTCGTAATCATCGGAGTATCCGTCGTAGGAATACGCCATGGCGGTCGCGCCGTGCATGAAGACGTTACCTTCGGCGTTCGTGACGTTGAAGTAGTAGCCCGACGAATATCCGTAAAGCTGCGGGCCGCTGCTGCCGACATCTTTCATGTCGGCGTGGCCCGCTCCCATGTTATGGCCGATCTCGTGCACGACGGTCGTGTCATACGCGGCGGCTTCTATTATGCAGACGTTGTAGGCGTAGTCCGAGAACGTAACGTCTGTTATCTGAGAATCGTCCAGGGCGAACCCCTGTCCAACGACGCCGTACGCCGTTTCCTGTCCGCTCGACACGAGAAACGTCACTATATCGGCGCACGTCGCCTCGCGCGCCTCGCGCACCTTGTTGTATTCAGCGGCATGTTCGCGCGGCGCCGTCCTGTACCCCGACACATAGTCAAGCACCGCCTCGGTGTCGACTAAACTTTCCTCATAGTACCAGTACCGCAACGCCGAGCAGTCCAGCCCGATTTCCACCACCCCGGCAAGGTTGAAGCGGAAGAACCTGTCAAGGCCCGTGTTGGCGCAGGTGTTGTTGCTGCGTTCGATGAGATCTTTGGCGAAAAGCTCCGTCGCGCCGTCCATGCCGGCGAAAGCCGACTTCTCCCTTATCCAGTCAGCTGCGGACCTGTCCAGGCCGACGAGAACGTCCACCACATTCGTCGCCAGCTCCCCCCGCCGCAGGAAGGACCGTCCGTCAATCAGGGGATCGCCGGAAACCTTCGACATCTTGCGCAGCCCTGCCGCAGACCTGGAAGCCGGCGCACGCTTCGGCGCGCCGCAGACGCCTCCGTGCGAACGCACCACCTCCTGCACACGCCATTCACCGCCGCGCAGAGACGCGACAAGATTTCTGCCGGGAACCACATCCGTCACAGTAGCGACAAAGCCGTCCTTCACCATCACTATCGACGCGTTCAGGAACGACGAGCCGGCAGTCCTGCCGGAATACGAGACCAGACCTGCAGAGGACACGCTGCGCCGTCCCACGACGACATTGATCCCGGCGCCGTCGAACGCCGGAAGCGACAGCACTTCACCCGGCACAGGCCTCGGCGCGCCGACGGCGGTCACGCACCGTTCGCGCAGCACGCCCGCGGCGGCCTGGCCGCACATGGACATGACCGCGAACGCAATTCCCGCGAACGCGGCTGATATGGCGCGGAAGTGTCGCACGGCTACAGCCCCTTTGTGAGATTCTTGAGGTATGCACCGTAGCTGGACTTGCCGTATCCTTCGGCGAGTCTCTTCAACCGGGCGTCGTCTATCCAGCCGCGCGACCACGCTATCTCCTCGATGCAAGATATCTGAAGCCCCTGCCGCTCGATAAGCGCGCGGACGAAGTTGGTCGCATCGGCGAGAGACTGGTGGGTGCCGGTGTCGAGCCATGCGAAACCGCGCCCCATCGTCTCCACCGAGAGCCGCCCTTCTTCAAGGTACTGGCGGTTGAGATCGGTTATCTCGTATTCGCCGCGCGCCGACGGTTTGAGCGCGGCGGCCTTGGCGACGACATCGTTCGGGTAGAAGTAGAGCCCCACGACCGCGTAGTTGGATTTCGGGCGCGCGGGCTTCTCCTCAAGCGAGACGGCCTTCCCGTTCTCATCGAACTCCACCACGCCATACCGCTCGGGATCGCTTACGCGGTAGCCGAACACCGTCGGTTCGCGCCTCGCCGACGCCGTCCTGAGAAGACCGGGGAGATTGGCGCCGTAGAATATGTTGTCGCCGAGCACGAGGCACGCGTCATCGTCGCCGAGGAACTCGCGCCCCAGCACGAACGCCTGGGCAAGTCCGTTCGGCACCTCCTGCACTTTGTAGGAGAACTTCATGCCAAGATCGGAGCCGTCGCCGAGCAGTCGCTCGAAGTTCGGCAGATCGGACGGTGTCGAGATTATAAGCACCTCCCTTATGCCGGCGAGCATCAGCGTCGACAGCGGATAAAACACCATCGGCTTGTCGTACACAGGAAGAAGCTGCTTTGACACCACACGCGTAAGCGGATGAAGGCGCGTCCCCGCGCCGCCCGCAAGAATTATACCTTTTCTAGCCATTTCATGCCTCCGCTTCCCGCCACGGTTCGATTTCGGCAAGCGCCGGATGACGCTTGTCCTTCTCGCTCAAGGTGAGCGCGACGCCGATCTCCGGCCAGGAGATGCCGAGCGCAGGGTCATCGAAGCGCATCCCGCGCTCGGACTCAGGGCAGTAGACGTTGTCGCACTTGTAGCTGAAGAGCGTATCGTCCTCCAGAACGATGAACCCGTGGGCGAAACCTCGCGGGATGTAGAACTGGCGCATGTTCTCGCCTGTGAGAGTCACCGAAACATGATGCCCGTATGTCGGCGAGTCTTTGCGGATATCGACGGCTACATCCCACACGGCTCCGCGCACCACTCTTACAAGCTTTGCCTGCGTATGCGGCGCGGCCTGCCAGTGAAGCCCGCGGACAACGCCCTTCGACGAGAGCGATTCGTTGTCCTGCACAAAGTCGGACATAATGCCGTTCGCCTTGTAGCGCTCGGCGTTGTATGTCTCGCAAAAATACCCTCGCCCGTCCTTGAAGACGTCCGGCTCGATGATTTTCACGCCACTGATATCGGTGTCAATCACTTTCATGGCGCATATTATACCAAAAATCAGAGCCCTGCACCGCATGCCTCACGCTGCGCCAGACGGCGCTTGCAATTCTCGATGGCCGAAGCAATGCTTTCGACATCAAGGCCGAACGCGCGCTCCAGATCCTCGACCGATCCGTGAGGGATGAACGCATCTGGCCAGCCAAACCGAAGGTCGGCCCCTATGGACTCTCCGAATCCACCGGTCACGGCTCCGTTCTCAATGCTCGCTATCAACATCCCGCGGTCGCGCTGAGATTTAAGCAGCTGCCTGTCGAACGGCTTGAGGGTGTCTGCATAGACTACTGTCGCCGAGACCTTTTCGGCAACGGCATTTGCTTTCGAAAGCGTGTTTCCTGTAGACCAGACGGCGATCTTGGCGCCATCGCGTTTAACGGCATTCACGTGCAACGGCGCCGCGCCTCTGGGATAGCGGATTACGGTAGGGCCATGCCGTCTGGCGGCTTCCCCGATCATACGCGAAAGTTCCTCCGCGCACGACGGTTCGCATATTGTCAGATTGGGAAGACACTTCAACATGGCAAAATCATATATGCCATGATGTGTCGCTCCATCCTCCCCGACAATGCCGGCGCGGTCCACAAGAAACACGACAGGCAGGTTGGATATACAGACATCATGCATTACCTGATCAACGGCACGCTGCAGAAACGTGGAATACACAGCCACAAAGGGACGCATGTTCCCCGCGGCCATTCCGGCAGCCAAAGCCACCATGTGACCTTCGGCGATACCTACATCAATAAACCTATCAGGAAAACGTCTGGCGAAATCCGAAAGACCCGTCCCGTGTTTCATTGCCGCCGTCAGAGCACACACGCGCTCATCCTTTTGAGCGAGTTCGCAGAGAGCCGCCCCTGCTGCGGCGCTCCAGCTTATTCCTCCGCCCGCCGCCTGCGTGTTCTGGCCCGGCGGAATGCCGTGCCACCTGGACGGGTCGGCCTCGGCAGGAGGATAACCCTTGCCTTTGACAGTGACCACATGCACGAGAATGCTGCGCTTGTCGTTCTTCGCGACGGTGAACGCGGCCCTGAGCGCCGAAAGATTGTGCCCGTCAACCGGACCTATGTAACGCACACCGAGTCTCTCAAAAAAAGCACTGCCAAGGAAAAGTCCTTTCAAACGGCTCTCTATGCGATGGTATGCATTTCGCAAGAACGAAAATCCGAGGCGGTGTCCGACCGATTCCGCAGCCGACTTTATGCGATTGTAGCGCACATCGGAGATTATCCGGCCAAGAAGACGCGACACTGCGCCTGTCGGCAGCGAGATGCTCATCTTATTGTCGTTGAGGACGATTATGACCTTCTTGGATGTCTCCACGCAGTTGTTCAGTGCTTCAAACGATGTGCCGTTCACCAACGAGGAGTCTCCGACGACGGCAATCACGTTTTCATTGCCGCGCCGCCTGTCGCGCGCGAACGCAAACCCTTCAGCAACAGACAGCGCTACGCCGGCATGCCCGGCGACGGCAGAATCGGCAGGCGATTCCTTCGGATTGGGGAAGCCGGAAAGTCCACCGAACCTGCGAAGCGTGGAGAACTTTTCCGCACGGCCGGTGAGAAGCTTCCAGGCATATGCCTGGTGCCCGACGTCCCATATCACCCGATCGTGCATCGGATCGAACACATCGGCAAGAGCCATGGCTATCTCGACAGCGCCAAGCGACGACGCCATATGGCCGCCATTCGCGAGCGTCGTTTCGCAGATGATCCGGCGAATCTCCTCCGCGGTCATGAAACACCTCCAACCCGTCTGTTACGCGAGACATAGTCTTCCAGTGCGGCGTCAAGATCACGCTCCGAGAAGTCGGGCCATAAGACATCGGTAAAGTGGTATTCCGCATATGCGCATTCCCACAGAAGGAAATTGCTTATTCTGCACTCGCCGCTTGTGCGCACGACAAGATCCGGATCCGGTATGTCGGGCGCGTAGAGCAGTTTGGCAAAAGAGTCTTCGTCAACCTTCGCGCCGAGCGCGATCGCCCTGTTTGCGGCGTCCACGATTTCTGCACGCCCGCCGTAGCTTACACACACGATAAGCTGCCGTTCAAATCCCGCTGTGCGTTGTTCGAGGTCCTCGATGCCTCGCCGCAGGTCCTCAGGGATGTCCTCTCTTCGTCCTATCACACGCAGGCGCACCTTTTCCTTGACGAGGGACGCAGCCTGCGATTTAAGCATTGCGGCCGACAACTTCATCAGCCCCGAAACTTCTTCCGCAGGTCTGCGCCAGTTCTCCGTAGAAAATGCATAGACAGTCACATACTGTATACCACGGTCGCCGCACCATTTGACCACGCGCATGAACGTTTTTGCGCCTGCTATATGGCCGAAACCCCGCTTCTTGCCTCGTTTAGCAGCCCAACGGCCATTGCCATCCATTATAAACGCAACATGACGCGGCGCCCGCCTCAGATAAGCTACGGCTTTCGCAAAGAAATCCTCTGGCGTCGAAGCGCCGCTTGTAACGCCTACTCTTTCACTATCGGATATTGCGTTCTTTATCTTTATGACATCCTCCATGCTTTCGGCTGTGAACACTCGGCACTTTGCCACTTCGCAAAGTTTCCGGGTGTTGTTAGAGCGCCTGCTGCCAAGAACAATCAGCGCATCACCATCAAAGGCCCGCACTGCATCCTGCCTCTCCTTTGTCGCACTGCAGCACATTCCGTGGGGCTGTATCTCTTCAATCTTCATATCTGTTGATGAACCTGTCGGCGTTGCCGTCCAGCTCGCGCTCCAGCGCAGAAAGCTCCACGCCGCGCAGTTCGGCGATCTTTGCGGCGATCGCCGCGGGTGACGGCACAGAGGCGGCGGTCTCCGCCGTACGGTCGGTCTCGACAAGCAGTCTGTCGGGCGGTATTTTCTTCACCAGCCCACGGTAGTTGACCGCATGGTCGTTGAGAACGGCAGGCCCGACCGATATGTAGCCGTTGAGCTTGATGATGTCGGGCAGAAGTCCGTCCGACCGCGAGAAACCATGGAAGAGAAACGCCGGTATCACGTCTGCATACGGAAGACACGCTTTCACAACCTCACCCCAGCACTTTGCACCGTGAAGCGCCACCGGCCGGCGAAACTCAGCCGCGATCGCGAGCTGCGCGGCGAAAACGTCGCGCATGCGCTGCGGTATATCGCGCTCGCGCAGGCGGTCGAGTCCTATCTCGCCGACACCTGCGGAAGGATCAACAGCAAGTCGGGCGCGCAGGGCGGATGCATCGAACGTGTCCGTATGCCACGGATGTGTGCCGAAGAAGAGACAGACCCCGCCGCACGAACCGGCGGATGGCACAGGCCCGGCGAAAGGCTCGCACAGAAAGTGGCGTGCCGCATCGCCGACGAGATGGCAGTGGGCGTCTGTCAAAGGTCCTTTGTGAGTTCCCAGGTCTTCACAAGCATACGTGGAATGTGGAACGGTCCCTTGAAGATGTTGCCCTTCGCAGGCTGCGCCACGGTTCCGTCGCGGTGCAGATAGCCGTACCACTCGGGATAGCGCGTATCCTTGAGGTGCTTCCACGCCCACTCGCCGGCGAGTTTGTGCCACTTCATGTACTTGGCGTTGCCGGTGAGCTTGTAGGCGTAGGCAGTCGCTATTATGGTTTCGCACTGCGGCCACCAGAACTTCATGTCCTG
>DGVK01000137.1 GCA_002395905.1 Verrucomicrobia bacterium UBA4286 | reverse complement strand
GGGAGTTGGAGTTCGGACGGAACGAGGCCGAGATTATCAGGACGTTCTTTGCCTTCCCTGCATTCTTCTTCATGGTCATTGTCATATCTCCTTTTGGTTTTAGAATCTGTGCGCACGCGCACAGATTTTGTATTATATCATTCTTTTTGTCATAAGCGATGTCTTTCGGCTGCCGTCATTTCGCGGCGAGTTTGAGCCCGACGATTCCAGCGACGATGAGCGCGGCGGAGGCGATGCGCAAGGCGGAGGCGGATTCACCAAACGCGATTATGCCGACCACCACGCCGCCGATTGCGCCGATGCCAGTCCAGACTGCGTAGGCCGTTCCCATCGGAATTGTTTTCATGGCGACGGCGAGAAGCCATACGCTCAACGCCATGCCTACGGCGCACACGACATCCGCTAGCGGATTTCTGAAGCCGTTCGACATCTTGAGCGCCGTTGCCCAGACGACCTCAAACAAGCCCGCGACGATCAATATAAGCCAGTTCATATCAAAATACATACTCCTCTCCGTCATCCGGCATCAGGACGCGCCCGGCAATGCTGCGCCGTTCAAGCGCGGCGCGGGCGAGGCGATCTTCTCGCAGCACAAAACACGTGTCTCAAGTCCATTGGAGGAGTTCCTCACGATGTCGTCATCGAAACGCACGGTACCAGCCTTCGCCACGAATATCACCGTCGAACCGCCGAACTTGAAGAATCCCTTCTCATCGCCCTTCGCGTGCCTGTCGCCGGAGTACGTCTGAACGATCGTCCCTACGCCGAATGCTCCTACGTCCACGAGGTAGAAATCTCCGAAGTCGGCACGGCACTTCACGATCTGGCGTTCGTTGTCCGCATAGACGTCTGGATGCCTCATGAGCGCGATCGGATTCACCGAGTGGTATTTCCCAGACACCACGCGAACCTCTCCAACGGTCGAACAGTCGCACGGAAAGTGGAATCGGTGGTAGTCGACCGGCGCCAGACGGAAGACGGCGATGTCATACTTGCCTGCGGGCGCGTCGTCGTCGAATACGGTCCTGAGGGATCTCTTCGCGCCTTTAAGCGGAAACGGCGTGTCCGCGTCCGCATCCAGATACACGCGCAGTCTTCCGTCCGCCGGGCTCACGATCCCCTCCCCCATCGGACGCACGCCTGGCTTCAAGCGGCGCGTGAAGAACTCGTTGAAGCAAGCATACTCTTCGACGGGCTTCTCCGCCTCCTCCGCTCGACAGCCGGGGATGGCGGCAAGCTTTGCGATGTCCTTTCTTGATCGGGGCGAGTCGTATCGCCGGCCCATGAGCGCCGATACGGCGCGGGAGCCGAACAACACAGGCCACAAGGTACGTCCGAGCAGCGTCTCGTACGCGAATCTCAGGGCCCTGTCGCCCATGATCGACTCCGCGACTCTCTTCCCGCTGGCACGGTCTATGTATTCCAGTTTCTCCATGTCGTTATTATACCATAATGAAAAACCGCTCGCCGTAAAACCTGCCCCCAAACGATAGGTTGGTACGTTTGATCTCCGCGATGAGGTCGCCCCGCTACGGCATTGCCATTGGCGGAATCCTAATGGTGGCAATGCCCGCCGCAGGAGTGGCCACCATTGTTTTTCTCCTTTCAGTTGAAACTGTATTCCTCTCCGTCATCCGGCATCAGGACGCGCCCGGCAAGGCCCCGCCGTTCAAGCGCGGCGCGAAGCGTCTTGCGCGTGAGCGATGCGTGGGCGACCGTGTCCATGTGGCTCGCGATGACCGTGGCGTTTGGCGCGGCGCGGCAGACGCTTTCGACATCCGCATCGTCCATGATGAGGCGTCCGTATGTCTTGAGCTGCGCGGCGCAGGCATTCAGGACGACGACGTCGGGTTTGAGCGTGGACATCGCCTTCGCTGTCTCGTCGCACCAGATGGTGTCGCCGAGAATCCAGAGCGACTTCTTTTCGGCGGGCGAGGTGAAGAACACGCCGGACGCCGGGCCGCACGGCTCTTTCGTGCCATGCTTGGCGTAAGTGCGCTTCAAGGTCACGCCCTTGAATGTGACGCCGTCATCCGTTAACATCCGAACGTCCGCGAAGCCAGACTTCTTCATCACGCCGACCTCGCGCTCGTTCTGCACGAAGAGCGGAACCGCCTTGTCGAGCTTCGCGCCGACCGTGCCGTCAGCCGCCATGTCGAAGTGGTCGGGATGAAGGTGCGTAAGAACATATGCATCGACGCCGGACAGTACATCGGCGAGAGGCATCGGCAGTTCGCACATCGGCATCACGATGTCGAGCTGGGCGGGATCGACAACCTCCGAAGCGATCGGCCCTTGGCCGAAAGTGAATCCTTCAGCCTTGCTGACGAGCCACGGATCTATCAAGAACTCAACGCCGCCAAACCTGACTCGCAGAGTCGCGTTTCGTATCTGGCGTATTTTGATGGTTTCTTTCTTCCCGTCCATTGCAAGGGTAGGTTGAAAGTGCGATGCTGTAGCAAAAGCTGCGGTTCCACCAATAAACCCTTTTCGCGTTAGTTTCACTAGCGTTTCTCCTTTGTTGCAGGACATTGTTATTCATTGGCGACGCCGCAGATCGGGTAGACGCCTTTTGTCTTTCCGTGGATGTCCATGGCGTTTTCTCCTTTTACAGTTTTGCCACCAGCGCGACGATCTTCGCCTTCGTCGCGTCCGTTTTCTGCTCGTCGATCTTCGCGGTGACGACACCCGTGTCCTCGACGCCCCAATAGTTCCGAATGCCTTGATATTCGCCGATTGCGCCGTCGTACACATTGGGCGAATACGAAGAAGCCAGAAGCGCCATCTTCTTCAGCATCGGCGGCTTCTGCATGTTGTAGATGCGCTGAATCGGCGCCTGGATCTGCGCCGAGAGCGTGAAGTAGTAGATCGGCGCCGCCAGTACGAGGACTTCTGCTTCCGCAAGAAGCGGGTAGAGCGTCTGCATGTCATCTTTTTGTATGCAGGCTCCGTTGCCCTTGCCGTGGCAGTATTCGCAGGCCATGCAGCCCGCAATCTTCTTGTGCGCCACATCGACGAGCGTCACCTTGTGGCCGGCCGCCTCCGCCGCCTTGCGATATTCCTCCGCCATCCAGGCGGTGTTGCCGTTCGCCCTCGGCGAACCCTGAAGGATCAGTATGTTCATTGTGTTGTCTCCTTATACTTCTTTATTCTTTTGTCAAAGACGTTTCGCAAGATTATACCAGATTTCAACCGTCTGGGGCAAATGCGGACAAGGGCCCGGTGAACCACCCTTATCCCGGATTTTTCG
>DGVK01000037.1 GCA_002395905.1 Verrucomicrobia bacterium UBA4286 | reverse complement strand
CCGAAAAATTGGGGAACCTCCAAGGGATGTTCGCTACAATGTTCCCGCGACGAACGGGCTGTGTGGGATTGCGGCGAGCGAAAAGCGCGGCAGAAGGTCCGCCAGCGACACCTCTTCGCCTGGCGCCGCCCAGCCGCAGCTGGCGGCGAGCATCCCGAGGATTGCCCCGGGGCGGGCGCCGCTTTCCCTGTAGCGCGCGATGCGCGTATCGCCGTGGCGCTTCGCAAGGCGGCGTCCGTCAGGACCGACGACGAGAGGAACATGGCAGTACCGGGGCGTCGGCAGACCGAGCGCACGCTGGACGAGGATCTGCGCCGGCGTCGCCGCGAGAAGATCGTCGCCCCGCACCACCTCGGTGACGCCCATCGCCGCGTCGTCGACGACCGCTGCAAGCGTGTAACCTGCGCCGCCTTCGTCGCGCGCAAGAGGAAAATCGCCAAGTTTCTCCGCGACGTTCTGCTCATAGCGGCCGGCGAACACGTCTTCGAACCCTACGCGCCCGCCCTTCTCGACACGGAAACGCCAGCACGGCGGACGGCCGCAGAATGCGAGCGCCTCAGCCCACGACGAGAACCTCCCGCGGCATGTTCCGGGGTAGTGAAGCTGTTCGCCGGCGTGCGGGGCCGACTGCGCGCTCTCGACATCGCGCCGCGAGCAGACGCACGGATAGACAAGACCTTTTGACTTCAGCGTTTCAAGCGCGTCGCGGTAGAAAGCCTTCCGCCGAGACTGCACGTATTCTTCATCCCAGTCGAACCCGAGCCAGCGCAGATCCTCGACAGCACCTTCGGCCGCGCCCGGCCTGTCCTTCGGATGATCGAGATCTTCCATCCGCATGATGACGCGTCCGCCGCGGCTTCTCGCGCTGAGCCACGCGATCATGAACGTGCGGACGTTCCCGAGATGCAGCGCACCGGTCGGGCTCGGCGCGAGCCTGCCTACAGGCCTTGTCTCAACCAGAACTTCTTCCATTCCGACACAAAATTTTTGAGCCTGTCCATCGAACGGAAGGCCGTCTCGGTCGCCTTCCGCATATCACGGGTTTTGAGAAGCGCCTCTATGTAATCACGCTTGAAACTCTCGAACGGACGGAACCTCACCTTCGGCGCCCCCTTCTCCAGAAAGAAGGCGAGCGACCACGCGAGGCGGTACTTCATTCTGCGCTCGGCGTCGGAGCCGTCGTAAAAGCGCTGATAATCCATAAACATAAGCGAAGGGATCGCATCCTCGAACCGATTGAGATCCTCCGCAGAGACAGGAACCTTCCAGCCGGCGTCTTCCGTATCCTCGAAATACTGCGCATAGCCCTCGTTGAACCACGGCGAGGCGGATATCATAGAACACGCGTAGGAGAGATACTGGTGAAACGCCTCGTGACGGATCGTCTTCAAAAGCTCGGCCTCGCCCTGCTCCGGCAGGTAGGCTACGAGTTCGCGCCTCTGAGGATTCCAGTACGCGGCGCTCCACTGCATATCGTCGCCCGCAGCCTCGAGATAGTCGTCGCGGCTAGAGTAGATGCGCGCGACCGAGAGAGTGTTCGTCACGTCCACCGGCGAAGGAACCGCCGCAGCGTATTTCGCGCGCATGACCGGCAGGTCATTGGTCAGCGCCTCTGCAAAGCCGCGCGCCGGGAGACAGTCGATTATCGAGAATTCTTCGGCGTCGGTCATACGCCATGAAGGATATGCGGCGACGCTGTGGCGCAGATCACGCCGCAGAAGTTCGCGTTCGGAGAGCGCCTCGCCCCTTCGCCTGCGGCGAGACTTCGCGCCGTCCGCCGGGTTCTTCGCAGGCTCTATGCCGCCGGGTGTCTCCCACGCGCGCTTTTCGATGAACTCACGCTCGAACGCCTCAAGCATGGCGTCGAAGTCGTCGCTTTCGGCAAGCTCCCAGGTCGCCATACGCCACACGTCGGATTTCTCCGGCAGCCATGTGCAGACGACGGCCGTCGTATTCGTCCCCTGCCAGTATCTCACGTCGCGGCAGCCGCGCGGCTTCTGCCGCGGACGCGCAAACTCCTTCGCCGGCTCCACCGGCGAGAGCATATCGACCATCGTGGCGAGGTGTTCCTCGTTCTTCCGGTCGGGCGCGACGCGCTGGGCTTCGTAGGTGGCGCGGGTCTCGGCCTGCGCCGCGCCGATGGCCGGGGGAAGCGCGTCGAGCGTCGCAAGCACGAACACGCGGAAGTCATCGTCCATCCACCTCCCGTCGACGGCGCGGCACATCCACATGTCGAAGACGTCGTAGCGGTCCTCGAGGCGGCGCGAGCCGTCCGACGCAGTTACGAGATACGCCTCGGCGCGCGGCATGTCGAGCGGCGCGGGAGTTGTGAAAAACAGCGATGCCGCGAGAAGGAGCATTGTCAGAGAGCTCCTGTCGCGAGCGATGAGAATGTCGTGATCGGCGTCGTGTCGCGGTAGTTGTCGAGAACCTGGCGCGCGTCGCGCAGAAGGCCTTCGAGCTCCTTGTAGAGCGCGTCGTCCTTTGAAAGACGGCCGAGCGTCCCCTCGCCGTCGGCTATCCGCTCGGAGACGATTCGTATCTTCTCGCTCACGACGGAAAGGTTGGTCACGATTGCGCGCAGCTCGTCGCCCGAGGTCGCCTCGCTGAGGTTCTTCGCGATCTGGGCGACGTCGCGCATCCAGTCGGAGGGCGTTTCACCGCGCAGAACGGGGGAGGATGCAAGGTCGATCGCGTCGCCGTCGCCCTCTTCGAGCACCAGATTGTTGCCGCCGAGCAGCGAGGTAGACTGCACATAGGCGCGGTAGCCTTTGCGCAGGACGACGTTGCGGTCGATATCGACCGTCGCGATGAGGTTGGTCGCGGTGAGACTTACGCGGTCCACGGTGCCTACCTTCGTGCCGCGGTACATGACGTTGTCGTGGTCCTTGAGGCCGCCTATACCGTCGAATGCGATCGACACGCGCACGTACTCGCGCCCGAGCACGAGATCTACGCCGGATATCACTATGGTGAAGTACACGAGAAGCGCCAGCACCGCCAGCATGAACACGCCCGTCACGAACTCCGCGAAGGCGTCGCCTTTTCTCCCTGCCATTACAGTTCTCCTTTCATTGCCGCTAGAAACTCGCGCACCACAGGGTTCGTCGACGCGGCGAACTCAGCCGGGGCGGAGCATTCAACCGCCCTGCCGTCCTTGACCAGAAGCAGCCTGTCGGTGAAGCCGAGCGCACCCTGCAGGTCGTGAGTCACGACGACCGATGTTATGCCGAGCTCGCGATTGAGCTTCTTTATCAGCCTGTGGATCGTTATCGACGTCACAGGGTCGAGCCCGCTCGTAGGCTCGTCGTAGAGGATGACATCCGACTCGCGGACGATCGCGCGGGCAAGGCCGGCGCGTTTCTGCATGCCGCCCGAAATCTCGGCGGGATACTTGTCGGCGGCGTCGGCGAGCTCCACGGCGTCGAGCGCGGCCGCGACGCGACGGTCGATCTCGTCCTCCGAAAGGCCGGTGCACTCCCTTAGAGGGAGGGCGACATTCTCCTCGACCGTCATCCACGCGAGAAGCGCGCCGCTCTGGAAAAGATAGCCGACGCGGCTGCGTATCGCCTCAAGTTCGCGACGGGAGCAGGCCGAGACGTCCACGCCGTCGACGAGCACGCGTCCTTCGTCCGGCTCCAGGAGGCGTACGATATGCTTGAGCGTGACCGACTTTCCTGTACCAGAAGGCCCGACGAGCGCAAGTATCTCGCCCTTCTCGATCTCGAACGACAGCCCGTCCAGAACCTTGCGGCCGGAGAACTGCTTCTTCACATTCTCGAAAACGACCAGGCTCAT
Organism: Verrucomicrobia bacterium UBA4286; assembly: GCA_002395905.1. GTDB lineage: Bacteria > Verrucomicrobiota > Kiritimatiellia > RFP12 > UBA1067 > UBA1067. The sequence continues at coordinate 3,845 of DGVK01000037.1, read as the reverse complement.
TGGTAGCAGACCCTCGTTATCATGTAGCCCAGCATGAGGATGAGCAGGAACGATATGATCACCGAGCGCTGCGTCGCGCGGCCGACGCCGGTCGCGCCGAGGCTTGTGCCGAGGCCCTGCGCGACGGAGACCGTTCCTATCACGAGGCCGAAGACGACCGCCTTGGCGAGACCGGTCGCAAGATCCTTCACGTCGGCGATCGACATCGCGCTCGCCATATACTGCTCGAAGTTGACGCCGAGCTGGGTCGCGCCGACCACTCCGCCGCCGAGAGTCCCCACGACACAGCAGAAGAAAGCCAGTACAGGCGCCATCACCACAAGCGCCAGAAGGCGCGGCGCGGCCAGAAAGCGTATCGGAGGTATGGACATTATCTCGAGCGCGGCTATCTCGTCGTTCACCGCCATCGTTCCCAGTTCGGCCGCTATCGCCGAGCCCACGCACGCCGCCAGACACATCCCGCAGCTGAACGGCGCCATCTCGCGTATGAGCGTTATCATAACTGCGGCGCCGAGGTATATCTCCTGGTTGAACCGCCTCAGCTCAAGCCCCACCTGCAGGGCGAGAATCATACCGGTGAAGAGCGACACCACCGTCACCACCGGCAGCGTCCCGATTCCTGTCTTGTATAATTGAACTCCGAAGTCGCGACGCGAGTCGCGGCTTCGGAACACGGACGGGAACGCGGCGACCGAAGCAAGCATCACGCGCGTGGTCCTGCCGACCTCGCGCGTAAAGCTCACTTTGCGACCGGCCGCTTGATGCAGTCTTCCGTAGCGTCGACGCGCGCCTCGGAAACCGCATCGCCCTTTACCGACTCCTTGATCTCGGCAAGCCGCTGGAGAGCCTTCTCCCTGTCGCCCGAAAGCGCGAGAACGCGCGCCGAGCCGAGCTTCGCCGTAAGCGCGAGATAGCTGGATGGGTTGGCCTCGGCGAACGCCTCGTACGCGGCAAGAGCCTCGGCGTAGCTGCCGAGCGCCTCCTGGCACTGGGCCTTGCCGACCTCTGGGATGTCGGCAAAGCCGTCGGGAGCCTTGTCGCCAGAAAGCGCCGTGTACTGGTCGAGCGCCTCCTGGTAGCGGCCTGCGTCGTAATACTTCTTCGCCAGGCGCAGCTTGAGAGCGCCGCCAGCATCGGAGCCGCCGAACTTTGTCACGGCCTCTTCAAGCTCCTCCGCGGTGTAGGCGTTCACGAGCGCCTCGCTTGCGGCGGCGCGACGCGCGGCCATGTAGTTTTTGACCCCGTAGTAGCCCGCAACCACTAGAGCGGCCGCCAGCAGCCATGGAATCGTGGCGCGGATCTCCTTGACGAAGTCTTCGGCCAGCGGATCATCTTCTGTCTTGAACCAGTTCATCTTTTTTTCCTTTCAGTTCGTAAAGGTCTGCCCATTCGTTGAGAATGCTTTCATCCGCGCCCTCCGCACGCAGGACGATCCTGTTGTAGTCGAGCGCGTCCAGGAAGTCGCGGTTGTGGATAAAACGCGCGCGGCTGCGCTCGGGTCTGCGGCTGAGCCTCACAGGGCTCTCCATGAGAAGGACCGCGGTGAAATACACCGACTTCGGAATTTTTATCCCGTCGAGCATCGTCTGCATGATCTTCCGAGAAGCGCCATCCCTAGGCCTGTCGCCTGGACGCTTGAGCATGACGGTCATCAAAACCGCCGCGCGAAGTCCGTTCGAAACCTCGCCGCCCTCATCCTGGCGCAGACGCTCGAGGGTGTCGAGAACCGACAGATACTTCCAGGCAGGGCTTGATCTGCCGCCGGTCTCGGCAATGGCCTTTGAAAGATCTGGCAGAAGGTCGCCGAGCAGCCCAGTCTCCCACATGAGACGGAACGCCTCCGCGCTGCAACCGTAAGGGAAGAGACGAAAAACCTCTTCGCAGACGCGCGGCGGCGACGCATTGAGAATGCAGGAGTGGCGACGCTTTATCGCCGAAAGCGTCTTGCGCTCGATCTTGAAGTCGAGCCTTGACGAGAACTTGACCGCGCGCATCATGCGCACGGGATCCTCCTGAAAGCGTATGTCAGGATCGCCGATTGCACGGATCACGCGCTTTTCAAGATCCTTCATCCCGCCGACCCAGTCGATGACGCTGAAGTCCTTGATGTCGTAAAAGAGCCCGTTCACCGTGAAGTCGCGGCGGTATGCGTCGGTCTCGGGCGTTCCGAAAGTGTTGTCTTCAAGCGGCCCCTCGGCGGCATGCTCGATTATCTCGCCCACCGACTGCGAATTCTGACGGAAAGTCGCCGTTTCGATGATCTTGTCGCCGAAGCGGACATGCGCCAGACGGAAGCGCCTCCCGATAAGGAAGCAGTTGCGGAAAACATGTTTGACCTCGTTGGGCCGCGCGCTCGTGCCGACATCGAAATCCTTGGGCTTGCGACCCAGGAGAAGATCTCGCACGCCGCCGCCGACAAGATAGGCCGTATAGCCCGCGCTCGACAGCCTGTAGAGAACTTTTAACGCGTCCGGATCGATATTCTTTCGCGAAATGCAGTGCTCCGGTCGCGTGTATACGACCGGCTTGCTTCTTTTCTTCTTCAAAAGCCCAAACATTGGTGGTATAGTATACCGAATTTTCGCCTGTTCCGCAACCTCGGCCCCCGGGCGGGCCGCTTTTATTTGTACTCTATGGTTGCCGCTTCGCGCAGTTCTTCAACGAAAATCTCGACAGCGCGTCCCCGCACCTCATGGCGGAGAAGGTCCTTTATTCTGTCGTGCACATCGACGAGCGTCTGCGCGTTGCCTTTTTCATCTTTGCCGTAGGTTGCGCGATTCGCCTCGAAAAAGGCGGCGACATCGTCCTCGGTAGGGTCCTGGACGTGTGCGCATACCTGGGATACAAGCATGTTCACCCGCGCGCCCTTCTCCAGCTCACGACGGAAATCCTTCTCGGAAAGATTCTGCTCGGCCAGGGCCTTGCGGTAGTTCTCTTCACCGCCGACCTGCTCGACGACCTTTTGCACCTCCGCATCGATATCGGCTTCTGTGACGGGAAGCTCTATCTGCGACGCTCTGTCCAGCAGAAGCTTCGCGCCGACAGCCTGTTCAAGCGCTTTCTCCTGCAGCTTCGGCAGATTCTTCCTCACCTCGTCGGCGGTCATGCCGTGAGCCATGTAGAACCTGACAAGCCTGTCGAGCTCGAAACCGACCGCCTCGTCCGAAATCCTCTGTCCGTTGACAAACGCCTTTTTCATCTGGTTTCCCTTCTGTGTCATGCAGGGGTAATTATACCAAAAAGAGGCGCGCCCCGTGCGGGACGCGCCCCCTTTATGACAAGCCTTGAGAGGCTTACATCATGCCGTCCATGCCGCCGGGCGCACCGTGGCCGCCGCAGCCGCAGGACTCCTTCTTCTCCGGAAGATCGGTCACCATGCAGTCGGTGGTGAGCAGCAGGCCCGCGATCGACGCGGCGTTCTGCAGAGCCGAGCGCGTGACCTTCGCGGGGTCGACGACACCCTCCTTGAGAAGATCGCAGTACTCGCCGGTGCGGACGTTGTAGCCGTTCGTGCCGGTCGCCTTCTTGACGTTGGCGACGACGAGCGCGGCTTCCTGGCCGGCGTTGCCGACGAGCTTCCTGAGAGGAGCCTCGACCGCACGGGCGACAATGCTCGCGCCAACCGCCTCGTCCCCTTCAAGCTTGAGAGCCTCGATGGCCTTCTGGGCACGGAGGTAGGCGACACCGCCGCCGGCGACGACACCCTCCTCGACCGCAGCGCGCGTCGCGTGCAGCGCGTCGTCGACACGGTCCTTCTTCTCCTTCATTGCAGCCTCGGTCGCGGCGCCTACCTTGATAAGCGCGACACCGCCGGCGAGCTTGGCGAGACGCTCCTGGAGCTTCTC
>DGVK01000119.1 GCA_002395905.1 Verrucomicrobia bacterium UBA4286 | reverse complement strand
AGGTGGGCGTTCAGGCCCGCCTGCAGGCTGCGCTGCACGTCCTCATCGAAGGCGTTCGCGGTGAGCGCGATAATGGGAATGTTCTTCGCGTCTTCGCGGTCCATGCTGCGTATGACGCGGGTAGCCTCGAGACCGTCCATCTCGGGCATGCGCACATCCATAAGGATTGCGGAATAGTAGCCCGGTTCGTGCGACTTGAACATCTCCACGGCAATGCGCCCGTTCTCCGCGCACTCCACCTTCATCTCGCGCATCGAGAGCACCATCGTCATGATTTCCGCATTTACGGGGAGGTCTTCGACGAGCAGTATCGTCCGTCCGGAAAGTGTCGCGCGCGGTTTTTCGTGCTGTCCGCCCGACAAGCAACGTTCGCTGCCATTGTGCGGGGACTTCTGCAGTATCACGGTAACAGTGAACTTCGAACCGACACCCTTCTCGCTTTCCACGTCGATGTGCCCGTCCATCAGTTCCACGATGCTCTTGGTGATAGAGAGCCCAAGCCCCGTGCTGCCGTGCTTGCTGGTGTAGGATTCGTCTTCCAGCGCAAAGGCCTCGAACATGCGCGGTAAAAAGTCCTTGCCGATTCCGATTCCCGTGTCCTCTATGGTAAAGCGCAGGGGGCATTCCCGAGAATGTTGATGAGCACCTGCCTGAGCTTCATCTCGTCGCCGATATAGCAGTTGGACACCCCGTCCTTCACGTTGCTGCTGTAACGGATTTTCTTGTCGTGGCACTGCGCCGTCACGATGGCGTTCACCTGTTCGAGCTCATGCGCGAACGAGAATTCTGCATTCTTGAGCGACATGCTGCCCGATTCGATGCGGCTGATATCCAGGATACCCCACAGCATGTCGGTGATGTAGTACACAAGTACGCCGAGCAAGAAGCGCCGGTAATACAGGCGGGTACGCGAATACTCCGACCCGTCCTGCTTCCGCAACACATCCCGGTTACCGATAAGCAGGAGTATTGTAGCCCAAATGCCTATAATCGAGTAAGTCATGACCCATTACTTCCTATTTTCTGCCGTCCAGATCATTTCTTCAAGAGTTTGGTAAAGGTGGTCCGGATTGATGGGTTTGGAAAGGTGCGCATTCATGCCCACCTGCAGGCTCCGCTGCACGTCTTCGTCAAAGGCGTTTGCCGTGAGCGCGATAATCGGAATCTTCTTGGCGTCATCGCGATCCAGCTTGCGGATGGCTGCTGTCGCCTCCAGGCCGTCCATCTCGGGCATGCGCACATCCATAAGGATGGCATCGTAATAACTTTCGGGATGGTCGCGGAACATTTCTAGGGCCTTGCGACCGTTTACGGCCAGTTCCACCTGCAAGTCCCGCATCTTCAGCACTTCCATCATGATCTGCGCGTTGACTTCCATGTCTTCGGCAAGGAGAACCCGCTTTCCGGCAAGTTCCGCCTTGTTCTTCGCAAGCGAGGTGTGTTCCTTCTTGCGCCGGAGGGCGTTCTTGAATTCGTCCAGCAGGATTCCCGAGAACAAGGGCTTAGAAATGAAGCAGTCCACGCCGGCTGCCAGGGCCTCGTCCAGGATGTCGTCCCAGTTGTAGGCCGTCAATATGATAATGGCGGACTCGTCGCCGGTCACCTTGCGGATTTCGCGCGCCGTCTCGATGCCGTTCATCTCGGGCATCTGCCAGTCAATCACAATCAGGTTGTAGGGCTCGCGTCTCGCGTGGCGGAGTTTCGCCATCTCCACCGCTTCCTTGCCCGTAAGCACCGTGTCGGTGAGGATTCCCGCCTTGCCGAGCACGAGTTTCGCGTGCCCCAGGGCAATCTCGTCGTCGTCCACCACAAGCACGCTCATTTCGCTCGGGTGGATTTCGATTTCGTCGTCGGTCGCCTGCTTGCGCATGCTGTCGTTGAGGGTGAGCGTCACGCAGAACGTGGTCCCCTTGCCCTTTTCGCTTTCCACATCGATCTTGCCGTTCATCATGTCGACGATACCCTTGGTAATCGCCATGCCGAGGCCACTGCTGCCGTACTTGAAAGCCGTGGTGGCGTTTTCCTGGGTGAACGTGTCGAAAATCTTGGGCAGGAATTCCTTGCCGATGCCGATACCGGTATCGCTAATCTTGAAGACGAGCGTGGACTTGTTGTCGAACGCAGCAATCTTTTCCACGTTGAGGTCGATGTTTCCGCCCTTCGGGGTGAACTTGACCGCATTGCCCAGGATGTTGATGAGAATCTGGCGAATCTTGGTGACGTCGCCGACGTAGTAGTCGTCCAGGCTGCCCGCCACATGGCACGAATAGTTCAAGCCCTTGGTGCGGCTCTGGTCGTCGATGATAGTGTTCACCTGCTCCAAAAGCTTGGGGAACGAGAATTCTTCGCTATTGATCTTCGTGCGGCCGCTCTCGATACGGCTCATGTCCAGAATCTCGTTGATGAGGCTCAGCAGGTGTTCTGCGGAGGAGCCGATCTTTTCCAGGTAGCCGCGCGTCTTCGACGAAATCTCGGGTTCGTGCAGCGCAAGGCTGTCGAGGCCGATAATCGCGTTCATGGGCGTGCGGATTTCGTGGCTCATGTTGGAGAGGAATATGGTCTTCGCCTTGCTCGCCTCTTCTGCCGTCTTGAGCGCATCGGAAAG
>DGVK01000001.1:983-3738 GCA_002395905.1 Verrucomicrobia bacterium UBA4286 | reverse complement strand
CTGGTCATCAGCGCCAGCGAGGACATCGGCAACGCCGATCCGCGCGGGATTTCTGTCGCAGTCGCGGCAATGCAGGCGTGCGAGTTTGTCGGGATGCCGGAATGCGCGCTCAACCTGGCACAGGCCACGACCTATCTTGCGTCGGCACCGAAATCCAACGCGAGTTGCATGGCGATCTCCGAGGCCATGGCTGATGTCGAGAAAGGTCGCGTTCAGCCAGTACCTGAACATCTGAAGAACAAGCATGTCAAAGCGATTGGCTCGAACAAGGTGACGGAATACAAGTATCCTCATGCATTCGCAAACCATTATGTCGAGCAGGCGTATCTTACCGTTCCCAAGAATTATTACAGACCGTCCCAAGAGGGGTATGAGGCGACGATTGCCAAAAGACTTGCCTCTCTGCGGCCATAGTTTACATAACTGCCATTAAGCGGATACGGGACCATGGCCGGAAGTCATGTTCTCACCAAGCAAAGCCAGCGACGGATCCGACGACGACATATCTTGAACCCAGCCGTTTGTAAAGCCAAAATCGGCGGCTGCCTCTGCGACGTCGGCATACTCATCCTCGGTCACCCCTCGATCAAACGGCGGCGTTTCTTTACCTTTATACGCCGGCGTGTATTGACTCATCACAGAAACGGCAACGTCGCTTGACAATTCGGTCGCAAGCCACGCTAGGCTTTCAACAGCCTCATCGGAGTGTCCAGGCAGGACAAGCACGCGAACGATAAGGTGATCGGGGTTATACGACCAGGCCCACCTGACAGCGCTTCTGGCCGCCTCTACATAACCAGGCGCGGCGCTCGCCATGACAGCTGTCTCCTCGCGTGAATATCGCAGATCAAAAAGCGCCCAGTCACAAAGATCGGAATACTCTTCAAGCGTCTCGACACGCTCAAAACCGGAAGAATTCCATACGAAGGGGAGCGACACCCCTTCCTTGCGCAATATTGCCGCAGCTTCGCGGATGAAGGGAAGGTATGGTGTGGGTGACACAAGATTCCAGTTCTCAACCCTGTCACGAAGGGCAAGATCGCGCATGATCGCAGCCAGCTCTTCAACAGACTTGCCATCCCCTTCGCCACGCCAGCTCCATGGCGAATTCTGGCAGTATAGGCATTTCATTGTGCATCGCGAAAAGAATATACATCCACTGCCGCGCTTGCCGGTTAGCGGCGGCTCTTCACCGAAATGCGGCCCCCATCTAAAGAGGCGCACACCATCTTTCGCACCGCAGAATCCCGGTGTGCCGTCTGCTCTGAAACGATCGGCACGACAACGCCGCGGACATAGCTCGCAGAAATTCATCTACTGAATTTAGGATTTGAACCCGCAATCACCAGGGCGACTTCACCCTTGACCTTGGCGTCCTTGAACTCGTTTGCAAGATCAGACAGGAATCCCCTGCTCACACGCTCGTGAAGCTTGGTGAGTTCGATGCAAACCGCAGCCTCTCTGTCTCCCAGCGCATCAAGCGCAGCCTGCACCGTCGCGCCGATACGAAACGGCGACTCGTAGCAGATAAGCGTATGCTCTTTCTCGGCATCTTCCGCGAACCAGTTTCTAAGCGCGCCAGGACCGCGTGGAGGAAATCCTCGAAAGGTGAATGAACTGGTTGAAAGTCCGCTCGCAAGAAGTGCCACGTTTACCGCGCTTGCGCCCGGGATGACCTCGTAAGGAACTCCCTCTTTCGCGCATGAACGTATGAGTCTGTATCCAGGATCTGATATCCCCGGGTAGCCTCCGTCGGAACAGAGCACAGTTTCACGGCCGGCGCGAACGGCGTCAATTACAAACCGAGTCGTCCGCTCTTCATTGCCCTGTCGGTATGAAATCATCTCGGGACGCGGAATGTTGAAATGCGCAAGAAGCTGCCATGTGCGACGGGTGTCTTCGCAGGCGATGAGCGAAGCCGACTTGAAAGCGTCAAGCGCGCGCGGCGAGAGATCGCCAAGATTTCCAATCGGGGTTGCGACTACATGCAGCATGATCAGTATTTCTTGATTTCCTCTTCCCAGGCTTTTTTGGTCGTCTCGTCAGGCGCGACTAGAATGCCTCGAAACTGATATGGAACCCAGTGATTCGTCCAGGTCGTATCGCGAAAAGGCATATCGAACATATTCTGTTCTGGCAGGATGTCGTCTGTTGTTCCTGCACGCCCGTCAGGACCCGTGGAGTAAAGCACGGGATGTCCGCCCCCTTCCCGCTCTTCGTACACATATGCATGCCCCCATGGATCGGGTACGACCTTCTTTATGTAAGGCCCGAACCAGCCTTTAAGCTGGGGCCGCAGCGCCGCGAGCTCTTCAAGCCCTTCAGCCGTCGTAGGATATCGCCCTACATGAAACCTGTATCTGCCGCATGCCTGTGCCAGAGCATCAATCGATCTGCGCGCCTGAATCGCCGCTTTCGATATGCGCTTTCTGCCGACGGGAACAGCACCAGTCTGCACGCCAATAAAAAGCGCCGCTATAAATATCATTACACAGATGACAATGGCATAGTAAAGCGGCGTCCTTTTCAGCGGCGGTCTGTCCAGCCCGAGCTTCGCGCGCTTCTGTTCATATTCTCTGGCGATCCGTTTGACGGCGGCCTGTGTTCTGGCGCGGGCGGCGCTCTTTTCTGGATCCTTCGGTCGAAACCTGCGACGCATCTCGTTGTAATCTACCATAGGCTAGCAAATCTCCGAGAGGATGAGACCTTGAGGCTCGGGGCGTTCCGGGACGATTGAAAACGCTTTGAGAAGATT
>DGVK01000001.1:0-920 GCA_002395905.1 Verrucomicrobia bacterium UBA4286 | reverse complement strand
GCGGCGGCCAGCCGTTCAAGCGCCTCCGGCTCGCGGGTCGTCTCAAGCGTCGCCAGAGGAGAGCCGACAGACACTTTTTCGCCGCACCTGACCGACAGCGTCACGCCCGCCAGCGGATCGATCCTGTCGCCTGTCTTTGCTCGACCTGCGCCGAGCGCCAGCGCTATCCGCGCGACTTTCTCTGCATCGATCGATGCAATCCAACCCGAGCGCATCGCCTGGATGCGGAACTTGAATCTGGGCCGCTTCAACTCTGCGCAGAATCGCTTGAGGTCGCCGCCGTGCGCCGCAACCATTGCTTCAAAACAGACAAGTGCGGAGCCGTCGGCCAGATGCTCGCGACACATGGCGCCGGCTTCATCTAGGGCAATCCCTTTTTCGAGCGAGACCATTTTCGCAGCAAGTTCAATCGAGAGGTCGGTTATATCCGACAGTCTGGAAACATCAACTTCGCCGCAGTCCTTTGAACCGAGGATGGCGAGCGCCTCCGCGACTTCGTTCATATTGCCGACTGCAAAACCGAGAGGTGCGTCCATTCGTGTAACAAGGGCGCATGCGTTGCGGCCTGCCGCACGCGAACCCGTGACGAGCGAATCTGCAAGCGCTCTGGCATCGTCGAAAGTCTTCATGAAAGCGCCGCTGCCGCACTTCACGTCAAAAACGAGCGTGTGCGCACCCTCAGCAAGCTTCTTTGACAGAATCGATGCCGTTATAAGAGGTATCGACGCGACAGTCCCGGTTACATCTCTCAGCGCATAGAGTTTTTTATCTGCGGGACATATCTCGTCGGTCTGGACTGTGAGCGAAACACCTGCAGATGTGGCAATCTCCTGAAACCGCTCAAGTGTCTGCGAGCAGCTGTAGCCAGGAATGGTTTCCATCTTGTCCGCAGTGCCGCCGGTGAGTCCAAGACCTCTGCC
>DGVK01000224.1 GCA_002395905.1 Verrucomicrobia bacterium UBA4286 | reverse complement strand
CCGAAACGACGCTCAAGAACCTTGATGATTATTTTGCTGGTGCGCCGCTCGAAAACGAAATCTGCTACCGCTGCCTCGGCACAGGAGGCGCGAAGGTCGGCAAATGCCCGCGCCGCGCCAACGGTCGCTGCCATTGACTGGAAGAAAATCAATCTACTACGGCGACTGGATCAAAAAGCCCGGCGTTGCAATCGTGAGCTGCAACGACGGCCTTAGCAGGGTTTGCACCAATAGGACAGGTACTCGATATTTCCCATCTCGCGGCCTTTTATCGGCGACTCTGCGAGGCCGAGAAGTTCAAGACCGAGTTCTCTGCGGGCGAAACCCACTATCCCGTCACGCGCCTCTAGCCGCAGTTTTTCGTCCCTCACCAGCCCGCCCGGCGCATTGCCCCGGCCAACCTCGAACTGCGGCTTTATGAGAGCGACGGCAAGACCGCCCGGCGCGAGGACATCGCGTATAGGAGGCAGGATGAGCCTGAGCGAGATGAACGAGACATCCGTCACGGCGACGCCGGGCGTCTCCGGCAGATCGGCGGGAGTCATGTGCCGTGCGTTGAAATTCTCCCTCACCCACACTCTCGGATCGGTCCTGAGCTTGTAGGCCAGCTGATTCGTGCCGACGTCCACGGCCATCACGCGTCTTGCGCCGTGCTGCAGCAGACAGTCGGTAAAGCCTCCTGTGGAACTGCCGACGTCCAGACACGCGACACCTGCGACATCAAACGGAACCGCCGCGCCAGACCCCGGGCCGAACGCCGCGAAAGCGCCCTCCAGCTTCTCGCCGCCACGACTCACGAAACGCGGCGGCGACTCTACCTCGATCGCCGCCGATTCATCGACGGCACGGGACGCCTTGCGCTCGACCTGCCCTGCCACGCGCACCTTGCCTTCCATGACAAGCGCCTGCGCACGCGTGCGGCTCCCGGCGAGTCCGCGCTCGACCAGAGCCATGTCGAGCCGCTGCTTCATTTCTCCTTCCCGCCGAGAAAGCGAACCTTCCGTATGTCGGCCCTGGGGAAGCTGCGCTGTATGCCGAGCTTGACCTCTACAAGTATGTAGTCGGGTGTGTTGCTCACGAGTATGCCTTGGTAGGTTCCGGTGTCTGTGACGATTTCCACATCCGGCTTGAATATACGCTTGAGGCGGATGTTGGCTTTCGAAGTGCGGTTGCTCTGGATTTTGGGATGGCGCGTCGTCTCGGCGTAGCCGCTCTTTCTGACGACGAGCGTATGCTCGCCTTCAAGAACGTTCTCTATGGCCAGGACGTCGCTGAACTCCGCGTCGGGATCGTTGGTGGTTGTGGTTCCTGCGGGGCGCCCGTCGAACAGGATCTGCGCTCCGGCCGGCGACGTCTTCACCTCGAGCCGGCCCATCACGTTCGACATTCTGAACTCCACCCGTGGCGTCGATCCGTTCGAGACCATGACCTTGCGCGTCTCGGTGCCGAAACCGTCACGCTCGGCGCGAACCTCGTACTCGCCGGGCTTGAGTCCCGAAATCACGAGCGGGCTTCTTCCTCTGTAATCGCCGTTGAGATAGAACCGCGCGCCGTCCGGCACGGACGTAAGCGAGAGCGTCCCGGGCAGGCCTTCCATTATGCGAGAGACCGTCTGCTTGTCGCCCGCGCCCACCACGAGATCTGATATCACCTCTTCTTTGAATCCTTCAAGGTACAACTTCACCGTGGCGCGCCCCTTCGGGACGTCCGTCACCAGAACCGGCGTGACGCCGCGCTCCACGCCGTTGACGGTGACGCTGGCTCCCGTCGGCTCGGATATGATCCTCAGCACGCCCGAATCGAGCATGAGCGTCTCGTCCCGCACAAGCGGCGTGCGCCCGTTGAACCTGATGTCGAATGTCGCCGGCCTGTAGCCCGTCTTGCGAAGCGTCATCTTGTGGACGCTCTTCGTGTCGAGCGTGGTTATGAGACGCGGCGTGACGCCCATCGCGACGCCGTCTATCGTGATCTCGCATCCTTCCGGACTGCTCTTCACCAGAAGGAGCCCTTTCTCGGCATCAAGCACGTTGCTGTGCTGGGACGGGCGGCCTTCCTCCACGGTTATGTACCTGTCGCGCTCCACATAGCCGGCCATCCGAAACTTCACATGATGGCGCCCGGGCGCGAGATCGAAGATCGTTATAGGCGTTATTCCGCGGTCGCGTCCGTCGACGATAACGCTGGCGCGCTCGGGCTGGCTGGTTATGTCGACACGCGTCGAAGGCCCCTGCTGGGCCAAGGCGGCAAGACCCGTAAAGCACGCCAGCACCGCTGATATAAAGATTCTCATTTCACCGGCCTCCGTTCTTGAGCCTCTGCTCCACATCCACAAGTTTTGCCGCGGCCTCGCGGTAGCGGTCGTCCTCTCTGTCGGGAACCATCTGGCAGAGAATCTTCAGCTCGGCGGCGGCCGTCTCCCAGTCCGACAGGTTGAGCGCGCGGTCGGCCTTGAAGCGCTGGTCTGCGTAGCGCCTGTCGAGCTCCTTCCTGGCCCGCTCCATCCCCTCGCGGTATTCGGCGAACTCCGGCGGCTTTGGATTGAGCGTGTCGAGATACTGCACCGCCTCTCGGTACGCGCGCACAGACGCGTCGAGGTTGCCGTATTCGACATCGCGGTCGTCCCACTTCATGAGCCCCGTCTCGGCGCACTCCGCAGCCATCTCCTCAAGCTGCGCGCGCGAACACTGTATCGCCCACACGCCGAGTTCGTTCTTTGTGAAGGTCTCCAGCTTCTCGCGAACGCGACGGAAAGCCTCCGGCTCCTGGGTGTTGACTATTGACACTCTGCGCACCCGCGACGAAAGCACCACGGCGAGCTCCCAGCTGCGAAGCTCCGGCGGTTCCACGTCGGGCCCGACATACTGGCGGTCGAGCGACATGAGGTCGGGATCCAGCAGTATCTCCCCGAGCCGCTCCAGAGCCTTCTCGTCAAGCCGGCGCGTCTGGTCGACATGGCGGTTCTCGCCGGGGACGTCGTCCACGATGATACGCAGCGCCCCGTCGGACGAAAGCGACATATAGTAGCGGAAGATGCTCTGCGACGTGGCGACTACCTTCTCGTAGCGCATCTCCACGACGCGCTCCTCCGGCTCTTCGACAGGCGGCACGGGGGAGTCCCCGGCGTCGCCGCCGAAGCCTCCCAGGACAAGGTATATCGAAACGGCAAGCAGCGCCGCAACCGCGGCCCAAATGACATTCATGACGGGAGAGCGTCTCTTCGCAGGCTGTTGGCCGCCCGCAGGTAAACCTTCGCCTGAACCAGCACCAGAACCGAGACCGAGATCCACTCCTTCCGCGGCGGACGCGGCGGCGGGCGCCTCGCCGCCTGCGGGGACAACCCTTATAAGAGTGCCGCCGACCTCTATCGCGTCGCCAGGCTTTAGATCCACGGCCTCGCTGCCGAGTATCGCGCCGTTGACGCGCGTGCCGTTGGCGCTCGCGAGATCGGTGAGGCGAATGCCGTCCTCGCCGTGGATCTCGAACATGCAGTGGTTGCGGCTCAGCTCCTCGTCCACGATCTGTATGTCGTTCGACGACGATCTGCCGAGGCGCAGGCCCGCCTCGCCTACCTGGTAGCGTCGGCCTGCGAACTCTCCGTTCTCGATTAGAAGTTCTGGTCTTTTCATTTTACAACATCCCGTCTATGGCCTGGATGAGAACCGGCCCGAGCAGTATCACGAACACCGCCGGGAAAATGCACAGCATCAGCGGTCCGAGCATTTTGGTCGGCGCCTCTGCGGCGAGCTTCTCGGCGCGGTCGAACCGGCGGCTGCGGAGCTGGTCCGACTGGATGCGCAGTATCGCGCCGATGGAAACGCCGAATTCATCGGCCTGCACAAGAGCGTGAGCGAGACTTCGCAGGTCGGCCTGGCCGACACGGTCGGCCATGGCGCGCAGGGCGTCGCGTCTGGACGCGCCGAGCTGTATCTCGTGCACCATTCTGAGAAGCTCCTCGTTGAGCGCATCCATGCGGCGCGTCTGGCAGTTGCGCTGCAGGGCGCTTATGAAATCCATTCCCGCCTCGACGCTCAAGGTAAGAAGGTCGAGCACGAACGGCAGCGCCTTCATGATCGCGGTGTGACGCCGCTTGAGCTCGCCCTTTAGCCACATTCCCGGCATGAGCGCGCAGACAGCGACGCCGAAAGCGCATATCGCCAGACCCGACGACGCGAAGACGGATTCCGGCATCATCGCGCCGAGAGAAAGAACCGCGGCACACCATGCGGCGCCCGTCACCACAGGGCATAGAATCTCGAGCGCGACGAATTCGCGTCCGCTCAAAAGGCCCTCCATCCCGGCTGAGACAAGGGTTCTTTCGCTCTCGGCGATACGCCGCTCGAACGCCGGCCGGGACACAAGCGCGTCGAGGTTGCCGACGAACGGCAGAAGTATCTTGAAGAGGACTGGCAGGGCGCGTGCCTGGCGGCGCCCGTCGGCGAGCGTCACATACGTGACCTCGGCCGCTGCGGCAGCGACATGCCACGCCAGACCTGCGGCTGCAGCGGCCCACGCAACATACATCGCTATCGACAGCATCCCGCCCACGTCAACGCCTCATGTAACCTGTTCACCGCCGCCGGCCGCGCCTGCCGGCGAGACCACGCCGCCGTTCCTGCCGGGCTCGCCGGCGAAAAGTATCATGCCTTCGGAAATGCCTACGCTCATCTTGCGCGGCGCGAGATTGGCGACGAACACAACCTCCCTGCCGACGAGCGCCGCAGGATCGGGATACGCTCCGCGTATACCGCTGAATATCGTGCGCTTCCCGAGCGCGCCTGCGTCTAGCACGAACTTGAGAAGCTTCGAACTCTTGGGAACCGTCTCGCAGCTCTCGACGACGCCCACGCGCAAGTCGAGCTTTTCGAAGTCGGGGAAGGCGATTTCGGCCTTCAGCGGGGCGCACTCTGCGGGTTTCGCGGCGGCTTCGCCCGCGCGGGCCTTGTTCTTGCTCGCCCTCGACTCGTGGCTCACCTCCCCGCTCTCGCCGGGCTTCACCTTCGCCGCGGCCACCATAGCCTCGACCTGCGCCGTCTCGATGCGGCTGGCGAGATACTCGTACGCGCCGAGAGTGCAGTCCTCCCGCGTCGTGTCGAGGCTCGCCCAGGTCCACTCGGTCTCGCCGAAGAGCTTCATCGCCTTCTCTGCGTAGACCGGCAGGACAGGCTTGAGGTATATGGCGATCATGCGGAAGGCGTTGAGCGCCGCCGTAAGAGTGGTGCGCGTAGCCTCGGCGTCGGTCTTGACGGTCTTCCAGGGCTCGCGGCGGTCGAAATATTCGTTCGCGGCGTCGGCGAGCCTGCACACCTCGACAACCACCTGGTTGAAGCGCCGGTCCTCATAGAATTTCGCTATCGTATCCGCAGCGGCGCGGCATTTCTCGACGAGCGCGCGCCCCTCTTCGTCAAGACGGCCTAGGCGGCCTTCGAGACGCTTCTGAAGCATCTGCCCGCCGCGCGAGGCGATGTTGGTGATCTTTCCTACAAGGTCGCTGTTGACGCGCTGCACGAAATCGGCGAGGTTGAGATCCATGTCGTCGGTCGTGCCGCCGAGCTTGGCGGCGTAGTAGTACCTGAGCGCCTCGGGCGGCAGATTGTCCAGATACGTTCGGGCGTTCACGAACGTACCTTTGGACTTCGACATCTTTTCTCCGTTCACCGTGAGGAATCCGTGCACGAAAACCTTGTTCGGCGTCTTGAATCCCGCCGCGTGCAGCATCCCCGGCCAGAAAAGGCAGTGGAAGCGTATTATGTCCTTCCCGATGAAGTGGTACAGTTCGGCTTCGGGGTCGTTCCACATGTCGAAGCGCCCGAGGTTCTTGAGGCTCGCGATGTAGCCGATAGGCGCGTCGACCCACACATAGAAGAACTTGCCGGGGTGTCCCGGTATCTCGAAACCGAAGTAGGGCGCGTCGCGCGAGATGCACCACCCGCGCAAAGGCTCCTTGAACCACTCCAGAAGCTTGTTCGAAACATCGCTCGTTGTGTGGCCGGGTATCCACTTCTCAAGATAGTCGTGCTGGGGCTCGAGCTCGAAGTAGAGATGCTCGGTGTCGCGCACGACGGGCGTCGCGCCGCATGTTGTGCAGACGGGGCCGCCGAGCTCCTCCGCGCCGTATGTCGCGCCGCAGCTGTCGCAGCTGTCGCCGTACTGGTTCGACGCGCCGCACTTGGGGCATGTGCCCTTGACGAACCTGTCGGGCAGGAACATGCGGCAGTGTTCGCAGTAGAGCTGCGGAGATGAACGTTTCGTGACCGCGCCGGACGCTTCCATCGCGGCGAAGATCTTCTCCGAAAGCTCCTTGTTCTCGGGAGAGTTCGTCGTGTAATAGTTGTCGAACTCTATCTGGAAATCGCCGAAATCCCTGAGGTGCTCGGCGTGGCTGCGCGCGATAAGCTCCTCGGGCGTTATGCCTTCTTTGCGCGCGCGTATCATGATCGGCGTGCCGTGGGTGTCGTCTGCACATACGTATACGCACTCATGCCCGCGCAGTTTCTGGAAACGCACCCAGAAATCCGTCTGGATATACTCCACCAGATGCCCAAGGTGGATGTCACCGTTGGCATACGGCAAAGCGCTTGTAACGACAATCTTCCTCTTTTCTGCCATGCTGCTCCTTAAAGTCCGTTGCTTGCAGATATTATACCAAAATTCCCCGCCTTGCGCCGCAGGCCGCGGTCACCCCAGCAAGGCGAGTATCTCCGCCGCAAGATCGCGCGGGTCGCGGGCCAGGGCCGCGCTCACACCCATGCGCCCTGCGCACGCGTCGAACATCTTCGTCTTTACATAGCGCGGTTCGACCGCGCGAACCGATATGCGTCGCGTCGCGAGCTCGGCGTCGAGCGCGCGGCACATCGCCGACAGCGCCCCCTTGGATGCGCAGTAGGCCGTCCCGCCGGGCCAGCCCTCGTTCGCCGACACGCTAGAAACGGCGACCATGCGTGCGCCCTTCGGTGGATAAAGCCGCCTCGCGACGATCTCCCGCACGATTCGGAGGAAGAGCCCGCAGTTGACGCGCAGCGTCTCGGCGAACGATTCGTCCGTCAGCGCCGCGACCGGCGCGACCGGGCACATCCCTGTTGCGAAGACCACGCCGTCGTACGGACCGGGCGGCAGTTCGCCGCCGCGATCGAACCCGTCGCGGTTCCATTCGACGACTTCATGCCCTGCGGCGCGCGCCGCCTGCGCGACCGCGCCGCCGATACCTCCTGTTGTGCCTGTGACCAGAATCTTCATCGCGCTTCGCATTATACCAAAAAAAGAGCGCGCAGGCTTTTCGAACCCGCGCGCCCGGACGGCGCTTTGCGCCGTCTTCTCGCTTACTTCTTCGCAGGCGTCTTCTTCGCGGACGCCTTCTTTGCAGGAGCCTTCTTCGCAGGGGCGGCCTTCTTTGCAGGTGCCTTCTTCACGGGCGCCTTTTTCGCGGGAGCGGGCTTCTTTGCAGGAGCCTTCTTAACCGCGACCTTCTTGGCGGGAGCCTTCTTTGCAGGAGCTGCCTTTTTTGCAGGAGCAGCCTTCTTCGCAGGAGCCTTCTTCGTAGTGGCCATTTGCTTGATCCTTTTTGTAGTAGGAGCCGTCGGCACGTCCTTTTGAACGCAACTTCCGCGTCTCCGATGGAAATGATAGCGAAAATGTTGCAGGAATGCAAGCGGGAATTTGAAAAATCTGTCGAACGCTACTTGTATCTGATCGGCGTGCCAGGCGTGACGGCGGTGCGGTAACGCTTTGTTCTGGGCTCGTAGTACACGACTTCAAGCTTCGGCGTGGAAGTTTCGCCGGCCGCGACAAAATACCTGCGCCACTCCGCGACGGCGCGTCCCGAGCGGTCGCGAGCAGTTCTGGTCCACTCGTATGCGACGCCGTCGGGCGTCCATTCGGGCGGTATATAGCCGTCGTATTCGATCCGGTATGTGATCGTCACGACGTCGTTGGTCTCGACGCTTTCCATGTCGACGCGCTCCGAGAGGACGAGGCTGTCGGCGATGATTCCGCCGAAGCCTTCGGGCTGCCCCGCCGAGGGAAGCGGCTTCACGTCGATGTCGAGAGGCTGCGTGCGCGTCTCGAACGAATTGGAATACGTGAAGCTGAAGCGTCCGCCGTTTCGCGTCTCGCGCCCGGCGACCATGCCGCTCACGCCGAACGTCACTCGCCCTTTGAACGGAACGTCGTATCTCACTGGGAACGCCATGCGCTTCACAACGTTCGACGGGTTCGCGCTTTGCTCGTCGGGAAGATTGTAAGGCCGCCCGACCACCTGCAGGCCGAACGTTTCGGACGGCGCCAGCTGGACCTGATCGACCGTGTTCCCTTTCGGGTATTCAAGGCTGAGCACAAACTCAAACGCGTCGCCGACCTGCAGCTCATCCTTGCTCGTCGCGACGCCTGCGCCGATCTTCACGCTCTCGCGCTCCCCTCCGCCGAAAGTCATGCTCAAGCCTCCGCCCGTCGTCATGTTCATCATCTGCTGCATCTGCTGCTGCATGCGCCGGTGCATCGCCTCCATCTCTGCGAAAGGATCCATGCCCTGCGCGGCCGCAGGCAGAACCGCGAGCGCCGCGAGCGCGACGCACGCAAGCGCGCGGATCGCCCGCCCGAGAAGCCAGAACAAGGCCGCGAGCGCCGCTGCGCCGCCGAACACTGCCGCCGCGCGCCCCTTCCAGCCGTGCCGCAGCAGAGGCCTTCCCACCTGCCGCCACACAGGCAGCTCGGACGACGGATTCTGGAACCTGAGCGCGAGAGCCGCGACGAGTCCGCGCTCGATGGCGGGCGTCTGGCCGATGCGCCACTCAAGCCGCGAATACACGGCGAGCGCTCTGCGCCAGTCGCCCTCGAGTATCGCGCACCTCGCCTCATTCATCCTTGCCGCCGGGAAGTCGAACTGCGCGAACGCGTCTGCGGTCGGGCTTGCGCACGCCTTGCGCCACGCGAAGAGTTCGTCGTCCGAAAGACCGGCCGGTGCGGACGTGTCGAGATCGTCCGGCATCGGCATGGCCTCCTCGTCCTCCGTCATGCCGGCGACCACCACGTTTTCGCCCGGCTTTGCATGAACAGGTATCGTGTTCGATCTCACGACGCGCTTGGCGCCGTCGAGACCGGTGTACTCGAACTCCAGCGCAGGGAACCACAGCACGCCTTCCCTCATAGGCCTCACGCGGTATGTAAGACGGCGGGCGTCGCGGAAGGTGTCGGTCTTCGCGCTCGCATCGTCAAGCTTCCAGTCGGCCCTGTCCACTTCACGCGAAAGCGCCGGAGGATGCAGAGAGGCGAAGTCGGCGCTGCCGAGGAAGTCGACCGTAAGCACGAGAGGATCGCCAACCTTCGCATTGTTCACGTCGAAGAACGCGCGCGCTCTCAGCGCGTCGCCGGTCACGCCGGCGAGCTGTATCGCCGCAAGCATCGCTACCGTGCACAAGTTCATTGGGGAGTCACCTTGAACCTTATCGTCACCTCGGGGTTCTCGCGAAGGAAGTCCGTCGAAAGTCCTGTCACCATGTGGACGAGCGCGGCGGCCTGGCGCACTGTCGCGTCGGCCTTCGCGTCGCCCGAGCTTTTCAAAAGCCGGTATCCCTTGACGCGTCCGCTCATGTCGAACTGCACGCTGAGAAGCATCTCCTTCAGAGAGTCGGTCCACGGCGGCCGGTCCCACTTGTTGTAGAACGCGGCGCGTATGAGCGATATGCAGCGCTGGGTTTCGTCCGCTGCGAGCTGTGTTTTTGTGCCCGGTCTGTAGTCCTGGTCGAGAAATCTGCGTATCTCTGCTTCGGTCCTGGTCTGCCGTTCGGTCCTGCCGTTGCCGCTCGGCTTGTTCTTGATTTCGATCTTCACCGGCCTGTCGACGAGTTTCGCGCTCTCGCGCATCCTCTTGATGCGCTCTTCGCGCAGCTGCTCTTTCGTCTTCTCCGGCGGCTTGGGAGGCTCGGGTTTCTTCTCCTCGGGCGGTTTGGTCTTCTCTTTCGGCGGCTCGGGCTTCTTCTCGGCGATCTGCTCGACGGCCTCGATCTTCTCCTCCGCCGCAGGCGGGGCTTCTGGCGGCTTCGGCTCGGGCGGTTTCGGGGGTTCGGGTCTGTCGTTGGAAAGCGGAGGCGGTTCATTCTCCTCGCCGTCGAGATTCTCGTTCACGACGACGGTTAGGTCGATCGGTATGACGGCCTCCTTCGGCCTGAGGTGCAGAAGCGCGAAAGAGTAGAGAAGAAGGAAGACGACGATATGCCCCGCGAGCGCGAGACCGACGCTGCGAACGCCCAGCACGGGCGGCTTCCCGCTCTCTCTGTCGCCGATCATTTCTCCACGGTGACCAGCGCCATCCGGCGCACCTTGCACTTGTACACGACCTTCACGACGTTCATCACGCTGCCGTAATCCAGTCTCTCGTCGCCCCTCACGAGCACCGGCACCTCCGGGTCTTCGGCGGCCATGGCCTTGAGTGTGGTTTCGAGTTCGTCGAGCGTCACCGGCCTGTCCTTGAAGAAGATTCGGCTGTCTTTGTCGATCGTGACGACGTTGGCCTTTTTGTCCTTCGTCGGGAGCTGGTCGGTCTTGGCCTGCGGGAGCATTATCGATATTCCCTGTTCGAGCGCGGGCAGAGTCACGATGAACGTCACGAGCAGCAGGAAGGTGAGGTCGATCAGCGAGTTCATGCCGATCTCGGCCTTCTGCCGCTCGACGCGGGAGCGCCTGCGCATCCTCGACATCCTACGCGCCCCTCCCCTGGAACTCGCAGGCGATGCGACCCGTGAGTTCGTCCGCGAAGCCTTCCATGTCGGCGGTTATGTTGCGCACCTGCGAAGAGAGGTGGCCGTGGGCCATTACGCCGGGGATCGCGATCAAGAGGCCGACGACGGTCGTTACGAGCGCCGCAGAGATGGATGGCGCGATGGTCGCGAGGTTGGCGCTTCCCGCGCTGCCCATCTCTGCGAAAGCGTCGAGAACGCCCCACACGGTCCCGAGAAGCCCGAGCATCGGCGCGAGCGTGACGACGGTCGCGATTATGCCCATCCCCCCGTCGAGCCGTATCGACTCTTCGGCGAGCGCGTGTTCGCACGAACTCTTCACAAGCTCGATCTCGCGTGCGGTGAGCGCCGCCGCGCCGTCGCCGTCCGTCTGGCGGCCGACGAGCAGCGAGCGGACGTCCGGCGTGAGAAGCTTGAGCAGGCGCTCGCACGTGCGCGCATACATTCCCACGACGCCGGTCGACTGCGCCGCGGGACGCTGGTTGAGGTAGTATTCAAGTATGTCGCGGCAGTTCGTGAAATCCCTCAGGAAGCGCCGTGTGAGCGTCGATATGTAGCTGAGCTCCTTCCATTTTCCGATCACGACGGCGAACATTATCACGCTGCCGAGAAGCTGGACGGCGACGATTCCCTGCCCCATCAGATTGGAGCCGAGGAATCCGTTGACAAGCGAATCTGCGAGTATCATGGCTGCATTGCTCCGTCAGTCTGCCGCGTGCGAACCGCGGCAGAATATCAAATGTGACTGCAGGACGGCGAGAAGCGCCATGAGCGCCATGACCATCTCGCCGCCCTCTTCAAAAACCTTGAGAAGCGCGACCGCGCCGTCCGACAGGTCTACGCCCGCGTGCCGCAGGTTTGCGGGCAGACGGTCCACGACAAGCACGCTCGTCGAGACGCACCCGAACACCGCCATCGTCCACGCGACCGGCTCCATCTTGAAAAAGCCCTTCACCAGCGGCACGATGTACCTCGCGAGCGGCACGATCACAGCCGCAAAGAAAAGAACGAAGAACACGACGACGAAAAGCTTCGGCATGAAAGGGATGCCGGAGGCCTTGAGGAACTTCATCTTGAAAACCGTCCCGTGGAAGTTCGCCGCGACCCCGGGCCATATCTTCGCGAAGAGCGCCTTGTGCACATCGGTCTCGCGGACGATCGCCATCACTCCGAGAAGCGACCACAGCGCCGACCACGCGCACTGCCGGCGCACGGTTCCCGCGCACGGAGGGCACAGCCACACCAGCGGCACGATGAGCGCGAAAAGCGGCAGCGTCATAAGCTCCACAGGCGACGCGCCGTCGTTGTCGAAAAGCGGCACAAGCGCAGACGGCTCCATGACGGCCCATGTCGCGACAAGTGCGGCATACAGCAGGACGGCCGCGACAGGCGCGACAAGCCATGACTTTTTAGAAGAGATAAGATCCATCATCATTTCACCTCCAGCATCGCCTCTATCGCGCGGCGCGCGCGACGGGCGGTTTCAGGCTCGACCGTCACGCGCGGCGACATGTCGCGCAGGCAGTCTCGCAGATTTTCAAGAGTGGTCTTCTTCATGTTCGGGCAGATCATAGCGTCGTCGACCGGCCAGAAGGTCTTGCCGGGATTCTCTTCGCGCAGGCGGTGGAGGATTCCCGTCTCGGTGCCCACGACGATTTCCCTCGCGGCGGACGCGCGCGCGTATGCGCACATCCCGCCCGTGGAAAGGCACTCGTCGGCCGCGTCTCGAACGTCCTTCGGACACTCCGGGTGCACCAGCACAGGCGCGCCCGGATGCGCCGCGCGGGCCTCTGCGACGCGTTTCGCCGTGAGACGCGCGTGGGTCGGACAGTACCCCGGCCAGAGCACATACTTCGCGCCGAGTTTCCCGGCGACATGTCCGCCGAGATGCCGGTCGGGCACGAAAAGGATCTCGCGGTCCTTCGGCAGCGACGCCATGACGCGCTCGGCGTTCCCCGAGGTGACGCATATGTCGCACTCGGCCTTGACCTCGGCGGTCGAATTGACGTAGCATACCGCGAGCGCGCCCGGATGTCGCGACTTGAGTTCGCGAAGCTGCGCGCCGGTGATCATGTCGGCCATGGGACAGCCCGCCGTCTCGTCGGGGATGAGCACGGTCTTGCCTGGATTCAGTATCGCGGCGGTCTCGGCCATGAAATACACGCCGCAGAAGACGATCACGTCTGCGTCGACCTGCGTCGCCCTGCGCGCAAGTTCCAGCGAATCGCCCGTGAAATCGGCGACGCCCTGCACCTCCGCGCGCTGGTAGTTGTGCGCAAGGATTACAGCGTTGCGTCTTGTTTTGAGCGCCGCAATCTCGTCTAGTGTCTCTCTCATCACCTCTCCTTGAACAATGGAGATTATACCATATTCGCCCGTCCTGTGCCAAACGCCGTGCCGCCGGGCGCTATTGCGCTTTTTCAACGGCCAGGAGGTCCATTATCGCCTTGTACGGGTCGGCGGCACTGCACACGGCTCTCACTACGGCCCAGTTGCGCGCGCCCGCGCGCAGAACGGCAGGCAGCGTGGAGGCGTCGATTCCTCCAATGGCGACGGCGGGGCAGGTCGCCGCGCGAATCATTTCCGCCGCCTTCGCGACGCCAAGCGTGGGATCGGGGATCTTTTTGGTCGGAGTGGCGTATACCGGCCCGACTCCTATGTAATCGGGGCGGACGGCGGCGGATGCCGCGGCCTGCGCGAGGTTGTGGGTCGAAAGGCCGACAATCCCGATCTGCGGGAAGCGTTCGCGAACCTCGGTGACCGGCATGTCGTCCTGCCCGACGTGAACCCCGTCCGCGCCTGACTCCGCCGCAGCCGCAGGATCGTCGTTGACGATGATCTTCGTCTGCGAGCCGCGGGCGATGTCCATGAGGCGCCGCGCCGTCGCGACAACCTCGCCGCGCGGCGCGCCCTTCATTCTCAGCTGGACCATCCTCACGCCGGCCTTGACCGCCGCCTCGCAGCAGCGCTCGTAGCCGGCGGCCGGATCGGTCATCACCAGATAGAATCCGAAATCGGTCATTTCGCTGCGAGATCGGCCCGGACGATTTCGGCAATCTTGCGTCCGCTCTTGAGCATGCCGCCGAAAATCGGCCCCATTCTGAAGCCGCCCTGGACGTTGTTCGCCGCCATGCCGGAAGCGTAGAGCCCCGGATAGAGCCGTTTGGTGTTTTCGACGGTCGTGCGTTCGCCGTCTTCCATCCACATGGGCTTTTCGCCGAGGATGCCTCCCGTCGGGGAGTCGATTTTGACGCCCGCCTTGTTGACGGCCTTGTTGACGATTTCGCTTGGGTGGCCCGTTCCGTCGATAAGCGCACGCGTGGTGACGACGATCGGATCGACGTGCATCTCAAGCCTGGCGACAGGGTTCCAGTTGATCACGACGCCCGAGACGACGCCGTCATGCATCACGATGTCCTCGACCTTCACGGTGTTGAAAATCGTCGCGCCGGCCTTGCGTGCGCCGAATATAAGCCCCGACGCCATCTCTACCGAATCGACGGTGTGATACCTGTCGTCGTAGGGGACGGTCGTTATGCCGAACTCGTGAAGGATCTCCGCTGCATCGTTCTGCACGGTGACCTCGTTGAAGAGCATTCCGCCGCCCCATGTCCCGCCGCCTGGCGCAAGCTTCGACTCGAACACGGCGACCTTGAAGCCGGCCTTCGCCAGATCGTGCGCGGCGACCAGACCGCTCGGGCCTGCGCCGACGACGGCGACGTCTATCGCCAGGTTGTCCTCCAGTTTCTTGAAATACCGCCGCACTATCGCGCCGGATATTACCTCTTCCATGACGGCATTTGAACTGCCCATTTTGTTTTTCCTTTCGTTTCCCTACGCAGGCATTACCCTGTTCAGGTTTTTTTAACCGGTCTTTTCTCAGCCTGTGCGCACCGTGCGCGCAAGCACCCGTAAATCAGCGGCATAGTATAGCCTTTCTTTTGCTCGCAGTCAAATCGAAGATGAAGCGGTCCGCTTCCTGCTTCAATGGAGTGGAATGGGATGGAATGGAACGGGTTGTAATACTGGTACTTGTTTTACCGGTACTGGAATATATATTATTATTAATACCATTCCATTCCATTAGACATTCCATTCCATTAGAGACATTGCCT
>DGVK01000060.1 GCA_002395905.1 Verrucomicrobia bacterium UBA4286 | reverse complement strand
CGCGCTCGAGGACATCCTGCAGGACGGCGCGAAGCGCGCCCGCGCCGCTGCTGCCCCCACGATGGAGAAGGTTCGCAAGGCAGTAGGCCTGTAGCACGAGTTTTCAGCCACAAAGCACATGAAGCTCACAAAAAGGGAAAAACGAAAATGACGAAAATCATGCTAAGAACGATTGCGGCGATGTTCGCCGCCACGGCGCTTGCCGCGACGTCGACGCCGCAGGGTTTCACCGACAACCTCGACGCGGCGCTCAAGAGCGCCAAGGCAAACAAGCGGTACGTAGTGGCCGTGTTCAGCGGCAGCGACTGGTGCACGTGGTGCAAGAAGCTCGAGGAGGAAATCCTCTCGACCGAGGCGTTTCGCAAGGGCGCGGTCGGAAAGTACGAGCTGGTGTACATCGACAATCCCCGGAACAAGGATCTTCTCTCCGAGCACGGCAAGAAGAACAACAGGAAGCTCACGTCGAAGTATGAAATCGGCGGATTCCCGACCGTTCTCATCCTTGATGCCGAGGGCGAGGAGGTGGCCAAACTCGGTTATGACAAGAACGGTCCGGAGAGGTATCTTGAGAAGATCGAGGAGGAGACCAAGTACGCGCCGGACGTCAAGAAGTACATCGACCCGATCGAGGAGGTCCTGAACCGCCCCGAAGAGGAGATGGAGAAGGAGATGAATGAGGCCGGGAGGCGCATCGTCAAGAAGTACGTCGAAATCTACGAGAAGGCGTTCAAGGACGCCCGCGCGATGAAAGTCCCCGCGCACATGGAGAAGAAGAAGGAAGAGGTTATCTCCAAGCAGGAGAGGCAATTCGAAATGCTCAAGAGCTTCCTCGAGAACGACAAGTCCGGCAAGGCCAAGAAAGCCAAGGGCAAGAAGAAGTGATCGGGTAATCGCTCGAGAAAACAGAGACGATGGCGCAGGCGGAACTCATAGCGGAAGACTACAAGGTGAACCTCGACGTGTTCGAGGGGCCCCTTGATCTTCTTCTGTACCTGATCCGCCGCGAGGAGCTGGACATCTACGACATCCCGATCGAGCATGTCACGACGCAGTACATGAAGTACCTCGACCTGATGCGCCAGCTGAACCTTGACGTGGCGGGCGAGTTCATCGTGATGGCCGCCACGCTCATGGTGATCAAGAGCCGGATGCTCCTGCCCGTGGACAGGCGCGCCACCGAAGAAGGGACGGACGAGGATTGGGTTGACCCGCGCCTCGACCTCGTGCGTCAGCTGATCGAGTACAAGAAGTTCAAGGACGCTGCCGGCAAGCTCGCCGAGTTCGAGGTGATGGCGCAGGAGTCCTTCGACTACGGCGGCGGGCGGCCGAAGTTCGAAAAGACCGCGGCGGACGCGCGCGGCGCTCTCGCCAACCTCGACCTCTATGACCTGCTCTCGGCTTTCCAGGAGGTTCTTGCGCGTGCAAGCGAGATGCCCCACGAAGAGCTTAAAGGTGTGAGGTTCTCTGTCCCGGACAAAATGGACTACGTCCTTGACCGCACTCGCAAGGAAGGGCAGGTCTCGTTCACGACGCTGTTCAAGGAAGACGCGCCCAAGGGCGAGATCATCGTGACATTCCTCGCCCTGCTTGAGCTGCTGCGCCAGCACAGGGTCATAGTGTATCAGAACGCGGCGTTCCACGAGATAACGATACTGCCGTCACGTGAAGAGCCGGACGACAAGCCGCTCGAACACCCCGACGACTACGAATAAGCGCGCGGTCTTCTTTTCCATGACGTGAATATTGAAAGCCCCCGCCATTTGAGGACGGGGGCTTTCAATCGGGCCGGAGCGTTCTCTCGCGCGCCTACTTGACGATGATCATCATGCCCGGGCGCGGGCCGCTCCAGGTCAAGCGGATGGTTGCCGCGTCAACACCCTCTTGATATGTGTAGCTGGTGCCTTCATGCCAGGCCTTGTTTGTCCATGCGCCGTTCACAAGTTCCTCGGTATAGTAGCCAGCAACATCTTTGAGTTTTCCATTGTCACCCTTTACCTTCGTCGCGGTGAACGTCCAGCGGCCCTCCACCTTGTACGCGCCAGCGGCCTCGGTAAGCACCTCCTCGTCGCCCGCAACATCGGCGTACTTCGTCGTCACCAACACGTTCGTCACGGCCAGCTCGCCGAAGTAGCGCGCCGAATCGACGTTGCGGTTTCTGACAAGCTCCTCCTCTGTAAGCACGCGGTCGTAGTAGCGGATGCTCTTGATAGTTCCGCGAAGGAACTGGCCATTGCCTAAATTCGCTCCTCCGATGTGGACATACCAGTCAAATGAATCCAGCATTGACGAAAATTGTTTGTATCCAGTTGTGACCGTACCACTCGTCGGCGCCTTTGTTCCAGGAAACACAACGGCGGTCTTGGCTGCATCGTCAAGAATAGCAGTCGCATACGAGAAAGCATCTCCGGTTTCTGTGTAACGAGGGCGATTGTCGTAAGAAGCCTGTTGCGTCAAGAACCATGTAGTCTTCGGAGTGCCGCGAATCTGAATAGAGCCTTGGTTCCATCCTGTTGCAAGGATGTAGTTGCCGTCGGCGTGAATGTTGTCTGCGTATGGCGCATCAACGAGAGATTGTAGCGTATATGTGCGTGCGATATGGATGTATTTGGACGCATCGTTCGGTGTCATGAACTTGCGCTTGCCCTTGAAGTTGTATCCATATTCCGTCCATGCGCTATCGTCGGCGGAACCTGCCAGCGAAGCGTCAAGGTTGCTCCCTGCAGTGCCTAGGTTGATCCACTTTGTTGCGGAATCGCTATGTGTTCCGATGCCGGCATTGTAGATGCCGTCAAAATGCATTACCGCGCCTGATGCAAGGTCGTCAATCGTATAATCGGCAGCAGAGCGGCAACCATACGTTGCCTTCCAATGCCATGTGAGGCGAACTTTTCCTGCAGCGGTTGTATAGGCGTAGGTGTTCCCGGAATGCTTGGTTGCGTCTACCCAATCGGTGCCGCTCCAAGTTTCGATTGTATATCCATCAGGCTTATACGTAATGCCATTCTCAGCTGTCACGGTCTCGGGCGCTGTGAATGTATAGGAGCCTGCAATCTCATATGGGCCATCAGCCTCATTGCCATGCAAGTAGGTATATGTGGACAGAACAACGACATTGGTAGTCTCTGGTTCATAGATCCCGAAGAATCTCCAGTTGTCAACGCGGCGGTTGTGTGCAATCTCTGCATCGGTAAGGACGCGGGTGTAGATGCGGATATTCTTTATTGTCCCCACGAACTGTCCATTGTTCGAACCATAGCCTGCAACCGTGTAAGTGTCTGCTTTGTATGTATTCGCGGACATCGTGGCGTCATCGCCGAATTTGTAGTAGCCGTCGGCCAAGCCGCCGGATGTGGGTGCAGTCGTTCCTTCAAAGAACTTGATTTCCTTTTTATCCGCATCAGATATTGCAGTGGCGTATGTGTATTCCTTGGCACTATTCAGGATATAGGGTCGATGACTCGCGCCTTGCGTATTGTAGTGAAAACAACCAGCCTTTGGATTGTCGCCCATGCCAAACGCGAACGTATTCCATCCAGCGGAGAAAAGATACGGCGGACTGTATTTACGCTCAGATGCTTTGGCGTCAACTACCCATTGGAACGAATACGTCAGCCAGTTGCCATCGTGTTTGCCGCTTTCGAACGCTGAGTTGCCTTCAAACCGATACCCATCATCGCACCAGTATCCTTGATCGCCAGCGACTTTTTGCACTCGTTTCATATCATATGTTGCACCGCCGGAACCAAGGTTGATCCACTTGGTCGTGGTGCCGTCGTGTGCGATGTTTTGCCCGACATTGCAGATGCCGTCGTAATGGACAAGCAAGTCGTCTTGCACATAATCACTCACATCGTAAGTCACGATGCCATCACCCTGCGCCCACTTCCATGTGATGCGCACGCAATCGCCTGCTGCGACAGAAATCGATGCTGCACTGGCGGAATCAGATTCTTCTTTAAGCGACCAAGCGCCATTGGACATCGTTTCAACTTTGTATCCAGAAAGCGTATAGGTGCGGCCTTTGTATACAACCGATGCCGGCGCGGAGAATGTATAGCCGGAAGCATCAACCGCGTATGTGCCATTGGGTGTGTTGCCTGATACGTCTGGGAAGTTTGCCGTCACAACGGCGTTTGTGACGGGGATAGGGGCTACACGACCGTAATAGCGGGCTTCATCCACGACGCGATTCCATCCTAGTTCCTCGCTGTTAAGTGCTTTTGAGTAGATGCGGAAAAAGTGAATCGTGCCTGTAAAACCTTCAAGCTCCGCAATGGCTGTAGGCTTTTCGTGCGAATGGAATCCTCCGAGACTGAACCATGTGTAGGACTTGCTCGGGGTCGTTGAAATAGCCACAGTTGTGCCGCTTGCGGTTGGAATGGACGCGCCATCTGTGATATATTCTTTCTTTGTGGTGGAATAATCGACAATATAGCTGACGTACCCGAGTTTCCCGCCAGCTGCCGTAAAATATGGACGTGTCGAGTTCAGGGTTGTGTCAATGCCATAAACGCTGTTTGCAGTTGTGCCGCCGCCAGCCGACTTTCGCAGACCAACACCGCCTTTGTCCCAGTTGGAAGACGGGACTATCAAATACTGCGTGTTCTGTTTCTGCGTCGAAATCGTTCCGTCTGTGCCAAACTGATATGAATAGTCTGGACCGAGGGCAACAGGATTGCCGTCATTCCACTTGGCGAAATATGTGAGCCCGTCAAAGACAAACCCATCGTTGGCCCATGCGCCTTCTGATGTATTGCTCTTCTTCCAATCATATTTGGAAGTGGACTCGTTCCAGATGTACGAGCACCAAAGAAGGGGCCATTTCGTGGAATTGACGCAATTGACCCATGTTTCAGCTTCTGGGTCGTGGTCGGCGTTCGGGCCGGCGTTGCGGATGCCGTCGTAGTTGACGACGAGGCCGTCCTGAACGTAGTCGCCCACGTCGAAGGCCTTGAAATCGGGATTGTCCCAGTATTTCACGCCTGCAAGGGCGGGAAGCGCCGCCAGGGAAAGGGCGGCGAGAATCGAAGCGGCATGGATGTGTTTCATGTCTGAGTCCTCGGGAATTCTTTTTTCGGGGGCGGGCGGCGCCGCCGAACGGGGCGCATCCTCGCACGCGACTCATTATAGGGGAAAGCGGAAGAAAAAAGTTTCAATTTTGCGAAAAAAAATCATCGAGTCCGCTTCCGCCAGTCCCGCATGGAAAGACCCGTGCGGGAGCGGAAGAGGGCGTCGAGCGTGCGGTTGCAGCGGAAGCCGCAGAGCGCCGGGACGGCGCCGATGGCCGTGTCCGTTTCGGCGAGGAGCGCGAAGGCCTTCTCGAGGCGGACGTGGAGGATCTCGTCGA
>DGVK01000236.1 GCA_002395905.1 Verrucomicrobia bacterium UBA4286 | reverse complement strand
TGCAGGACATGCAGAGCTCGCGTCCGGCGTCCGGCGCGGAGCACCTCTTCAGCCATCTTCTCGAAATGCGCGACCACACCTTCAAAGGCGAGATCGTGCCGCACGGCATACAGGTGGGCGTGTTTACGCTCTTCATGTGCCGCGTCTACGAGGAGATGCTTGCGTTCGACTACACGAAGCTCGATGTCGAGGCGTGCCTCGGGAACTGGAAGCCGCTCGCCGAGCAGGAGACCGAGGGCGCGGCGGCGTTCGCCGGCACGAAGTTCCCCGAGATCGGCGTGAAGGCTGTGCAGGCCAAGTTCATCGACCGCGAGGCGACGCGCGCGCGTCTGGAGGACTTCAAGGCCCGCTGGCCGCAGATAAAGGCGCGGCTGGAGGGCCAGCTCGTGCCGTCCGCCGAGATCGAGCGCCGTCTGCGCGTCGTGGGCGCGCCCGCGACGCCTGAGGAGATAGGTTCCACCGTGGCCGCGTCGCTGGCCGACGCCCGCAAGACCATCTTCATGCGCGACAGGTACATGGCTCTCGACTTCCTGGCGCTCACCGGGCAGCTCGACGACTTCGCGAAGAAAGGCTTTGCCGCGCGATGAGCCTCTTTGAAGACCGGAAGACCGACCTCGCCTTCCACCGCATGCAGTGGCGGATGCTCTTCGCCACGATGATAGGCTACACGCTCTTCTACTTCATGCGGAAGAACTTCTCGTTCGCAATGCCGGGGCTTCAGCAGGACTGCGGCATTTCGAAGCCTATGCTCGGCAACTTCCTGTTCTGGGGAGGGATCGTCTACGGTCTTTCGAAGTTCCTCAACGGGATGGTGGGCGACAAGGTGAACCCGAGGAGGATGCTGTGCTTCGGTCTTCTGGCGTGCACGGTCGTGAACGTCGCCTTCGGTTTCGCGCCGCAGATCGCCTCGCTTTTCAAGGCGGACTGCGCGGCGGCGCCGGAGGGGACGGCCGCTCTCGCGTGGACGTTCGGCATACTGCTCGTCGCGAACCAGTTCTTCCAGGGGACGGGCTTCCCGCCGTGCGCCAAGCTCATCGCCTTCTGGGTGCCGCCAAAGGAGCTCGCCACGAAGATGAGCGTCTGGAACACGTCCCACTCCATCGGCGGCGGACTCGTCGCGAAGATATGCGGCGTGGTGATGGGGCTCGGCGTTATAGGCGCGGCGAATCAAGGCGTCGGCATGTGGCGCTGGTGCTTCTGGACCATGGCCGCGCTCGGCTTCGCGGGTCTTGTGCTGATGCTGCTGTGGCTCCCCGGCACTCCCAGGGAGGAGGGGCTGCCCGATCTTCCCGGAACGGATGTCGCCGCATCCCCTCGCGCGGCGGACGGCGCGGCGGACGGCAATGGGCCGGGCGCGATGCGCATGGTGTTCATGAACCCGGTCATATGGATGCTGGGCGCGATCAACTTCACCATAAACGCCGTCCGCGCGCTTGTCGCCGACTGGGGCCCGACGATGCTTCAGGAGGCGAAGGGGCTTACCCCGAGCGACGCGGGGACGGTCATAATGCTCTTCGAGTTCGCCGGAATCGCCGGCATGCTTTTCGCAGGCTGGGCGACGGACCGCTTCTTCGGCGGCAGGGCGCCGAGGCTCTGCGTGTTTCTGATGGCGCTTACGGCGGCGTGCTTCGCGGCGTTCTGGTTCGTGCCGTCGGCAGCGCTTGGCGCGGCCGCGCTGTGCCTCGGCGGATTCTGCCTCTACGGACCGCAGGCGCTTACGGGCGTCACGGCGACGAACACGGCGACCAAGCGTTTCGCGGGGACGTCGATCGGCTTCATTTCGCTGTTTTCCTATATCGGCGTATCTGTCGCCGGAAAGGTCTGCGGCAATCTCGCGCATTCCTCGGGCGGGTGGATGCAGCCGCTCATGGCGACCGTCGCGACGGCTCTCGCAGGCGCGGTGCTCTTCATGGCGCTCTGGCGCACGAAGGCCAGCAGCTACGAATGTAGCTGAATGCAGGGCGGATGGAGCGATCGGGCTTGAAATGCCAGCCGGACGTGTGCGCATTCAAGGCGATTTATCATGCGTATATGGGCCGTTGCGGTGTCGGGCGATATGCTATAATGTGAAGCATGAAAACCGAACGGGATGTTGTCATGGATACTGTGAAGATCGTGTGCGCGCTGGCCATGTCGGCGGCGATGGCGGTGCGCGCCGAAAGCACGTCGCTCACGGCTGGAAATGCGCGCTTCACGCTTCTTGCGCCGCGCATGGTGCGGTGCGAATGGAGCGCGGACGGCGTGTTCGAAGACCGTCCGTCGCTCGTGTTCGCCGACCGGGACCAGCCATCCGTCCCGTTCGAGCATTCCATTCGCGGCGACGGCGTCCAGATCAAAACAG
Source organism: Verrucomicrobia bacterium UBA4286 (assembly GCA_002395905.1). Lineage (GTDB taxonomy): Bacteria > Verrucomicrobiota > Kiritimatiellia > RFP12 > UBA1067 > UBA1067. Next base: position 9,511 of record DGVK01000236.1, on the reverse strand, counting down.
CCGGCATGACGCTCGAATGGAAAGGCGGCGCGTTCAATGAAGCTAACCTCTTTGCAAACGGCGTGGCCGTGCTCGCCGAGGACAAGGAAAACCTTCTCGGCACACAGCGCACGCTTGACATGAAATGCGCCCTTTCCGACACTTTGGCTACGATGGAGAAGGGGCTTCTTTCGCGGCGCGGCGTGACCGTGGTGGACGACACCGCGACGCCTTTATTCACCGAAAACGGATGGGTCGCCGAAAGACCGCCGCGCGAAAAGGGATCGTATCGCGACCTTGTGGTGTTTGCATACGGCCACGACTACAAGGGGTGCCTCGGCGATTATGTGAAAGTGGCCGGGCGCATTCCCATGCCGCCCAGATGGGCGTTCGGCTACTGGTGGAGCCGCTACTGGCTATACAGCGACCGGGAAGTGCGCGACCTTGTGCGAGAAATAAAATCGTACGGCATTCCTCTCGACGTCTTCATCCTCGATATGGAGTGGCACGAGACATGGAACATCGGCCGGCGCACGGATTTGCGCGACGAGTTCGGGCAGCTTTGGGGATGGTCGGGCTACACGTGGAACAGGCGACTTTTCCCGGATCCGCGCTCCACGCTCGGTTTCCTGCACGACAGCGGCTTGAAGGTCGCGCTGAACCTGCACCCTGCAAGCGGCATACAGCCTGTCGAGGATTGCTACCGCGCGTTCGCTGCCGATTACGGCTGGCAAGGGACCAACGCCGTGCCGTTCCGCGCCGACGACGAAAAGTGGGCCGCATGCTACTTCAAAGACGTTATCGGTCCGCTGGAAGCCGACGGCGTGGATTTCTGGTGGCTCGATTGGCAACAGTGGCCGATGTCGAAAGAGAAACCTTCGCTGAGCAACACGTTCTGGCTGAACCGCATTTTCGCCGCGCATTCCGCCGCGCGCGGCGGCGGGCGGCCGTTCATCTACCATCGCTGGGGCGGACTCGGCTCGCACCGCTACCAGGTGGGCTTTTCGGGCGATTGCAAGATTGCATGGAGCATGCTTGAGGCGATCCCCTGGTTCACCGCCACCGCGTCCAACGTGGGCTACGGCTACTGGGGACACGATATCGGCGGCTTCAACCGTCCCGACGGATCGGACGGGCTGGACGGCGAACTTCTCACTCGCTGGATGCAAAGCGCGGTGTTCACGCCTATTTTCAAAACGCACGGCACGAAGGCGGCGAATGTCGAAAAGCGCATCTGGCGCTTTCCTGACCACTTCCGCGCGCTTCGCGACGCCGTCCGGCTTCGCTACCGCCTGGTGCCGTATATCTACACCGCCGCGCGCGAGGCTTACGACACGGGTGTTTCAATATGCCGGCCGATGTATTACGATTGGCCGGAGCTGGAAGCCGCCTATACAGCAACGAACGCCTGCATGTTTGGCGACTCGATTCTCGCCGCGACGATCTCGAAGCCGATGAAAAAGAACAGCGATGTCTCCGAAATCGATATCTGGTTCCCGCCGGGCGCGTGGTACGACGTTTCAACCGGCGACCTGCTTGAAGGCGGCGGAGTCCTTAAGCGCGAATATTCAATAAGCCAGAACCCCTGGTTCGCAAAGGCCGGCGCGATAATCCCGATGTATCCGGATTCGGTGGAAAACCTGAGCAGCTTGAAAACGGACGATCTGGTGCTCTTTTGCGTTCCCGGCTCCGAGCGCGGCGAATGCGAAATCTACGAGGACGACGGCGAAAACGCGGACTACGCGACGAACTTCCGCCGCACCCGCGTCGTCCGCGACGGGATGCGCATTGTCATAGGCCCTCGCAAGGGCGCATACACGCTGGTGTTCCCCGCGACGCCGCCGCCGACGGGCGCAACCGTGAACGGCGCGCCGTGCGCATGGTCGTATGACGCCGAAAGCCTTGCCGTGGTTGTCCAGACTCCGGCGCAGGACGGTTCGCGCGAAACGGTCGTCGAACTGGTTTCCGGCGATGGTGCCGATGCGCTTGCAAAGCGGCTCTACGGCTTGAAGGGAGCGTTCGCGCGCGCCGATGCGATTGGTGACGAATTCAAGGGGATGCTGCGCAAGGTGAAAGTGTTTGCGCCGGCGGGGGTGGCCGATCCTTCCGACAGAATCGTCCGCCGCGGGTTCTTCGCCCGCAATCTGCCGGACAGCTGGCTCGACTTTTGGAGCACGGTTCAGCTTATAGCCGATTCGCCGGAACGCATGGCGGAACACCTTGAGCATCGCGAAGAGGCGCGCAAGCGGTTTCTTTCGGAAATCGAAACTGTCGAGCCGACGATGCCGCGAGAATTCATCGACCGCCTGCGCAAGGCTGCGGAAAGGTGATGCACCAAGCAAAACTTGGCCGGACTTGTAGAATTGGGATGTACCGGCTCGAATGGACGGACATCCGCAGATGACGCTATTGACAGGAAAAAGCCGGTATGATTGTCAACAACAACTTGTAAAAGCAAAGAAAGAAAAAGCCAAGATGGAAATGGCAAGAAGGAGTTTCTTGGGTGCCATGGCGTCGTTTGCGGCGGCAGGGCGTGACATACTTGCTGCACCGCCCGATGAAGGCTTGCATGTGCGATTCCTCGGCAGCGGCTCTGCCGGACATGTGCGCATTCAAGGCGATTTATCATGCGTATATGGGCCGTTGCGGTGTCAGGCGAAATGCTATAATGTAATGCATGAAAACTGAAAGGAATGTTGTCATGAAGAATCGCAGAATGAAAGTGTTGTTGTTTGCAGCGGGTGTCGCGTTTGCAATCAGCGGCATCGCTTTGGCGGAGGACGCCTACATCCAGGCGTCTGGGTCTCAGACGATAAACACGGGCTATTTCGTCAATTCCAAGACGGTTCTCGAGATTGACTTTGCGCTGACGTCCGGCGATACATCCAAGACGGTCTTCGGCGGCATTGACGGCTCCGGCACATCCTGCTGCCTGTGGTCCAATGGCAACGGCAGTCTAGAGCCGCGTTTAGGTAGCTGGTGCGGCGGCATGGTCAGGTCGAGCACAACGCGCTATACGGCGAAGTTCGATCTGCCAAACCGCAAGGTCGAACTCTACGAGCACGGTGCCACCTCGCCCGTCGCGACAAAGGACGACACGACGAAGATTCTCGACAACGGGAAGAGCGACCGTCCGCTCATGTTGTTTGCGATGGGCAAATCCACGTACGGCTGGACGAACACCGACTACGGCTCGTGCCGGATCTACTCGTTCAAGGCGACGGAGGACGGCGTGACGGTTCTCGACTGGCGGCCGTGCGTCAAGGGCGGCGTCGCGGGCTTCTTAAACACGGTGGATGCCGTCTTTCACACTGCCGATCCGGGCACTCTCTCCGCCGGCGGCGATGTGGACGAGATTCCAGACGATGGCTACGTGGAACTCGTCGGCAACAACGGCGGCAACAATGGCCAGAAGTCCGGTGGACATTACATCGAGCTCAAGGATTCTTCGAACAACCCATATAAACCCGGCGCGAACACGCGCATCGAACTCGACTATGCCTTCTCTCCGACGAACAGGGTTTGGACGTGGGTCGCGCTCTCCAGCCACAAGAATTCGGATTCGGGTCCGCTCTTCGAACTGCGCGCGGAAGACGACAAACTTCTCGCGAGCCTCGGAACGAACACATACCGGCAGGTGGATACGGGACTGCCGCTCGCATGTGCGACAAACAGCGTCCGGCGCAAGATCGTGCTCGACGCGCACAACGGCGAAATCTTGCTGACGACGGCGGGCGTCACGAACTTCCTCAAGACGGGCATTTCAGGGACTTATGCCATTAACGAGACCCTGCCGAACCCGATCCGTGTCGGTTCGTGGGCCAACGGCTCCTGGCATTGTGCGCCCATGAAGATCTACGGTGTGAAAATCTACGAGAGCAACGTGTTGAAATACGATTACGTGCCGACGGTGCAGGAGGGCCGCGTCGGACTTTTGGCAGGTTCGCGCTTCGTGGCTCCGTCATTCAACAACTCGACCGATATCGTCCATGTCGGGGGCTCTGAGCCTGGCGGTGCCATCGCAGTGAAAGGCGCTGTCGAGCAGGACGCCTACGCGGAGTCGTTCGGAAATGTGGCGTTGAATACCGGCTATTTTCCTACGGACACGACAAAGGTGGAAATCGACTACCAGATAATGCCGACCAACTATGCGACGCTCGCTTTCGCAAAAGCAGCCGGCGTCTTTGGCACGCGCGACGGAAGCGGCACGACGCTTTGCTTGCTTGTGAACGGCAGCGGAAACGTCGAGCCGAACCTTGGCGGCTGGGGCGGGGGGCTGGAGAGCGCCGTAATGTGGCGGCGCAAGGTCGTCTATGACGTGGCGGCCAAAAGCGTTAAGCAGTACAGCCTCTATGACGTATTTAGAAACGAGTCGACAGATTCGCGGATTGGCCAAAGCACGGGCACGTCGAACCGTCCGCTCGGTCTCTTCGCACTTTCTGCATCCACGGACGGCTCTACGTTCAACTATTACGGGCGCAGTCGCATCTATCACTTGAAGATATGGGAAGGCGACAAACTCGTCCGCGACTACGTGCCGTGCGTGCATGGGGGCGTCCCGGCGATGTATGACAAGGTGACTGACACGCCGCTAACGGACGCGAAGCTCGTCGTCTCTGGACGCGGTCGAGGCGGTGCGGAGGAGTGGGTGGTTTTGCCGCAGGGCGGAACACTGACGAAGAGTGAAGGTTCAAAAGTCCTTTCAGCCGTCGCCGTTGGCGCTCAGTCTTACAAGTGGACGAAGAACGGTGCGGCGGTTGCCGGAGGCACAGACGGCAATCTGACCGTAACATGGGCGAAAGGCGGCAAGACTGACATCTACACTGTCATACCGGTATATTCTATCTTTGGTGAAGACTGTCATGGTTCGCCGGTTTCCGTTGCGGTCTATAACGCACCTCTGGGTATGGTTATAATTTTGAAGTAAACGCTGATGGAAATGGCAAGAAGGAGTTTCTTGGGTGCCATGGCGTCGTTTGCGGCGGCAGGGCGTGACATACTTGCTGCACCGCCCGATGAAGGCTTGCATGTGCGATTCCTCGGCAGCGGCTCTGCCTGCTGGGAGCGTGAGCCGCGCACGTCCAAAATATTTCGGCGCTATTCAAGTGTTCTGATTGATGGTAGTTTTCTTATCGACTACACTTGGATGGCAGCCGACATGCTGCCTGATGGATGTCGGCCAAAGACGATCATCTACACCCATTCGCACGGTGACCATTACGACCCAAAGGCGGCGGTGCGGCTTGGCGTAAGGGATGTCTATCTTCAGCGCGGCTGGCTTGAGGACGCGAGACGCGACTTCGCCAAGGCGGTCTCGGAGATCGGCGGCGAAGCCCCGACCATCCATCCGCTTGACGTGTGTGTGCCGTTCAGTCTTGACGGATATGAGATTCTGCCTTTGCCGGGGAATCACTGGACGGGCAGACCGCACGAACAGGCACTCATCTACAAGGTATCCAAGCATTGTGCAGACGGGGTCGTGCGACTGTTGTACGCAACTGACACGTCAGGACTGATGTCCACCGTGTTCTTTCATGGCTTCACAAAAAAAGAACCGATCACCGCTGTCATCATGGAGGCGACGGGAAATCCATTACAGAAGTTTGGCGCGCTGAACATCTCCCATTCAACGGCCTCCACGGTGAATGAAATCTTCACGAGTTATCTCAAGCCCGGAAAAGGTCGCTATATGCCCAGTCCCGGGCAGCCCGTTTATCTCACCCACATCGGTTATTATGAATGGGGGCAGAAGACGTTCGACGACGAGATGCCGTCAGGTCTTGCTCTTGCTCACGATGGACTGGAAGTGATTTTCAAGCCGATCGGCAAGGCGTGAGGCAGAGACAGGATGAAAACTCTATTGGTTGCATTCTTGGCGCTTCTGGCAAACGGGGTGGTTGCGGGGGATGTCCGCCCGACGGTGATGGATGTGTTGCCGCTTGGAAGCGTCAGACCGGAAGGTTTTTTGCGCGATAGACTGGTGCGTCAGGCAGAAGGTCTTACAGGCCATGCCGAGGAGCTGTATGATGACATCGGGAAGTCTGACTGGCTTACGGGCGGCAAATCAGGTGGGATGTATGCATGGGAACGGGGCCCGTACTATGCGAAGGGTTTGGTCGCGCTGGCGTTTGTTCTTGATGATGCGGCGCTGAAGAAAAAAGCGACACGCTGGGTGGATGCGATTATTCTCTCCCAGCGTGCGAACGGAGATTTCGGGCCGAAGAGCCGAAACTGGTGGGTCAACATGATTGCGATCCAGCTGCTGCGGGACTGGGCTGATGCAACAGGTGATGTGCGGATTGTTCCATTTCTTGAACGGTATTTTCGTTTTCAGCGTGCCGAATTCGAAGCATATCCGCTGTCTGCCGAATCGCGCTGGGCTGTTGCGCGGGCCGGCGACGAGTTGGATGTCGTTCTTTGGCTTTACGGAAAGACGGGCAAGGACGAGTGGCGGGAATTTGCGGAGTGTGTTGCGGCGCAGTCCACAGACTGGACGCATTATTACAGGCGCGGCGGGAATCCCGGCGACGGTGACAATGGCAACGGCTTCTGCTGTCACATCGTAAATTTCATGCAGGGGCTCAAGACTCCTGCGTTGCAGTGGCGGCTTGACGGCGATAATCTGAAGCGGACGGCTTACCATGCGGCGTTTTCATCGGATGGCTGGCTGATGAAATGCTACGGGAGGCCGGATTTCATGTTGAATGGAAGCGAGCAGTTGAGCGACCGAAGCGCAAGCGGGGGGACGGAACTCTGTGCCGTGGCCGAGCGTATAGTGAGTTGTCAGACGCAAATCGCCTCATTCGGCGATGTCAAGGCGGCGGACGACTTGGAGGTTGTCGCCTACAATACGCTCATGTCCATGGTCGCGACAGACGGGCGCGGAATAACATACTACAGTCTGATTAACCAGCCCGCCTGCATAGACCGGCCGCTTAACTTCGCAAACAACGGGGAGGACGTCGGCGCAATCTGTCCCGGTCCGCATTCCGGCTTCGGCTGCTGCCGATCCAACTTTCACATGGCGTGGCCGAAGTTTGTGCAGTCGATGTGGATGTCGCATGGCGGCGGACTTGCGGCAGTTGCGTATGGCCCCTGCACGGTTTCAACGCCGACGGCTACTGTTGCAGAAAGCGGAATGTATCCGTTTGGTGAAGAAGTGCAGCTGGAAATCAATGCGACGAATGGCGGAGAATGGCCGCTGTTCGTCAGAATTCCCGCATGGTGCGAGAACGCGACAGTGAAGGTGAACGGAGCGGATTTCGAAGTGTGCGGTGAAACGTCCCCTTTGCGATTCCGGCGGATTTCACGGGTCTGGAAGGTTGGCGATGTGATAACGCTTACGTTCCCGCAGAAGACACGGCTGTCATATTGGGAACGAGGTGCCGTTGCAGTCAGGCGCGGGGCTTTGCTCTATGCGTTGAAAATCACAGGGGAGGAAAGCGAGGTAAAGAGATACAAGGTTCCGTATGAGGATAGATGGATTGAAGACGGGATTTGCGGATTTCCACGCAAGGAGATCCGCCCTGTGTCGTCGTGGGGATATGCATTGCTGCTGGGGCGGGACGGGCGCATTGTCGGCGAAAAGGTGTGTGAAACCGGACTGGAACTGAGGGCCTGCGCCGTCCGCACGGATTTTGGCGGGTGGGGACATATGCGAAAGGTGACCGCCGGCCGTGCCGTAGACCCGCCCCCGTCGCCATTGCCAAGAGAAGACGGTGAAATCGAGACGATCTCTCTCGTTCCGTTCGGCTTGACCCGGGTGCGCATTGCGCTCTTTCCGTGGATGGACGGCGGGTGAAGTTGATATGCTATAATATCGCGTAAGGGAGATGCGGTATGAGTAGGCAGACAGAGCGAAAGACGGTGCTTGTTCTTCAGCGTTCCATCCTTAAGCGTGACCGGGATGAGATGTCTGGCATCGCTGTCTATGCCAGAGATGCGGATTGGTCGGTGCAGACTGTCGAATACGGCACAGCCACCGTGAACCGGTTCCACTGTTCGCTTGGCGAAGATCGGCGCAACATACGGTCGCTGCTCAAATTCTGGCATCCGGCAGGATGTATTGTCGAATGTGGCGGGGAGCCGCCTGACATCATGCCACGTCTCTTTGGAAATGTTCCCGTCGTGTTCCTTGACTGCCCGCCGTCAATTCACGGGCGGCGAGTGTCGTGTGTTTCAAGCGATGCCAGATCGATCGCCGAACAGGCGGTACGTGTGCTTCTGCCGCTTGGTTTTGAGAACTATGCATTTGTCTCGTGGCCGAAAGAAACTTTGTGGAGTCGCGAACGTGGAGAGTCTTTTGCCGATTTTGTTGTGCAGAACGGCAAGACTTTCCGCTGCTTCAATCCGCCGTCAGACCGCGGATTGCAGGAATGGAGACGTCGGTTGGATGCATGGATCGCCACTCTTCCAAAGCCGTGCGGAGTGCTCGCCGCGAACGATTGGTGCGCCGAACAGATTGTTGGAATCTGTGCTTCCCGCAATATCGCCGTGCCTTACGAGATAGCCGTTGTCGGCGTCGACAACGATACTGATATCTGTGAAAACGCCGCAGTCTCGATTTCCAGCATTACTACCGACAATGTGCGGGCCGGTGAACTTGCGGCGATGCTTCTGGCGGAGCAGATGAAGTGCGGAAACCCGCCATGCCGCACTGCGCTTTTTGGCGCTACGGGGCTTGTTCAACGTGCATCAACGCGCATGTTCAGAATCGCTGATTTCAGAGTGGCCAAGGCCATTGAACACATTCGCCGCCACGCCTGCGACAGGTTGGAGTCGGGCGATGTGGCGGGAATCATGGGATGTTCACGCCGCTGGGCGGAGATTCGTTTTCGAGAGGTGGCCGGTCATTCAATACTTGATGAAATACATGATGTCCGCTTTGCCAGAGCGCTTGAGCTCATGCCCAGACATGGTTTCCGGCTGGAAGATATAGCCAATGCCTGCGGCTACGAATCAGCGTCATTCTTCCGCAAGCATTTTAAAAAGCGCATGGGGTGTTCGCCTCGTGAATGGCGGAAGACGAATGCATGAAAAGGAAGGTGGAGATCATGGCCGACTCCGTTCGCGCAAATGCCATGCCTGCGGCAGTCTTGTGGTCGGTCGCGATTATACTGGCGGCAGGCTGTCATTTCGTGCCAGAAATGGCATCGGCGCGGGGATGGTCGCTTCCCAAAGTAAATGCGACTAATTCTGTGCCTTGATGGCACATGGTCGCATTTAGTTCTTCCGAGCAGGCGGGAACCCCGTCAGGCCCCAGTGCTGTCGGGCTAGTCGCAGTCGCAACAGCAGTCGCAGTCGCACTCGCGCCGGACCTCGTATGCGTTGCGTCTCGCGGCGCTCTTCCCATTGCGCTCAAGCGCGGCGGATTTTTGCGATGAAGCGGTCCGCTTCCTGCTTCAATGGAGTGGAATGGGGCGGTTGATATGCTCCTCGTAGACAGAGTCACGGCAACGGGCGAGGACGCCCGCTCGCCCGGGCAGGGGGTGGCGCGGCGCTACCCCTAGGGGTAGGACGGTGCTACCCCCCA
>DGVK01000019.1 GCA_002395905.1 Verrucomicrobia bacterium UBA4286 | reverse complement strand
TAGTTCATCTGTATCTGGGCGAAGTCCCATACATATTCCCCGGCGTCGTGCTTCGCCAGCAGCCACTCGACCGCCTTGGGGTCGCCGTGGTAGCTCCAGCCGAGATTGCGTATCCTCCCCTTGGCCTTCTGCTCGAAGAGCCACGGCAGAATCCCGTTCTCGATGTAGCGCCTGCTGAACGTCTCGAAACCACCGTTCCCCACGGCGTGGAGAAGATAGAAGTCGATGTGGTCCGTCTTCAGATACTTGAGCGAGTTCTCGAAAAGCTTCTTCGACGCCTCGAAGGAATACTGCGACGGCGAAAAGTTGGAAAGCTTCGTCGCTATGTAGTAGCTCTCCCGCGGATGGCGGCTCAGGGCCTCGCCCATGACCCTCTCGGACTCGCCCCTGCAGTACGCCGGCGATGTGTCGAAGTAGTTGACGCCGTGCTCAAGGGCGAAGTCGACATGCTCGTTGACCATCGCCTGGTCGATCCCCTGGCTGGACGCGCCCTCGTCCCACGTGTTCGCGTGGCCGCCGTCAAGCGTCGGCAGGCGCATCGCTCCATACCCCAGAAGCCCGATCCGCTCGCCGTGCTTCGCGGTGCGCGCCGTCACCTTCGACGCGGGGGGCCGGCCCTCGCCTGCGAACGCGGCGGCGAAAAGCTGCCTCAACGTCACATTCACTTCGCGCCCTCCTTTTTCTGCGCAGTCTTGGCGAAGCACCTGCCGCACTTCGCGCACCCCGCGCTCTTCGCCACCTTGTCGCCGCGCCATGTAAAGCGCGTGAGAAGCGTGAAAACCACCCCCATCGGACACACCCAGTTGCACCAGAGCCGCCCGCCCGCGAACGCCGCCAGAAGCAGAATCACCGCCGCCGGCACAAGCGCGAAGAGCGCGATCGCAAGATCGAATTCGGGAGCCGTGAACCACGCCGCCGCACGCGCGGCGATCGCATACGGATCAAGCCACTGCCAGCCCAGCCCGAGAACGCCGAGCGTCACGAAGAGCGCGAGCGCGACCGCGTTCACAACCGCTCTGGCGCGCCCGCCGTATCCCGTCCGCAGGCGCGTGCATACGCGGCGCGGACCGCGAAACAGCCGCACGACCGACTGGGCGATCCCCAACGGACACACAAACCGGCAGTACACACGCCCGAAAAGGAGCGTCGCCGCCAGAATCGCGGCGACAACCCACCAGTGGCCCGCAAGGAACGCGGGCACCAGCTGGATATATGCGTAGAGCTTGGCGACGATCATCGCTTGGCCCCCGTAACCTGAAATCAACGCGTCGAAACGCGGTCGTTGTATTCGCCGCTTTCGGTGTTGATCCTGATGATGTCACCCTCGTTGATGAAGAGCGGCACCGCGAGCGTGTAACCGCCCTCGACCGTCGCGGGCTTGGTGACCTTGCCGCTCGCCGTGTTGCCCTTTACGCCCGGCTCGACCTTCGTTACCTTGCGCTCGACCAGCTGGGGAAGCTGCACGCCGATAACCTTGTCGTTGAAGAAAAGCGCCTTGACCGCCATCTCGTCCATGAGGAAGTACTTGTTGTCCCCCATCACGTCGTAGCTCACGCGTATCTCCTCGAAGTTGTCGTCAGTGAAGACGAACGCCGAGCCGTCGTCGTAGGAGTAGGTCACGTCCTGCTGGGTGAGATCGGGCTTTTCGAACTTGTCGCCCGAACGATAGCTCTTCGACATGCCCGTACCGGTCATCATGTTCCTGAGCTTGCAGTTGTAGATGGCCTGACCCTTGCCCGGCTTGGAGAAGTCGAATTCCGTGATTTCCCACGGTTCGCCGTCTATAAGAAGCTTCACGCCCTTGTGCAGCTCGCCCGCTCCGATTACTTCGCCCATTGATATCTCCTGATGTCTGTCGTTTTTGAAAGCCGCGCCTGCCGCGCGGCAGCCTGCATGGTGGAAATCGACGCCCCGATTCTTTCGAAGCCCCTTCTTTCCGTTTACGCCGCATATTATAGCATATTTTGCGCCGCCCGTGTTGTTGAATTTTCGCGAAAAACGAAAGCGCCGCACGTCCGTGCGGCGCCAGAGGGCCGACGCAAGGCCGCCCTGAATCGCGTCAAGCGCATTACCTGCGCTCGACCTTGAAGAATTCGCCGCCGGCCTTTACGGGCGTGACGATCGTAACTTCCTCTTCGCCGGTCGCGTCCGCCGTCGCGTCGCCAACAGCCGTGTCGACCTTCGCAGGCGTATCGCCCGCCGTGAGACCGTAGGCCAGATAGGGCGCGCCCTTCACCGTCACGTAAACATTGCCGTCATGGACGCGGATGCCGGTTATCCGGGGCGCGGCCACGTCGCCCGCCGCCGTCGTCGCGGCGGCCGCGATCCCGGAAAGATCCACAGGACTGCCGGACTTCACCGAAACCGCCCCGCCGACCATCCCGCTCGTGTTCACCGTCTTCGAGTTTCCGGCGAGGGTTACCACCAGCTTGCCGTCCGCATCAGTCGTGAACCTGCGCGTGTCGAGAAGATACACCGCCCATTTGCCGTCCTTGAAGCCCTTGCGGTCGTAGTAATCGGCATTGACCTCGAAAACCATCGTCGGGCAGCGTCCGCCGCTGGCCTTCGGCGCGACGAGGACAACCTCGCCGCCCGTGGCCGTCCCGTCGGGGTTGATCTTGAACTGCGAAAAGTCCTTCGACCAGCATAGCGCATAGCGCTCGCCGTCCATGACCGCCTTGCCGTCCGCATAAGTGTCCGGCCCGGGGGTCGAGAACGTGATCATCATGTCGTTCACAGCCGAGAACGCGGCGGACGCCGCGAGCGCCGCAACCATCGAAAGCATCGTCTTCTTCATTGTAATGATTCCTTTCTATGTGAGAGCCAGACCTTGGTTACGCCATCTTCCTCCTGCGAAGCGCCAGCGCCGCGAGGCCGAACAGCGACAGCAGCGCACTCGTCGGCTCAGGCACGACGCGCGA
>DGVK01000083.1 GCA_002395905.1 Verrucomicrobia bacterium UBA4286 | reverse complement strand
CCGTCGATGTCGGCGAAGCGCATGTCGGTTATCTTGAGGGTCGATGGATTTATCCTGTTGATGTTCATGCGCAGGATTATAGCATATCCGGCCTGGCTATGAAAATAATGCAACAGGCAACAAATCATCACATATCAGGCAAAGGATATGGTATAATACGAAGCCATGCCAACTAAGAAGAAAAAGGTTTTCATCGCGCTCAAGATGGCCGGAATCGCCGGACAGGACAAGCTGGCGGGCGTGTTCCGCTACTTGAACGAGCGCTACGGAGAGCGTTCGCCGTGGGACATGCGGATTGTCCGCACAAGGGTCGAACTAACGGCTGACGTTCTCCGAGCGGCGATATCTGACGGCACGGACGGATTCATCGTTTCCATACCCGACACAGAGGACGCCGTCGGTCCGCTTGCGGAAACCTCCATCCCCACCATCGTGATGGACATCCACGCCGGTGCGCTGGAGGAACGGAACGAGAACATCGCGTTCATCCGCAACTCTGCGGAGGACATCGGGAGAAAGGCGGCGCACTTCCTTCTGGGGCAGGGCGTGGCTCATTCGTATGCGTTTCTCCATTCCGATCCCATGATGGACTGGAGCCGGGCGCGGTTCGCGGCGTTCAGGAATGCGCTGAACGACGCGGGGCTGTGGTGCGAGGAGATATCCGAGCCGTCGGCAGCCGCAAAGCTGAAGCGTCCCGCCGCCGTGTTCTGCGCGAACGACGACCGGGCATTTGACCTCATCAAGCATCTTTCCGCAAGGCGAATAAAGGTTCCGCGCGACGTGGCCGTGCTAGGGGTGGACAACGACGCGCTCATCTGCGAGAACGCACGTCCACGCATTTCGTCCGTACAGCCTAACTTCGAGGAGGAGGGTCGGCTTGCCGCAGAGACTCTTGACGCGATGATGCAGGAACGGGAAACGCCGAAACGCACGCTGCTCGTCGGAGTGAAGAAGATTGTCCAGCGGGAATCGACGGCGGAAGAATCGCACGCCGGACGACTGGTGCAGAAAGCCGTCGCCTACATCAATGGCCACGCGCTTGAGGGCATCGGCGTCAGGGACGTGGTGAAGCATCTCAAGTGCTCGCGCCGCCTCGCCGACCTTCGGTTCCGCGAACTCCAGGGGCGGAGCATCCTCGACGCCATAACCGAGCGGCGGCTGGACGAGGTGAAGCGACTGCTGGCCGGAACGCAGGACAAGATGGACACCATAGCGTCGGCTTGCGGCTACAAGAATCCGACATACCTCAAAAACCTCTTCAAGAAGCACTGCAAAATGTCCATGAGCGACTTTCGCGCCTCCGCCCGTGGGACGACAAGATAGCAGCAGAGTGTTTTTCATGCCGTTTTGGTGATTACATCATTCGATATTCATGCCATTTATGTGATTCCCAAAGCCAATATTCCGGACACTTTGTCATTTTGGCATAGCGCGCGGGAAGCAATTATGGTATAATTTGCGCTTCAAAGGGTTTTAAGGCTATGACACTTGCAGAACTAGAAAAGGCGAAGGCTGAGAGCCTTGCGGAAATTGCGGCGGCGGCAGATGCGGCCGCGGTCGAGGCGCTTCGCGTCAGATACATCGGGCGCAACGGCTCCATACCTGCGCTCATCAAGGCGATGAAGGACGTCCCGAAAGAGGAGCGCCCTGCGTTCGGCAAGGCGGTGCAGGCGTGGCGCGCCGAAGTCGAGGCGGCGCTCGCCTCCAAGGGCGGCGGCGCAGCCGCCGAGAAGCCGGTCGACGCCGACCTCACCCTGCCGGGCCGCTGGTTCGCGCTCGGCGCCAAGCATCCGCTCTCGCGCGTCATAGAGGAGACTGCCCGCATATTCGGGCACCTCGGCTTCACCGTCGCCGACGGCCCCGAGCTTGAAAACCGCTTCAACAACTTCACGGCGCTGAACACTCCGCCGCACCATCCCTCGATGGACCGCAGCGACACGTTCTGGTTCGGCGACGACACGCTTCTTAGAACGCAGACCTCGCCCGTGCAGATCCGCACGATGATGGAGAACAAGCCGCCGATCCGCGTGATCTGCCCCGGCCGCACATACCGCCGCGACACGACCGACGCGACGCACTCCGCCAACTTCCATCAGATCGAGGGCCTTTACGTCGACACCAAGCCGGTCTCGCTCGCCGACCTCAAGAGCGTTCTCGCCTACTTCGCCCACGAGATGATGGGCGACGGCGTGACGGTGAGGTTCCGCCCCCACTTCTTCCCGTTCACCGAGCCTTCGGTGGAGGTCGACTTCAGCTGCCATCTCTGCAAGGGCAAAGGCTGCCGCGTCTGCAAGGAGTCGGGCTGGATCGAGGTCGCGGGAGCGGGGATGGTCGATCCGCGAGTGTTCGGGCACGTCGGCTACGACCCCGAAAAGGTTTCGGGCTATGCGTTCGGCTTCGGCGTCGAGCGCATCGCGATGATCAAGTACGGCATACCGGACATCCGCTGGCTGTATGAAAACGATGTAAGGTTCCTGAGCCAGCTGGCGTAAGAGGCCGGGAAAGGAGGCGCGGCATGATGACGATATACCGCTGGGAAAACGGGGGTCTCAAGGAGACGCCCGATTTCGCGCCGTCCTGCTGGATCAATCTGGTCGAGCCTACGACCACCGAGCTCGAAGCGGTGATCGCGGCGAAGAACGTGCCGCGCGACTTTCTCACGGACCCTCTCGACCGCGACGAGAGGCCGCGTTTCGACTATGACGACGATTCGACGCTTCTCATCGTGCATGTGCCGTGTCCGGTCGAGGGCGACGAGGTCGCGCCGTACTGCACGGTGCCGCTGGGTATCGTGCTCACCGGCGAGAGCGTCATCACCGTGTGCAGCATGCGCACGCCCGTGACGACGGCGTTTCTGGACCAGATACGCCGCGTCTGCCCGCCGAAGGACAAGTACCGCTTCGCGTTCCGGCTTCTCTGGCACGGCGGCGTGCTGTTCCTCAGATATCTTCACGACATCCATCTGCGCACGAACGCGCTCGAGGAGGAGCTTCACGAGTCCATCTCCAACAAGGTGCTTTTGAAGCTGCTCACCATCGAGAAGACGTTCGTCTACTTCACGACGTCGCTCAAGGCCGACACCATCGCCCTCGCCCGCGCGAACACGTCCCGCCAGGTCGTGCTCACCGAGGACGACAGCGACCAGCTGGAGGACGCGATGGTCGAATACCAGCAGGCGCTGGAGACGGCGACGATCCACGCAAACATCCTCAACGGGACGCTCGACACATTCGCGTCGCTCATCAACAACAACCTCAACAACGTGATGAAGTATCTCACGGCGGTGACGATTCTTCTCGCCGTGCCTACGCTTGTCGCGTCAATCTACGGCATGAACCTGCAGACGCTGCCGTTCATGTCCCACCCGCACTCGTTCGCCATCGTGATGGGCTTCTCCGGCGGGCTCGGCGCGCTCATAGCGGCGGTGTTCTACATCCTCTCCAGAAAGAGCAAGTTCTGATGAACGTCGTTTCGCTTGTAGGCCGGCCCAACACGGGCAAGAGCGCGCTCTTCAACAGGATCGCGAAGAAGCGCGTCGCGATCGTGTTCGACCAGCCCGGCGTGACGCGCGACAGGGTCACGCGCGAGGTCGAGATTCTCGGGCGGCGCGTGATGCTCGTCGACACGGGCGGCATCGCTTTCGACAAGACCGTCACGAACGACCCTCTGGACAGCGAAACCAAGAGCCAGGCCGCGCTTGCCGTCGAGGACTCGGCGGTGTGCGTCGTGGTCGTGGACGCGCGCGCCGGCATAACGCCGCTCGACGCCGAGGTCATAAAGCGCGTGAGGGAATCGGGTGTGCCGTGCATGATCGCCGCGAACAAGTGCGACACGGCCGACGACGACTGGCGCGCGGCGGAGTTCGAGCGGTTCGGCCTTCCCGTCTGCGCGACTTCGGCCGAGCACGGCCGCGGTATCGAGGCGCTTCTGCAGTCCGTCACCGGGAAACTGCCGCAGGCCGCCGCCGAAGACGCGGCGGCGCGCCCGCTGAGGGTCGCCATCGTCGGGCGCCCGAACGTCGGCAAAAGCTCTTATGTGAACCGTCTTCTAAACGCGCCGCGCGTGATAGTTTCGGACATCCCGGGGACGACGCGCGACGCGGTGGAGGTCCCGTTCACGATCGGGAGCGGACCCGACGCGCGGCGCTACATGCTTGTCGACACGGCAGGCATGAAGCCTCATACGAAGATGAGCAAGACTTCCGTCGACACGTTTTCGCTCTTCCGCAGCGAGGCGGCGATCGCCGAGGCCGACGTGGTTCTGCTGGTCATGGACCCGACAATCGGCCCGACCATGCAGGACAAGCGCATCGCAGGAAAGATTCTTGAATCCAACAGGGCGTGCGTCGTCATAATGAACAAGTGGGACCTCGCGCTTGAAGAGGGGATGAAAGAAAAGGACGCGCTCGCCGCCCTGCGGCAGATGATGCCGTTCCTGTCGTTCGCGCCTGTAGTGTTCTGCTCCAACAAGTCGGGCTACAACATCCGCCGCACTGTCGACGCGATCGACCGCGCCGCGGCCTCGGCCTCGGAGCGCATCCCGACAGGCATGCTCAACAACGTCATAACCAAGGCGTCCAAGAAGACGCTGTCGCCTATGATAAAGGGCAGGCGGCTCAAGATCTACTACGGTCTGCAGGTTTCGACAAACCCGCAGACGCTGCGGCTTTTCGTGAACGACCCGAAACTCGTGACGACGGCATACCTCTCCTATATGGAAAAGCAGATACGCGCGCGGTTCGGGCTTGAAGGCGCGCCGCTCAGAATATTCCTCAAGGCCCGCAGCAGAGCCGGCCAGACGACGCAGGGCAGGGACAAATGAAGCTGGAAAACATAAGGAACTTCTGCATCATCGCCCATGTGGACCACGGCAAGACGACGCTTTCGGACCGCATACTCGAGCTTACCCACGCGGTTTCGGCGCGCGAACTCAAGGAGCAGACGCTTGACGCCATGGACCTCGAGCGCGAACGCGGCATCACGATCAAGAGCCACCCGGTCTCGATGGAATACACCGCGAAGAACGGGCGCAAATACCTCTTCAATCTGCTCGACACGCCCGGACACGTCGACTTCGCCTACGAGGTGAGCCGTTCGATGGGCGCGTGCGAGGGGGCGCTCCTGGTGGTCGACGCGGCGCAGGGCGTCGAGGCGCAGACGGTCGCCAACACATACTTCGCCCAGGACGCGAAACTTGAGATCGTGCCGGTGCTCAACAAGGTCGATCTGCCGGGCGCGGACGTTCCCGAAGTGTCGCGCGAGATAGAGGACATTCTCGCCATTCCCATGGACAACCCCCTTCTGGTCTCGGCGAAGACGGGCGTCGGCTGCCCCGACGTGCTGGAGGCGATCGTCCACCGCATCCCTCCTCCAGAGACAAAGGGTGTGGACGCTCCGCTCAGGGCGCTCGTCTTCGACTCGGTCTTCGACGAGTTCCGCGGCGTTATAACCTACGTGCGCCTCGTGGACGGTTCGCTCAAGGCGGGCCAGAGCGTCACCTTCATGGCGAGCGGCGTCACGACTACGGTTCACGAAGTCGGCATATTCTCGCCGAACAAGAAGCCAGTCGACCACCTTGAGGCGGGGCAGGTCGGCTACATCGTCGGGACGGTGAAGGACCCGAGCGAGATCAAGATCGGCGACACGGTCACGACGACGAAACTCGGCGCGAGCGAGGCGCTGCCCGGCTTTCACGACATCCACCCGACGGTCTTCTGCGGCATATACCCCATGTCCACGGACGAGTTCCCGAAGGTCGCCGCGGGTCTCGAAAAGCTGCACCTCAACGACTCGGCCTTCACGTTCCACCACGAAAGCTCGCTGGCGCTCGGCTTCGGCTTCCGGTGCGGCTTCCTCGGGCTGCTGCACATGGAGATCGTGCAGGAGCGCCTCCGCCGCGAGTTCGGGCTGGACATCATCTCCACCTCGCCCGGCGTCGTATACAAGCTCAAGATGAAGGACGGCTCCGAGCGCGATCTCGACAACCCTCTGCAGATGCCCGATCCTTCCGCGCTCGAAACGATTTCGGAACCGATGCTCAAGGCTCGCATCATCACGCCGTCCGGCTCGATAGGCGACGTAATGCGCATCGTCATGGACCGGCGCGGGACGGTGGAAGGAACAGAAACCATCGACGCCAAGCGCGTGATGCTTCACTGCCTGCTGCCGCTCAACGAGATACTTATCGACTTCCACGACACGCTGAAGTCCGTTTCGCACGGCTACGCCTCGATGGACTACGAGCCTGCGGGCTATCAGGTGTCGGACATTGTGAAGATGGACATACTTCTCAACGGCGAGACAGTCGATGCGTTCGCGACCATGGTCCATCGCGACAAGGCCCGCACGCGCGGGCTTCAGATGTGCAAGGCGCTCGCCGAGACGATCCCGCCCCACCAGTTCAAGATACCGGTCCAGGCGGCAATCGGCAAGGAAATCATCGCGCGCGAGGACATACGCCCCTTCCGCAAGGACGTTCTCGCCAAGCTGTACGGCGGCGACGTGACGCGAAAGATGAAGGTTCTCGAGAAGCAGAAGCGCGGCAAGGCCAGAATGAAGGAGTTCGGCCACGTGAACGTGCCGCAGTCGGCCTTCATCGCCGTTCTCAAAGGCACGATCAAGGAATAACCCCGGCCGCTATGTCGACGCAAGATGCGCCCCGCCGTCGACGACGGCCGTGAGCCGCATGTCGTGAGGCTCGCCCGGGAGGTCGTCAAGAATCTGGAACGGATGGGCGACGCCTATCTTTACCGCGCCGCGCGGGGCGGATGCAAGGAACCGGTCATACCATCCACCGCCATAACCGAGACGCTTGCCCCCGCGCGTGAAAGCAAGCCCAGGAACGATCCACGCCCGCACTTCACCCGGCTCCACGACTTCTCCGTCGACAGGCTCGCGAATGCCCATCGGCCCGAGCCGCAGGCTTTTCCCGTCAAGCCCCGCAAGCCGGGCGAGCACGTAAGTCTGTCCGTTCCAGCGCGGCGCGACGACATTCACTCCTGCGCCGAGCATATATTCAATGAAAGCGTCAATGTTGATTTCGTCCGCACCTGCGAGATATACGGCCAGTGCAGAGCCGCTGTCGAACGCGCCCGCCGTTTCGCAAAGGTCGCGGCGCGCCTTGAGCCTCTCGCATACGACGGCGTCCGCCGCCGCCCGCTCCTCAGCCGTGAGAGCCTTCCGGCGCGCCTTCATCTCGCGCCTGATTCTAGACTTCTCTTCCTGGGGATTCGGCTTCAAGACGCGAACTCTTCGCGGACGAACTTCGCGAGCGCGTCGCGCCAGTTCGGCGTTCGATAACCGAGAAGATTGAGAACGCTCTTCTTCAGCGCGGAGTTTCTGGGCCTCGGCGCAGGGCGCGGAAACTCCTCGGTCGTGCACGGCGCAACTTCGCGCGAGAGACCGAGCAGCCGGAACAGCTCCACCGTGAGATCGTACCATGTGCACTGGTCTTCGCATGTCGCATGGACTATACCGCTTACATCCGGCTTGCCGAGAAGAAACGATATTACATCCGCCACGACGTCGCAGCTCGTCGGGTTGCCGCGCTGGTCGTTCACAACCTTTAGCGGCGCGCCCTCCTGCGCGCCGAGCTTAGCCATGGTATGCACGAAACTCGGACCGCCCGCGCCGTAAAGCCATGCGATTCTGATGATCGCCGCCTCTGGAAGAATCATCTGAATCGACTGCTCGCCTGCGAACTTCGACGCGCCGTAGACCGTTCGCGGACGCGGGACGTCGGTCTCGCTCCACGCCCACGGCTCTTTGGGCGGCTCGCCGCTGAACACATAGTCGGTTGAAATCGCGAAAAGACGCGCGCCGCACACCTTGCACGCCATGGCGACGTTCCTCGAACCCTCTTCGTTGAGCTTGAAGGCCAGCTCGCGGCGCGCCTCGCAGTCGTCCACCTTCGTCATCGCCGCGCAATGCACGACGACGTCGGGCTTTTCGGCCATCATGCCCGCAGTAAAGGCGTCGGCGTCGGTTATGTCCCATTCGGGCAGGTCGGCGACGACAATGTCATGCCCGGCGAGGCGCCTCTGGAGGGTGCGCCCGAGCATGCCTCTGCCGCCTGTTATGAGAAGTTTCATCTCTCGATCTCCTTTTGTATCGCGTAAACGACGTTCGCGCCGAGCAGGATTATCTCCCAGCTCATGTACATCCACGCGAGCAGTATCGGGAATATGGCGAACGAACCGTAAAGCGCCGACGACTTCGCAATACCGACCTGGGCCACGGCGCAGGCCTTCATCCAGCCGCCGTAGAGGACCGCCGTCGCAGCGCCGCCGATCCAGGCCGCCTTGAAGCGCACATGGCAGTTGGGCATGAGTTTGAAGAGCAGCGCGAAGTTGAGCGAGGCGATGGCGAACGTGAACGCGAACTTTATGATCCACGAGTCAAGAAGCCATACAAGCCCGTCGCCGGCCCACCTGGTGAGCCAGGTCGCGCCGAGCGTCGCCACTATCACGTTTTTCGCGACGGAGAGGACCGGCAGCGACATCGCAAGCGTCACGAGGACGGGCAGTATTATCGAGACGAGCATATACATGTAGGCGCGCTTCCACACAGGCCGCGGCTTAGCGACGCCCCATATCTGGTTGAAGCTCACCTCCACCATGCCGAGCGAGCTTATGACGGTCCACAGCAGGAAGACGAAGCCTATCCAGCCGAGCGTCCCCACGTCGAACTTGTCGATGCGGTCGAAGATGCCGTCCGATATCTCGCGCGCCTGGCTGCCGAACTCGAGCGCGGCGATGCGCTTTCGCTCAAGCTCCTCCTCGCTCAAAACCTTCGCGTCGGCCAGGGTGTGGACGACTTCGTCGTCCTGTCCGTTCTCGATGTTGGCGATCATTTCGTCGATATGGGTGTCTATCGCGCGGCGGGCGTAGTCGTCCACGCCGCACATCTTCGCGGCAAAGAGCAGCAGGCAAAGGCTCGGCACGAGCGCGAGCATGGAGAAATACGTAAGCCCGGCCGCATGCATGGAGCAGAAATTCCCCGAGAACCCAACTACGACCGTCCGCACGAACCCGTAAACCCGCAGTGCTCTGTCCTTGAAGCTTCCCATGACGCGCCTCCCCGAAGTCTACAGCAGCGGACCCGTCAGCGCGCCGAGGGCCACCCCGACGGCATAGACCGACGCCACGATGCAGATGTTCTCCTTGAAATCCCTGTTGGTTCTGAGCAGCACGAGCAGCCCCAGGCCCGACCCCGTGAACGAACTCGCCATGAGCGCGCCGCCGCTCATCGCGCCCTTCGCATAAAGTTCCGCACCGGCGACCGAGACGGCGCAGTTGGGGATAAGCCCGAGCGCGCCTGCGGCGAGTTCGCCGAAAACCGGCTTTGTAAGGCGAAGGTGCTCAAGGCATCCCTCGCCGAAAAAGTGCATCGCGAGTTCTATCGCGCCCGACACCAGCGCGATGAAGACGAATATCTCGGCCGTGTGAATGAGGGCCGGCACGAGGATTCCTTTGTGTTCGCGGCAGTGACAGCGGCTGTGCTCGCAGAGGTCGCCGACGTTGACCTCGCGGCGACGGCGGCGCATCACGGCCAGCACGCCGTTCGCCACAAATCCTGCGGCAACCGCGCAGAGAATCTTTAGGCCGACTATCTTCGCCATCAGGTCGAAAGGCATATGTTGCGAAATGAGAACAGGCAGAAGTTCGTCGGATGTCGACAGGAAAACGGCTATAAGAGTCCCGACTGTTATGACGCCGCCCGCATAGAACGACGCCGCGGCCGCCGAGACGCCGCACTGCGGAACCGCGCCCGCAAGCGCGCCCGCGAGCGGCCCCACAGAACGAGCACGCTCGAGCCAACGCTCGAGCGCACCACCCGCCTTCGCCTCGATCGCCTCAAGAACCAGATAGGTTGCGAAGAGGAACGGAAGCAGAAGCAGGGTCTCGTGGACGAACTCTATCACGCCGGGGAGATAGCTTCGCACGGGCACTGCGCGGCGCACGCCCCGCAGTCGACGCACTTGTCGGGATCGATCGAGTAGGGAGTTCCCTCGCTGATCGCCTCCGCAGGGCAGGCGTCCTTGCATCCCCCGCATCCGACACACTTGTCGGCCGCAATCTTATGTGCCATTTCTTTTCCTCCTTAGTGGTTCTTCGTGGTTTTGTTTTTGCCTTACTGAAGCTCGTACGACCAAACCTGATCCGCGCTTTTGGGAGTATTATACCACATCCTGCCGAAAACCTCAAACCGCCCGTTACGCGAAACAAGTCTTGCCGACCGGCTACCGGAGAATGACCATCATGCCGTTTCTCTCGTGCGTTATGCGGATGTTGTCGACGAGCGGTCCGAGAGTATCGTCAACACTGCTGTACAAGGTGCGGTTGACCGAAAGACCGTAGCACGAAATCCCGCCGAGATCGCGGCGCGAGCGGCGGAAGGGAAGCGCGGAGAACGTGGCGACCGACGAAGCGGGCGTGGCGGTCGCAAGCGTCGGCTGGGCCGCGCCCATGTCGTATACAGCAACATCATATTGACTCTCCGAAACGCGCGCAGTGGCGACGAAGCGATACCAGTGAGTCGGGTCGACGACGCAGGCCGCGTTCTCGAATTCGCCGCCTCCTTTGAGGTCGCCGCGATACGCCGCGATGGTGGAGTTGGTGTAGATGTTGTCCTTCTTGTCCGTCCCCACGTTCCTGAAGCCGAAGCCCGTCGCGATGTTCTTCAGAAAGTAGGTATCGTCGTCGCGGATGGAGCTCTGGATGTGCGCGTCGCCGGCAAGCCGCAGATAGACGCTGCCGCCGTTGATTTGCCAACCCTTGGGCGGACGCATGTCGGCCTGCACGGACAAAGTCCCGGTCTTCACGTTGCGCCCTATGTCATGCGCCACGAAGGAGTCGGAGCTGTATCTGGCGAACGCGACCGCAGGGTTGGCGGCGTCCGTCGCGAAGACATCGGCGCCATCCGAATAATTCAGCCGCGTCCAGCCGTCTTGGCCCTCGGGGTTCAGGAGCATCGTCCCTGCGAGCTTGGCGACGCGCCTGCCCTGATGGTGGTAGGTGCGCGAGGTGAAGTAGTTCTCGTAGAGCAGGGTCTGCGCCGTCGAACCCGTAGGCACGTGCCACACCTTTATGTTGTCGAAGTAGAGCGTGCAGAAGTATGCGCCGAGCGAGAAGCAGGAGAGAGACTTCACTCTGTCTCTGTTGAGCTGGTCGAATTCAGGAGAAGTGTAAAGGAGCGTGCCGTCTGCCGTCGCACTGTTGGGCGACGCCTCGCCCTGGTCGTAGAGCTTGTAAACGACTTTGCCGTTGTCGATATCCGCCGTCACCACCATCCTGTACCATTTGCTCTTGGCTATGGCTGTTGTAGCCGTGTCAACCGTCGTCCCGTCGGACAGCATGTAGATCGGCGAGCCTTTCGTAGAAGAAGGCGTCGCACGTATGCCGACAGACGTGAATCTGTGGTTCTTGGCGTCGACTGGCGTCGCGTTGTAGTGGGCTTCGTCGCCAAGCGTGAGCCAGGCCGTGTTCAGGTAATTGGCGTTGTATGCCCAAGTGGAATGAGTGCGGACGTCCACCTGTATCTTCACCTTGCCGGAAGAGACGGTCGTCCCGAACGGATGCGTCACGTACGCGACACCTGCTTGGCCATTCGCCGCCGACCCTTCGCACTTGAGAGCGGTATAGCTCGCCCCCCCGGTCGTCCCGCTGCCTACATAGGCTTTGGCCGTGCCGGCGCCATGCATGGTGCGGCGCCAGCCATCCACGCCAAGCGGCTGGACGACCGACTCGCCGCCTGTCAAATCGTCCACGATCTCCTTGTTCAGCACATACACCTCATTCTCGACACGGCTTGTCAAGAGACCGTCTGGCGTGTATGCGCCGGACGTCGTTCCGCCGAGGTTGCGGCGGCGGCCTGACGAGAAGTCGTTGACATAGCATTCCACGCCGTTGTGGGCAACGCGGATGTTGTCGAACGCCGCTATATGGGTCGGCGACTGGCCCGACGCATACCCGCCCGCGCTCCAGACCACGCCGAAACCGCCGAGGCCGATGGATGAAACGCTCGTCACGGAATCGTCGGCGAAGGGAAGGTCGTTCGCCGTATAAACGGCCGTCGCCGGCGTGGCGGCGCCGAGCGCGGGGTGCTGGCCCATCTCATACATCGCGAAGCCCCACTTGCGCGCGTCCAGGTCGATCGTCACGACGGCGCGGTGCCAGGCGTAGCGCGTGACCTCCTTCTCCGTAGTGCCGGTGTTGGCGGTATCCTGGTTGGCGTTGTAATAGACCTTGCGAGAACCTTCCAGCCTGACACCGACGCTGCCGACAGTGTGCTGGTAAACCTTGTCCTGCGAGACGGACGGCGAGTAGAAGCCCTCGTCGCCGATCGAGAGAGCCGCGCGGCGGTCGCCGTCGCCGTACGACGCCCAGTTTTCCGGCGGCAGGAAGTCGAACTGAACCGTGACTACTCCATCGGTAAATGTGTTGCCGAGGCGCTGCTTCACGAAACTCAGCTGCGCATGGTCGCCGTCTTCGTGGCCGAGCGTCGCCATGTTGTTTCCGCCATCCGCATAGACGCGCGCGTTACCCTTGTTGTTGGACTGCTGCGACATAATCCAGCCGTCCTGCATCACCTGCCCCTCGGCGGTCTCCGCGAACGGCGCGGCGGAGTTGGTGTTCGCGAGCAGCCCCGTCACGTAATCGACGGCGCGCCACTCCGCAGTGGGGACGGGCGACGCGCTTCTCCGCTCGGAGAAGTCGTTCTCGTAAACAGTCTCGCCGAATGCGGTTGCGCCGGTGAGGGCGAAAATCCCGATGATATACTTTGTCATGACAGCTTCCTTTCTTCAAGTTTCGAAGGCCGGTTGTCGGCGGTTCTCTGACTTGCAAGAATATTATAGCATATAAGGCTCAGCATTATTTATGTTTTGGCGCACGGCAAGTTATGTTTTAGCGCAAGCCGCCCTTGCGCCGCGCCCCCGGTTTGTGATAGACTATAAACTAATGAACGACCAGCCCAGAACGAAAATCGCCGTCACGACAGGCTGCAATGTAAAGGCCACGCGCGACAGATGCACAGGCATTCTGCGCTACATGGCCGAACACGGTCTTAAATGGGACATACGCTTCTTCAACCGGGCCGAGACGGTTGCCTGGCGGGAATCGACTCGCCACTGGAAGCCGGACGGTCTGATCGCGAACGCCCTTGGCGGATTCAGTGCGAACGTGTTCAAGGCTCTGCGTCCGGTAAGGCGCATCGTCGCCTTCGTCTCCAACAGCGAGCGGTGGGACGGCTTTCTGCCGCGCCGGACGGTCTGCACCAGCATCGACAACCTCGCCATAGTCGACGCGGCGTTCAACCTTATGTGGCGGCGCGGACTGAGGCACTTCGCGTATGTCCACGTCCCTTCAACGACGCTTGACGCCGCCCACTCGCGAAGACGCGCCGCACGGCTGCAGAGCCTGGCGCGCGACGCGGGGGCGAGTTTCACGCTGTGCGGCGACGCGAAGCCGACAGGCAAATGGACCGACCGCATCTCTTCCATCGCCGAAAGCCTGTCTGCGCTGCCGCTTCCGTGCGGCATAGTCGCATACAACGACGCGTGCGCAAGAGAGACGATCGATGCATGCAGCCTCGCCGGACTGCGCATACCCGAGCACATCCAGGTCGTCGGCGTCGACAATGATGAATTGATATGCGAAAACGTCCGCCCGCGGCTTTCGAGCGTCGAGCCGGATTTCGTCGGCGCCGGCTACATAATGGCGCGGCGCATGCACGAGCTTCTTGAAAACGGCACAGCCGCGAAAAACACCATGCTGGGGGTGAAGCGGGTGGTCGAGCGCGACACCACGCGCGACCTGTCGGGCGTGGCGCGACTTGTCACCGCCGCCGAAAAGCACATTCACACCAACGCATGCGAAAATCTCACGCCGGCAGGTCTGGCCGCGGCGCTTCATGTATCAAGACGGCTTCTTGAACTGCGGTTCAGATCCGTCCGCAAAGAGGGCGTCGCAGAGGCGATAAGAAAGGAGAAACTGGCCGAGGTGTGCCGGCAGCTCAAGGAGACGAACCGGCCTGTCTGCGAAATCGCCTTGAACTGCGGCTTCCCGGTCCAGACCCACCTTAACGCGCTCTTCCGCAAAACCTTCGGCATGACGCCGCGCGCCTACCGCGCGAAAGCGCTGTCCACGAAAGCGGAGTGAACACAAAAGGCCGCGTCAGAAGAACGTCATCTGGCCGGGCATCTCGTGGATCTTGCGGCGGGGACGGCGCACAGCCTTTGACGGCGCGGCGACGTCGATCTCGTTGGCCTCGAGATTTCTGAGTATCTGCGACGCGCGCTCGACGACCTCCTGCGGCAGCCCCGCCATCGCGGCGACGTGGATGCCGAAGCTCTTTTCGGCCACGCCCGGCGCGATGCGCCGCAGAAAAACAATCCTGCCGCCCTCCTCCTTCACGCGCACGGTGTAGTTCTTGACACCTGGCAGAACGTCCGCGAGATCCGCAAGCTCGTGATAGTGGGTCGCGAACAGCGTCTTGGCCTTGGCCGACGCCTTGCCGTGCAGGTATTCCGCGACCGACCACGCGATGGATATCCCGTCGAATGTCGACGTCCCGCGGCCTATCTCGTCCAGGACGATGAGCGAGCGCGTCGTGGCGTTGTTGAGGATGTTCGCCGTCTCCTGCATCTCCACGAGGAAGGTGGAGCGCCCGCGCGCAAGGTCGTCGCCTGCGCCTATGCGCGTGAAGACGCGGTCCAGAACGCCGAGCCTCATGGAGGCCGCCGGCACATACGACCCCATCTGCGCCATGACGGCGATCGTCGCGACCTGGCGGATGTAGGTCGACTTGCCGGCCATGTTCGGACCGGTGATAAGCATGATCTGGTCGGTCGTGGTGTTGAGCCGCGCCGAGTTGGGGACGAACGGTTCGGCGTCGGGCAGCTGCTCGATTATCGGGTGGCGCCCGTCGACAATTTCAAGAACGTCGGAGTCGTCGACATCCGGCCGCACATATCCGGCCGCAAGCGCACGGTCGGCGAGCGAAAGGACGGCGTCGATCTCCCCGAGCGCCGTGGCGGAGTCCTGTATCTCGACGGTTTTCGCCGCCACGGTCCCCAGCAGTTCGCGGAAGAGCCGCTGTTCAATCGCGACGGACCTTTCCTGCGCGCCGAGGACCTTGCGCTCGTACTCCTTGAGCTCGGGCGTTATGTAGCGCTCGCCCGTCGTAAGCGTCTGGCGGCGCTCGTAGTCGGCCGGCGCCAGCGCGACGGAGCCTTTGGGAATTTCGATGACGAACCCGAACGTCGAGACGTGCTTGACCTTGAGTTTCGCAATGCCCGTCCGGGCCTGCTCTTTCGCCTGGTACTCCGCGAGCCATGCATGGCCCTCGCGGGCGATGTTCCTCAGATCGTCGAGTTCGGCGTTGTAGCCGGGCGCGATGAAGCCGCCGTCCGTGAGCATCACCGGCGGTTCGTCGCATATCGCGCGGTCGATGAGGTCCACGATCTCCGGCTGCGGCGCGAGCGCGGCCGATGACGGCTTGACGCCTGTCGCGGCAAGCTCTCTCATTATATCGGGTATGGGCCTGAGCGACGAGGCGAGAGCCCGCATGTCGCGCGGGCTGGCCCTCAGCGCGTTCACCCTGGCAATAAGCCGCTCGAGATCGCGCACTCCGCCGAGAAGCGCCCTCAGCTGCGCGAGGGCCGCGCGGTCGGCGACGAACGCGCCCACCTTGTCCAGTCTGGCGTTGACGTCGCGCGAACGGGCGAGCGGACGTGCCATCCAGCTGCGCATGGTTCTTGCGCCCATCGGCGTTTTCGTGACGTCCAGCACTCCGAGGAGCGACGCGTCCTTCGAAACACCGCCGCCCGGCAGAAGCTGCAGGTGGCGTATGGTGCCGCCGTCCAGGACGAGTTCGTCGTCGCGGCTGCGCAGGCATATCTTGCGCACGTGGTCGAGCGAATGGCGCAGCGTCGTGCCGACGTAATAGAGAAGCGCGCCGGCGGCGCATATGAGGTCGGTCCTGCCGGCGAGACCGAAGCCGTCGAGCGAGACGACCTTGAAGTGGCGGGTGAGGCAGTCGTAGGCGGCGTCCGGCGAAAACGTCCAGCTGTTCTCGTCCGTCGCCTGCAGCATCTCGGCGGGAGCGACGCGCTCTATCTCCTCGGCGAGTTTCTCCTCCGAGCCGAACTCCTCTACGCCGAACTCTCCCGTGGAAAGGTCGAGCAGCGCAAGCGCGCGGCCGGCCGCCGCGGCCACGTAGTTGTTGGCCGTCTCGTCCAGGAGACCGTCCTCGGTCACCGTCCCAGGCGTGACGATACGCGTTATCTCGCGGCGCACGAGGCCCTTGGCCGTCCTGGGGTCTTCGACCTGGTCGCAGAGCGCGGCCGTCTTCCCGGCGCGGATGAGCTTGGCCAGATAGGCGTTGAGCGCGTGGTAGGGGACGCCGCACATCGGCTGGTTGTTGCGGCGGGTGAGCGTCGCGCCCAGTATCGGCGAGGCGATGACGGCGTCTTCGCCGAACATCTCGTAAAAATCGCCCAGCCGGAACATGAGAATCGCACCCGGCGGTATCTCGCGCTTCATGGCGAGATACTGACGCATCATCGGTGTAAGTTCTTCGGCCATAGTGTCATTCGAAGCGGGAAATGTGTTTGGCGAGAAGCCCGCCGAGGCGCGTCTCGAGCCACGGCGTCACATGCCAGTAGTCGCGCAGGGCCAGATATTCCGAGACCGGCCCCGTCTGACCTGGTTTCACACAGTATTCGCACTTGAGCATGATGTTGCGCGCGGTCGCCTCGCTCGAGACGAACTCGACGACCTGCGTCCTGAAGCCGAGTATGCGCATGATCATCGCCCTGAAGGAGTCGGTGAGAATGTCGCAGAGCCTCTCGCGGAGGATCGACTGGCGCATCACCCCGGAGAACGCGCCTCTGTCGTCCAGCGTCTTCTGCAGCTCGTGCTGGCAGCAGGGCGCGCTCAAGACATACCGCGCACGCCACTCCACGCCCTTCGCGAGCGCTTCATCGGTCGCGGTGTCGCAGGCGTGAAGCGAGACGACCATGTCGGCGCGGCCCGCGTTGAACGCGGCGAGGTCGCTCTCCTCGAAATCGACCTTCCCGGCGAGATCGAGTCCGGCGGCCATGCGCCTCGCGGCGGAAACGACGTCCGCCCGGCGGTCGACGCCGATCACGTGCACGCGCGGCATCTGCAGAACCTGCGTGAGATAGAGGTAGAGGGCGACGGTGAGATAAGCCTTGCCGCAGCCACAGTCCACAACCGTGAACGGACGGCCATCTTCACTCTCGCCGTCGCGCGACGGGGCGCGGTCCTTGAGGGACTCGCCGACGACCTTGAGAAACTCGTTCACCTGGTCGTACTTGCCGCGCATCGACGCGCGCACGCGCCCCTCGCCGTCGGCCAGGCCCGCCGCCTTCATGTAGGCGGACGAGTCGAACGCGTTGAGCGGCACGTTCTTCACGCGGTCGTGCGGCTTGAGATCGACCTTGCGGTCCATCTCGGCCGAGCGCGACACGACGACGCGCCCCTTGCGCGTCACGCGAACATGCAGATCGCCCTTCGCTGTCATGAGGTGGAGATCGCGCGCGCCTTTCTGCGCGATGATCTCTTCCAGCCCGGCCGAAAGCCCGTCGGCGTCGAAATTCTTCACACGCACCTGTCCGTCTTCCACCATCTCGGCCTGATAGCGCCGCACGCCGCCGATCTCCACCGGGCGTACCGATATCCTGAACTGTGCGCCGCCGCGCCTCACCGACTGGACGATCTTCATGAACCCTTCGCCAAGGACCTTCGCGCGGATCTCCTCCTTCAAAGCCTCGTCAAGATCGAACCTCTCCCTCGACACGGCACTTCCGCCGTCCATAAACGATTCCTCCTTGCCCATCTATCCGTCACCTCTGTTTCGCAAAGGCCCTCAGCCCAAGCGCGAGAAAAAGAACATACGGCAGAAACGCCGCGACAAGCGGCGGCAGCCACTTTGAATCGGCCGCGACCATGCACGCTATCACGACGCCGTAGAAAGAGAAGAAAAGCGCCAGCGCGCCGAGAATCCCTTTGAACACCGACTGCCGCCCGGTCGCCACTCCCGCGGGAATCGCGAAAAGGGTTATGATTATGCAGGCGAAAGGAGCGAGTATCTTCGCCCACGTGTCGTAGACACACTTCGCGCGCGCGTCCTCGGTCATCTCGGGATGGGTTCTTATGTAGCGGAAGCGGTCGGCGATGGAGTTGTACTCCCACTTGCGGTTCTGCGACAGGAAGTCGGACGGCTTTTCGCCGAAGGCGGGAAACGATCTGAGCGGCAGCGCGTCCAGCTCGGGCGTGGGCGTCGCCACCTCGTCGCCGCGCGTGTCGTAGTGCTGGACGGAAGGTTTCGTGAACCACCACTCGCCGTCGAGATATTCCGCGCGCGGAGCCGTGACGGTCATCAGGCGCGACCCGTCCGGACGCTCCACCGTGACGCGTACATCCTCGAGCCTGCGCGCATCGTCGTCGGCCAGGCTGCCGACGGTCCACGTGCGGTCGGCCTTGGCGTTTCTGAAAACCACGTTGTCCTCACGCTCCATGTCGGCCAGACGGAACCGCTCGGACTTCAGCGACGCCGCCCACTGCGCACGGCGCGGCACGTAGCAGTCGTTCACCCACCACACAGCGGCGGCCATGAGCGCCGCGACAAAGAGAATCGGTTTCACGATGGTGAAAAAACCGAGTCCGTTCGCTCTCATGGCTATAAGCTCCGAGTGGCGGCAGAAGCTCCACATCGTGTAAAGCGCGGCGAGCATAAGCGCCGCCGGCGCGAGCCATTCGAAGTAGGGCGCGAGGTATGCGCAGAAATACTCCGCAACCATCGACGGCGGCAGATCGGCCTCGGCGAGACGCGAAAAAGAGCCGAACAGCTCGAAAAGAACGTATATGGAGATGAATCCGCTGAGGCAGTAGCCCAGCGGCACAAGATACTCTCGCAAAACATATCGCGTCAATATGCGCATCGGGAGTATTATACCATAAACGGCGTCGCGTTGCGCCGCGGCATTCGCGGTCACCCTTATCCCGGATTTTTCGCTGCTAGCATTGCCTTGCCTTGTCAACGTGCGGCT
>DGVK01000056.1:22527-25636 GCA_002395905.1 Verrucomicrobia bacterium UBA4286 | reverse complement strand
GGCGGCATGGACTTCATCATGGATCTTCGCTGGATCTACTGCCTCCAGAACGGCCTGCCGCTCGATACCGACGTCTACGATCTCGCGTCGTGGTGCTGCCTTGCGGAGCTCAGCGAGCGTTCGGTCAATAACCGCTCCTCTTCGGTCGACATCCCCGACTTCACGAACGGCGGCTGGAAGACGGCCAAGCCGCTCGGCATCGTCGACATCGACCTGGAGAAGATGGGCTTCAATCCCACGAACGTCAAGGCCGACTCCTCGGCGCTGAACGTCTGACGGCATGGACTTGACAGAGCTTGTAAGAAAGGCGTTCGCGGAGGCCTTCCCCGGGGAGGACTTCGCGAACGTCAAGGTTGTTCCCGCCACCGATCCGCGCTTCGGCGACTACCAGTGCAACGACGCGCTCAAGATAGCGAAGAAGGTCGGCCTCAAGCCGCGCGACGCGGCGGCGAAGGTCGCCGGGCGAATCGGCGGCGCGCTTAAGGTTGAGATCGCGGGGCCGGGCTTCCTCAACCTCACGGTGTCGCCCGAGTGGCTCGCGGGGGAGCTCGCGGCGCTCGCCGCCGCGCCGAAATGCGGCATCCCGCAGAAGGGCGCGGGGCGCAGGGTCGTTATCGACTACTCGTCGCCCAACGCGGCGAAGCAGATGCACATCGGCCACATCCGCTCGACGGTGATCGGCTGCGCGATCGACCGCATCTTCCGTGCGCTCGGCTACGAGGTCGTGGCCGACAACCATCTCGGCGACTGGGGGACGCAGTTCGGCATTCTCATCAAGGGCTACCGTGAGTGCCTCACCGACGACGAGCGCGCGAACCTTACCGTCGCGACCCTTGAAAAGTGCTACGTGCTTTCGGCCGCCAAGGCCAAGGAGGAGGACGGCGTCTGGAAGGACGCGTGCCGCGCCGAGCTGGTGAAACTTCAGCAGGGCGACGCGGAGAACCTCGCCCTCTGGAAGAGGTTCATCGAGATTTCCATCGGCGAGTTCGAGCGGATGTACTCCAAGCTCGGCGTGAAGTTCGACACTTATCGCGGCGAATCCTACTACAATCCGATGATGCCGGGCGTCGTGGAGAAGCTTCTTGCGGCGGGGCTGGCGAAGGAGTCTGAGGGCGCGCTGATAGTCGATCTCTCCGAAGAGAAGCTCGGCGTCGCGATCGTCCGCAAGTCGGACGGCGGCTACAACTACACGACGAGCGATCTCGCGTGCGTCGAGAGCCGCGTTAAGGACTACAATCCCGAGCGTATAATCTACGTCACCGACGACCGCCAGCAGCTGCATTTCAAGCAGTTCTTCTCGATCGCCGAAAAGATGGGCTTCACCGGCGTGAAGCTCGTGCACGTCCCCTTCGGGCTCATGAGCTACCAGGGAAAGGCGATCTCCACGCGCGAAGGCAATCTCATAAAGCTGGACGACCTTCTCGCCGAGGCCAAGAGGAGGGCTCTCGAGATAGTCGCGGAGCGCGGCGGCGACGAGCGTCTCGCCGAGCAGATCGGCTACGGCGCCGTGAAATACGCCGACCTCTCGCACGACCCTGCGACGGCGATCGACTTCAACTGGGACAAGGCTCTCGCGCTCGAAGGCAACTCGGGCCCCTACCTGCAGTACGCCTACGCGCGCGTGTGCTCTCTTCTGGAGAAGGCCGGCATCGGGGAGTCGCGCCCGGAAGGCTCGGCGTTCGCCGTCGAGACCCCGGCCGAGAAGCGTCTTGCGCTGCAGCTTCTGGAGTTCCCGGGCGCGGTAGTCCGCGCGGCAGAGGCCTACAAGCCGAGCGTTCTCGCCGACTACCTCTTCCAGACCGCCCAGCTCTACTCGAGCTTTTACCAGAGCTCGCCGATACTCAAGAGCGAGGAGTCCGTCAGGAACGCGCGTCTGGCGCTCTGCGCGCTTTTCGGCGACGTTCTCAAGACGGGGCTTTCCCTTCTAGGAATAGAGACCCCGCGCCACATTTAACCTCATATATCAGACAACCAGTTACAACGAAAGGACTTGTGCAATGAAACTTGAATGTTGTCTTGCGGCAGCGGGCGCGATGCTCGCGTGCTGTTTCACCGCTTCTGCGGCCGTCGCCGCAGAGCCGTACCGCGCCGGCGCGAGCGTCGTCGCCGGAGGCGCGCGCTTCACGCCTCTCACCGACAGAATGGTGCGTTGCGAATGGAGCGCCGACGGCGTGTTCGAAGACCGCCCCTCGCTTACCTTCTCCAACCGCGAGATGCCGCCTGTGGACTTCACCTGGGAGAAGCGCGGCGGCGGGCTCGTGATCAAGACCGGCCGCATGGCGCTTGAGTGGACGGGCGGCGCGTTCGATGAAGCAAATCTTGTCGTGAACGGCGTCGCGGCGCTCTCCGAAGACAGGGAGAACCTTCTGGGCACGATGCGAACCCTCGACGGCAAGACGGGATTTCACGACATCCTTCCGAAGATGGAGAAGGGCCTCCTTTCGCGTCGCGGCGTGACGGTCGTGGACGACACGAAGACGCCGCTCTTCGAGAAGACGGCAAGCCACTGGGGGAAGTGGGTCGTCGAGCGCCCGAAGCGTGCGGCCGGCGCATACCGCGACCTCACGGTCTTCGCCTACGGCCACGACTACAAGGGCTGCCTCGGAGACTACGTCAAGGTCGCGGGGCGGATCCCTCTGCCGCCGCGCTGGGCGTTCGGCTACTGGTGGAGCCGCTACTGGCTCTATACCGACAAAGAAGTGCGCGCGCTCGTCGACAAGATGGAGTCCGTCGGGTATCCCATCGACGTGTTCATCATCGACATGGAGTGGCACGAGACCTGGAACATCATGGACCGCCCCGACAGGCGGGACGAGTTCGGCGAGATGTGGGGCTGGACGGGCTATACTTGGAACCGCGACCTCTTCCCCGATCCTGCGGCGACGCTTTCCTATCTGCACGGCAAGGGCTGCAAGGTGGCGCTCAACCTCCACCCCGCGAGCGGCGTGCAGACGGTTGAAGAGAGCTACGGCCGTTTCTGCCGCGACTACGGCTGGACGGGGACGAATGCGGTGCCGTTCCGCGCGGACGAGGAGAAGTGGGCCGACTGCTACTTCAAGGACGTGCTCGGGCCGCTCGAAGACGAGGGCGTCGACTTCTGGTGGCTCGA
>DGVK01000056.1:19367-22460 GCA_002395905.1 Verrucomicrobia bacterium UBA4286 | reverse complement strand
CTGGTGGCTCGACTGGCAGCAGTGGAAGATGTCGAAGGACAAGCCGTCTCTCAGCAACACCTTCTGGCTCAACCACATCTTCGCCGCGCATTCCGCCGACAAGGGCGGGCGTCCCTTCATCTACCACCGCTGGGGAGGACTCGGCTCCCACCGCTACCAGGTGGGCTTTTCGGGCGACTGCAAGGTTTCGTGGGGGATGCTCGCGGCGATCCCGTGGTTCACGGCGACGGCGTCCAACGTCGGCTACGGCTACTGGGGCCACGACATCGGCGGACACCACAATCCCGACGGCGACGACGGCCGCAACGGCGAGCTTTTCACGCGCTGGCTGCAGAGCGGCGTTTTCACGCCGGTCTTCAAGACCCACTCCACGAAGGACGCCGCGATCGAGCGCCGCATATGGAAGTATCCCGACCATTTCGACGCGCTCATGGGCGCGCTCAAGCTGCGCTACCGTCTGGCTCCCTACATCTACACTGCCGCGCGCGAGACTTACGACACGGGCGTTTCGATGTGCCGGCCGATGTACTACGATTCGCCCGAGGACGAGCGCGCCTACCATGCGCTCAACCAGTATATGTTCGGCGACGACATAATCGCCGTCACCATCACCAACGCGATGGCGAAGGGCGAGCACGTTTCGAAGACCGAAGTATACCTCCCCGAAGGAAGGTGGTACGACGTCTCCAGCGGCGAACTTCTTGAAGGCGGCCGCATCGCGGCGCGCGAATACGCCATCGACCAGAATCCGTGGCTCGTGCGCGCGGGCGCGATAATCCCTCTCTATCCCGAGAGCGTGAGGAACCTCGCGAAAGTCGGCACAGACGACCTAGAGCTTCTCTTCGCGCCGGGCGCGGACGAAGGGGAGTGCGAGGTTTACGAGGACGACGGCGACAACGCCGACTATGCGGCCAACTGCCGCAGAACGCGCGTGACGCGCCGTGGCGGACGCGTCGTGATCGGGCCGCGCGCGGGCTCCTACACCCTGCGCTTCCCCTGCATGGCCCAGCCCGCAGGAGTGAAGGTTGACGGCGCGGAGTGCGCCTGGTCGTGGGACCCCGTGGACTTCGCGGTCGTCGTCAAGACGCCGCGCGCCGACGGAACGCGCGAGACTGTAGTGGAGCTCGCCTTTGAAAAGGGCGCGCCTGTCGTTGACGCGCGTCTTACCGGGCTCAAGGGCCGCCAACGCGAGATCGACTCCGCGACCGAGGAGTTCAAGATCCGCCTGAGGAAGGTCGGCTGGGCGATCAACCTCCCGAAGAGCTGGCAGCGCTTCTGGCAGGCGCCGGCCGCGATCGAGGCGCGTCCGGGCGATATGACGAGAATCCTCGCCGGGCGCGAGGCCGCTGCAGCCGAGTTCATCGAAAAGGACCTGCCGCGCTATGCGCCCAAGTTCCCTGCCGACTTCACGGAGCGTCTGCGCCGTTGCGCGGCCGCCGAGAAAATGGTAAAATCCGAACTATGAAAACTACGATTCTCTCTCTGGCCGTGGCGGCGTGCGCCGCCTGTTGCATCGCAGACGAGGCTCCCGTGCAGGAGGCCCCCAAAGCGCCGCGCGAGGCTGCCGCCCGCCGCCGCATGCCGCCGCCCGGCATGGGTTCGCGCGGAATGAAGGCGCGGCCTTTCGGGAAACTCTCCGACGGGCGCGAGACGAAGATATGGCGTCTCACGAGCCCCGGCGGACTGGTGATGGATTTCACCGACTACGGCGGGAGACTGGTCCGCGCCTACGCGCCAGACAGGTTCGGCAACCTGGCCGACGTGACGATCGGCTGGAACACACCCGAGGAGTACGAAAAATACGGCTTCTGCGCGGGAACGCTTATCGGACGTTTCGGCAACAGGATCAAGGACGGTAAGTTCACGCTCGACGGGACGGAATACCAGCTCGCCGTGAACGAAGACGGCAACGGCCGCCATTGCAATCTTCACAGCGGCCCGAAGGGATGGGACGACAAGGTATGGAACGCGCGCACCTACCGCAAGGGCCCGGTGCAGTGCATCGAGTTCACGTGCGTCTCGCCGGATGGTGACATGGGCTTCCCCGGGACTGTGAACGCAAAGGTCACGTATTCCGTCATGCCCGACAACAGCTGGCGTGTCGACTACGAGGCGACGACCGACAAGCCGACCGTCGTGAACCTCACCCACCACTCCTACTGGAATCTCGCCGGCGAGTCGAGCGGCACCGTGCTCGGACAGGAGCTGCAGATCTTCGCCGACGAATACACCCAGACCGACGGCGGTCTAATCCCTACCATGAACGCCCCTGTCGCGGGAACGGGTTTCGACTTCACGGCGCTTCGTCCGATCGGCGCGATGATGGACTGGATGAAGGCGCAGGACGCTCTCAAGCCGATGGACGGCTGGTACGACCACAACTTCGTGCTGCGCGGCGAGAACGGCAAGCTCAAGCAGGCCGTCCTCATGCGCGATCCCGTCTCGGGCCGCACGATGGAGATCTGGACCACCGAGCCCTGCATGCAGATGTACGGCGCGCAGAACATGGACGACGCCGTTCCCGCCAAGACGCCCGGCAAGCACCTCTGCCAGTTCGCCGGCGTGGCGCTCGAAACGCAGCACGCGCCCGACTCGCCGANNGGCGCGCCGGGCGAGATGAAGAAGTGCGTGTTCATGCGCGACCCCGCATCCGGCCGCACGCTTGAGATCATGACGACCGAGCCCTGCCTGCAGATGTACGGTGCGCAGAACTTCCGCGACGACATGCCGGCCAAGGCTGCGGGCCGCAACCTCTGCCCGTTCGCGGCGGTCGCGCTGGAGACCCAGCACTACCCCGACTCGCCCAACAGACCCGACTTCCCGTCGACCGTTCTGCGGCCTGGCGAGACCTACCGCAGCACAACCATATACCGCTTCGGCGTTTCGAAGTAGGTGCGCGTCTGGATAGAGAACCCGTTCGACAATCTGCCTGAGGAAGGGTTCCGTCCGCAGCGCTACTGGCTCATGGCGGACGCCTTCTCCCGGGCGGGTCACGACACGGTTCTCTGGACGGCCGACTTCAACCACACGACAAAGGCGCGGCGCCTCGTTTCCCACGAGACGCCGCGTTCGTTTGCGCTGGAGCTTGTACAT